>NZ_JBEPFL010000017.1:0-172537 GCF_040301925.1 Streptomyces sp. NPDC000075
CCGGCCGCCGCGTCCCCGGCGCCCACGGCGTGTCCGCCCAGGCGGTCCGCGAGCCGGCCCGCCAGGTCGGGGTCCCCGCACACGACCGCCGTGAACCGCCCGGCCGGGGCCAGCAGTCCCGTCACGGGGTCGTACAGGTCCCCGCCCGGCTCGAGGGCCTGCGCCGGCCCGCCGGCGGCGGGACCCGACGCGTCGTCCGAGCGCGTCAGCGACAGCACCCGGGCCGCCCGCTGCGCGGAGGGCCGCGAGAAGGAGTACGCCATCGCGATCTCCTCGAAGTGCCGCAGCGGATACAGCATCGTGGCCACCGCGCTGAAAGCGGCGACGAGCTCACCGACCGCCAGCCGGCCGTCCAGGACGAGCACGGAGCCGTACCAGACCACCGTCACCATCAGGGCCCCGGGGAGCACCACCTGGACCGCGGCGATCAGCGCCCACATACGGGCACTGCGCACCGCCGCCGCCCGGACCTCCTGCGAGGCCTCGCGGTAGCGGTCGAGGAAGAGTTCCTCGCCGCCGATGCCGCGCAGTACGCGCAGGCCCGCCACGGTGTCGGAGGCCAGCTCCGTGGCCCGGCCCGCCTTCTCGCGCTGTACGTCGGCGCGCCGGGTGGCCCGGGGCAGCAGCGGCAGCACGGACAGCGCGAGCACCGGGACGCCCGCCGCGACCACCACGCCGATCGCGGGCGCGTAGAAGAGCAGCCCGACGCAGATGGCGACGACGGCGAACGCGGCGGCGAGGAAGCGCGAGACCGCCTCGACGAACCAGCCGATCTTCTCCACGTCCCCCGTGGACACGGCCACCACCTCGCCCGCCGCCACCCGACGCGTCAGGGCGGAGCCCAGTTCGGCGGTCTTGCGGGCGAGCAGCTGCTGCACCCGCGCGGCGGCGGTGATCCAGTTGGTGACGGCGGTCCGGTGCAGCATGGCGTCGCCGGTCGCGATGGCGGCGCCGACCAGCAGGAGCAGCCCGCCGACCAGCAGCAGCCGCCCGCCGTCGCGGTCGACGGCCGCCCCGACGCCCAGGCCCACCGCGTACGGCAGCCCGGCGATCCCGCAGAAGTGCACCAGCCCCCAGGCCAGGCTGCGGGCCTGCCCGCCGAGTTGGCCCCGGGCCAGCCACCACAGGAAACGCGGGCCGGAGCGGGCGTCGGGGACCCCGGGATCCGGATACGGAAGGTCGCTGATCTGCATGACGCCCCATCACGGCTCGGTGAGTGCAAACCACGCAAGGTTCGCCTTCCGGTCGCGGCCCCGGCAATCGGTTTTCCGGCCGGGGGGCGCCGCCCGGCGCACACCGTGCGGGCCGGGGGCGCGCACGGCCGGGGGGGCGTGGGAGGGGCGTACGGAGGGGTCAGGGCCGCGTGGCGCGCTCCAGTTCGAGGAGGACCGAGGCGTAGGGGTGCCCGGTGGCCCGTTCCATGCCCACCTCGCACATCCGGTTCGCCGACAGGTACGCGTCGTACGGCCGCGCGGCGACCTCCGCCGCCTCCCGCTCCGTCGCCGAGGCCGTCAGCTCCGGGTGCAGCATCCCCCGGTCGCCGGCGAAGGCGCAGCAGCCCGCGTCGTCCGGGACCACCACCTCCTCGGCACAGGCCCCCGCCACCGCCCGCAGCTGCTCCTCGTCCCCCAGGTGCCGCATGGAGCAGGCCGGATGGAGGACCGCGGACCCGACCGTGCGCCGGACCTCCAGGTGCGGCAGCAGTTCCCCGGCCGCCCAGACGACGGAGTCCACGATCCGCAGCTCCGCGTGCAGGGCCCGGTTGTCCTCGCTCAGGTACGGGACCACCTCCCGGGCCAGCCCCAGGGCGCAGGACGAGGCGTCGACCACGAGCGGCAGGCGGCCCCCGGCCGTCCACCCCCAGGCGGCCGCCACGATCCGGTCGGCCATCAGCCGGTTGCCGGCCTCGTACCCCTTGGAGTGCCAGATCGTCGCGCAGCAGGTGCCCCGGACGTCGCGCGGGATCCACACCGGCCTGCCCGCCCGCTCCGCCAGGGCCACCACCGCCTCCGGCAGCGAGGGCCCGGGACGGTCCCCGGGACCGCCGAAGATCCGGTTGACGCAGGCCGGGTAGTACACGGCGGCCGCGCCCACCCGCCGGGTCGGGGGCAGCCGGCGCGCGGCCGCCCCGGGCATCGGCGGCAGCCACTGCGGCACCAGGTCGGGGCGCACGGCCCTGCGCACGGCCCGGGTGACGGCGGACGGCAGCCGGTCCCCGGCCCGGCCGGCGGCGGCCACGGCCAGCCGGGCGGCGGCCTCCACGGCGGCGAACCGGGCGGCGGCCAGGGCGGCGGCGCGCTCCTCGACCGGGCCGTGCCGGCGCCGGCGGAACTCCCGCATCAGGGCGCCGGTGTCGATGCCGACGGGGCAGGCGAGCGCGCAGGTGGAGTCGCCGGCGCAGGTGTCGACGGCGTCGTGGCCGTAGTCGTCGAGCAGCCGGGCGAGGACGGGGGAGCCGGGTGCCTGGCGCGTCATCTCGCGGCGCAGCGCGATCCGCTGGCGCGGAGTGGTCGTCAGGTCCTCGCTGGGACAGGCCGGTTCGCAGAACCCGCACTCGATGCAGGGGTCGGCCTCCGCCTCCACCCCGGGGATCGTCTTCAGGCCGCGCAGGTGCGCCCGCGGATCGCGGTCGAGGAGGATCCGCGGGGCGAGGATGCCCTCCGGGTCGATCAGCCGCTTGGTGCGCCACATGAGGTCGGTGGCGGCGGGTCCCCACTCCAGTTCCAGGAAGGGGGCCATGTTGCGGCCGGTGGAGTGCTCGGCCTTCAGCGAGCCGTCGAACCGCTCGACCGTGAGCCGGCAGAAGGCCTCCATGAAGGCCGCGTACCGGTCCACGTCCTCGGGCCGGGCGGCGTCGAAGGCCAGCAGGAAGTGCAGGTTGCCGTGGGCCGCGTGCCCCGCGACGGCCGCGTCGAAGCCGTGCTCCGCCTGGAGGGCCAGCAGCGCCTCGCAGGCCTCGGCCAGCCGTGACGGCGGTACGGCGAAGTCCTCGGTGATCAGGGTGGTGCCCGGGGGGCGGGCCCCGCCGACGGCGGTGACGAAGGCCTTGCGGGCCTTCCAGTAGCCGGCGATGACGGCCGGGTCGCCGGTGAAGGCGTTGGTGACGGAGGGGACCGGCGCGACCAGCTCCAGCGAGGGCAGCACGGCGGCCGCCCGGCGCTCGTACTCCGCGCGCCCGGCGGCGTCCGGCGCGCGGAACTCCACCAGCAGCGCCGCCGTGTCCCTGGGCAGCTCCGCCCAGTCGGCGGGCACCCCGGCGACACTGACCGAGGCGCGCAGGGTGTTGCCGTCCATCAGCTCCACGGCGAGCGCCCCGGCCTCGTTGAACAGCGGGACCGCGGCGGCGGCCGCCGGCAGGGAGGGGAAGAACAGCAGCGCGCTGGTGAGCTCGCGGTCGAGCGGCAGGGTGTCGAAGACGACCTCGGCGATGAAGGCGAGGGTGCCCTCGGAGCCGACCGCGAGGCCGCGCAGGATCTCGACGGGCGTGGTGCCGTCGAGGTAGGCGTCGAGCCGGTAGCCGGTGGTGTTCTTGATCTCGTACTTGGCGCGGATCCGCGCGACGAGCGCCGGGTCGGCTTCGATCTCCCGCTTGAGCTCCATGAGCCCGTGGCACAGGGCGGGTTCGGCGCGGGCCAGTTCCTCGTCGGCGAGCGGGTCGGCGGTGTCCACGACGGTGCCGGTCGGCAGGACCAGGGTGAGGGAGGACAGGGTGCGGTACGCGTTCCGCGTGGTGCCGGCCGTCATGCCGGAGGAGTTGTTGGCGACGACCCCGCCCAGGGTGCAGGCGATCGCGCTGGCCGGGTCGGGGCCCAGGATCCGGCCGTGGCGGGCGAGGGCGGCGTTGGCGCGGAAGACGGTGGTGCCGGGCCGGATCCGGGCGCGGCGGCCCTCGTCGAGGACCTCGACGCCCCGCCAGTGGCGGCGTACGTCGACCAGCACGTCCTCGCCCTGGGCCTGGCCGTTCAGCGAGGTCCCGGCGGCGCGGAAGACCACCTCGCGCTGTCTGCCGTGGGCGTAGGAGAGGACGGCGGAGATGTCGTCGACGTCCTCGGCGATCACCACGACCTGCGGGACGAACCGGTACGGGGAGGCGTCGGTGGCGTAGCGGACCAGGTCGGAGACCCGCCACAGCACCTTCTCGGCGCCGAGGAGCGCGGTGAGCTCCTCGCGCAGGGTCCGCGGGGTGCCGGAGGCCGACCGGTCCGGGACCCGGTCGGGGGCGGGGGCGCCGTGGCCGCGTGGGCGCAGGGCGTCCGGCTTCGGTTCGAACAGCGGCATGTGCGACCCCTCGTCCGTGCGGGCGCCCCGGTCCGCCGCACGCGGCGCCCCTCAGGGGGACCGTTTCAGCAGCGGCGCTCCGCCGGGACGTCCGCGAGCGCGTTGAGCAGACCGCCGAGTACCTCGCGCTGTTCGGCGGTCAACGGAGCCAGGATCTCCTCTGCCGCGTCGGTTCGCGCGTTGCGCAGACGGCGCAGCGTGGCGCGACCGGTTTCGGTGAGCTCGATCCGGATCACGCGCCGGTTCGCCGGGTCGGGCGCGCGGCGCACGCAGTCGGCCGCCTCCAGACCGTCGACGAGCGTGGTCACGGCGCGCGGGACGACCTCAAGGCGCGTGGCCAGGTCGGCCATTCGGGGCGGCGTGCCGTCCGCGTAGTGCGCCACGATCCGCAGCAGCCGGCCCTGGGCCGGGGTGATCCCGAGCGGCTCCATGTGGCGTTTCTGGATCCGGTGGAGCCGGCGGGTGAGGCGCAGCAGCTGCTCGGCCAGGACGCCGTCGGTCGAATCGCGGGTGTCGGTGTCGGAACCGGTGCTCATACTGGGAAACAGTAGCAGGACGGAATTCATTGTGAGCATAGGTAACAATGAGCTAGGCTCACCGGAGTCCCCGGCGAAAGGAGGCCCATGCACAGCGACGAGCCGAAGTGGACCCCGTCGAACGAAGCCCTCGACCCCAGCCGGCCGGCCCCCGCCGACCGCCCGCGCGAGCTGCGCCGCATCCTCGGCCTGTTCCGGCCCTACCGAGGCCGCCTGGCCGTCGTCGGCGCGCTGGTCGGCGCGTCCTCGCTGGTCGCCGTCGCCTCGCCGTTCCTGCTCAAGGAGATCCTGGACGTCGCGATCCCCCAGGGCCGGACCGGGCTGCTCAGCCTGCTGGCGCTCGGCATGATCCTGACGGCGGTGGTGACCAGCGTCTTCGGCGTCCTGCAGACGCTGATCTCCACCACGGTCGGCCAGCGCGTCATGCACGACCTGCGCACCGCCGTCTACGCCCAGCTCCAGCGCATGCCGCTGGCCTTCTTCACCCGCACCCGCACCGGCGAGGTGCAGTCCCGCATAGCCAACGACATCGGCGGCATGCAGGCCACCGTCACCTCGACGGCGACCTCCCTCGTGTCGAACCTGACCGCCGTGGTCGCCTCCGTCGTCGCGATGCTCGCGCTCGACTGGCGGCTCACCCTCGTCTCCCTGCTCCTGCTGCCCCTCTTCGTGTGGATCAGCCGCCGCGTCGGCCGGGAGCGCAAGAAGATCACCACCAAGCGGCAGAAGCAGATGGCCGCCATGGCGGCCACGGTCACCGAGTCGCTGTCCGTCAGCGGCATCCTGCTCGGCCGCACCATGGGCCGCTCGGAGTCCCTCACCGCCGCCTTCGCCGAGGAGTCGGAGAAGCTGGTCGGCCTGGAGGTGCGCTCCAGCATGGCCGGGCGCTGGCGGATGTCCACCATCGGCATCGTGATGGCGGCCATGCCCGCGCTCATCTACTGGGCGGCCGGCATCGCCCTCCAGACGGGCGCGCCCTCCCTCTCCGTCGGCACCCTCGTCGCCTTCGTCACCCTCCAGCAGGGCCTGTTCCGGCCCGCCGTGAGCCTGCTGTCGACCGGCGTGCAGATCCAGACCTCGCTCGCCCTCTTCGCCCGGATCTTCGAGTACCTCGACCTGCCGGTGGACATCACCGAGCGCGAGGACCCGGTCCGGCTGGGCCGCGCGAAGGGCGAGATCCGCCTGGAGGACGTGCACTTCGCGTACGAGGCCAAGACCGGCCCCACCCTCACCGGCATCGACATCACCGTCCCGGCGGGTGGCTCCCTGGCGGTGGTCGGCCCGACCGGCTCCGGCAAGAGCACGCTCAGCTACCTGGTGCCCCGGCTCTACGACGTGACCGGCGGACGGGTCTCCCTCGACGGGGTGGACGTACGCGACCTGGACTTCGACTCGCTGGCCCGCTCCATAGGCGTGGTCTCCCAGGAGACCTACCTCTTCCACGCCTCGGTCGCCGACAACCTGCGCTTCGCCAAGCCGGACGCCACCGACGAGGAGATCGCCGAGGCGGCCCGCGCCGCGCAGATCCACGACCACATCCAGTCCCTGCCGGACGGGTACGACACCCTGGTCGGCGAGCGCGGCTACCGCTTCTCCGGAGGCGAGAAACAGCGGCTGGCGATCGCCCGGACCATCCTGCGCGACCCCCCGGTGCTCATCCTGGACGAGGCCACCAGCGCCCTCGACACGCGCACCGAGCACGCCGTGCAGCGGGCCATCGACAACCTCTCCCGGGGCCGCACCACCATCACCATCGCCCACCGCCTCTCCACCATCCGGGACGCCGACCAGATCGTGGTCCTGGACGCCGGCCGCATCGCCGAGCGCGGTACGCACGAGGAGCTGCTCGGGGCCGGTGGCCGCTACGCCGCGCTGGTCCGCCGGGACCGGGACGCGGCGCACGCGCCCCAGCCGGAGCGGGCGCCCGGGCGGGACGAGGGCCGTGACGCGGATGCCGCGCCGACTCCGGTGAACGTGTGATCATACGACCGGAATCGGGTGTGGTGCCCGGAACCTGCACGTACGGGAGCTAGCGTGCCGACATGCCTCATGCGTACCAGCCGCCGCAGCGCCGCTCCCGGCTCACCCGCCGAGGCCGCCTGCTGCTCCTGTTCACCACGCTGCTCGGGATCGGGCTCGGGGCGGCGGTCCTCGTCCCCCTGCTGTCCCGCACGCAGCCACCCGAGACGCCGCGCCCCCTGCTGATCCCCGAGGGGTGGCGCGCCCCGCAGGTCTACGCCGCCGTCGACAAGGAGCTGCGGCTCCCGGCGGGCACCACCGCCTCGGCCGTCGCCACCGCCGGGCTCGCCCTGCCCGCCGAGGCGAAGGGCAACCCGGAGGGCTACCTGTTCCCGGCCACCTACCCGGTGACCTCGAAGACCACCCCGGCCGAACTGCTCGCGACCATGGTGCGGACGGCGAACCAGAAGCTCGCCACCAAGGCCGTCGCCGACGGCGGCCGGGCCCACGGCATGACCCCGTACCAGACGGCCACCCTCGCCAGCATCATCGAGGCCGAGGCCGACAACCCGGCGGACATGGGCAAGGTCGCCCGGGTGGTCCACAACCGGCTCGCGAAGTCGATGCCGCTCCAGATGGACTCCACCCTCAACTACGCGCTGAACCGCAACACCGTGGACGTCAAGGTCAAGGACACCCGCATCGACCACCCCTTCAACACCTACGAGCGCCAGGGCCTGCCGCCCACGCCCATCGACAGCCCCGGCCTCCAGGCCATGGCGGCGGCGGTGGCGCCGACCCCCGGCGACTGGCTGTTCTTCGTCACCGTGAAGCCCGGCGACACCAGGTTCTCCACCACCTACGAGGAACACCGCAAGCACGTGGCGGAGTTCAACCGGCTTCGCGCGGCGCCCTCCGCCAAGCCCGCCGCCACGGCGCCCGGCAGGCCGGCCCGCGCCCAGGCCGGCCCGCCGGCCCGGCCCGCCACCCCGGCGGCCCCCGTGAAATGAGAGGCGACCTCACCGGTACCCGCCTACGATCGGCGGCCGGTGCGGAGTGCGCACGGAGAGCGGGGGCGGGTCGTGCGATGGCCATGGGGCGCGCGAAGGCGCCGGGAAGCGGAGACCGGGGGAGCGCGGGCGGCGGCGGAAGAGGAGGACCCGGGCGACTGGGCGGACTGGCTGGCCCGCTCGCCCGAAGGCCGGGAACTGGTCGCGTGGTGGCGCGACGAGCGCAGCCTCACCGCCCGCTCCGGCGCCGGCCACTACCGTCAACGCCTGGCCGCCTTGCTCTCCCGGGCCGCTCCGCGCGACGTCGCCGCCATGGGCCTGGGCTGCTCCCGGCGCGTGGACCGTCCCTGCCGCGCCCCCGGTGTCTGCGGCCGGGACCCGGACCCCGCCGACGGGATCCGTCTGCGCTCCGGCCCCGTCCCGGGCGCCTGCAGCCGCTTCATCGACTGCTGGACCCCGCACGAGATCCGCGTCCACTTCACCGCCGACGACCGCCACCGCGCGGTGCTCCTGCTGCGCGGCGGGCCCGACGCCGCCCGGCTGTGGGTGGACGGCACGCCCGTCGGTGAGGGGGAGTGGCTCGACAACGGCGGCCACTGGGAGCAGGACCGGTTCTACGTGATCCGCGTCGGCGGCCCGGCGGACCATCCCGCGCAGGGGCTCGGCGACTTCGGGGACTGGCTGTACCGGATCGTCTCGCTCCTCGTCTACGACGCCGAGCGCGCCCTGGCGCACGTCCTCGTACCCGGTCCCGACGAGCACTGGACGGATCCGGTCCTGCGGATCGACGGAGGGACGGCCCACGTGTACGCGACCCCGGCCGCCGAGCAGGCCGCGACCCCCGACCGCCGTTTCCCCGTCGACGGCCCTGGGACGCCCCCCGGGGCCTGACCCCGCCCTCGGGCCCCGGGCCCCCGGGCCGGCCCCCGGCGGGTCAGACCAGGGCCGGGACCGCCGGTCCCCGGGCCAGCAGGCGGCGGATCTCGCGCACGGCGGCCCCGCCCGCCCGGTTGGCCCCGATGGTCGAGGCCGAAGGCCCGTAGCCCACCAGGTGGACGCGCTCGTCGCGGACCGCCCTGGTCCCCTCGATCCGGATCCCGCCGCCCGGCTCGCGCAGCCGCAGCGGGGCCAGGTGGTCGACGGCCGGCCGGAAACCGGTGGCCCACAGGATCACGTCCGCCTCCACCCGCCGCCCGTCCGCCCAGGCCACCCCGGTCGGGGTGACGCGGTCGAAGACCGGCAGCCGGTCCAGTACCCCGGACTCCAGCCCGGCCCGTACGGCCTCGTTCAGCGGCAGGCCGGTCACGCTGACCACGCTCCGCGGGGGCAGCCCCCGGCGCACCCGCTCCTCCACCAGGGCCACCGCCGCCCGGCCCTCGGCCTCCCCGAAGCCCCCGTCGCGGAAGACGGGGGGCCTGCGGGTGACCCAGGTGGTCTCCGCCGCGACCTCGGCGACCTCCAGCAGGTGCTGCACCGCCGAAGTGCCCCCGCCGACCACGATGACCCGGGCCCCGGCGAACTCCCCGGGCCCGGGGTAGTCCGCGGTGTGCAGCTGCCGCCCCCGGAACAGCTCCTGGCCCGGGTAGCGCGGCCAGAACGGCCGGTCCCAGGTGCCGGTGGCGTTGACCAGCGCCCGCGCCGCCCAGTTCCCGGACGCGGACTCCACGAGCAGTCGCCCGCCGCCGCCCTCGCGCACGGCCCGCACGTCCACGGGCCGCCGCACGCGCAGCCCGAACCGCTCCTCGTACGCCGCGAAGTACTCCCCGATCACCTCGGACGAGGGCCGCAGCGGATCGGCGCCGGACAGCTCCCACCCCGGCAGCGCGTGCATCCCGTGCACCTTGCCGTAGGTGAGCGTCGGCCACCGGAACTGCCAGGCGCCGCCCGGCCGCGGGGAGTGGTCCAGTACCACGTGGTCGATGCCCGCCCGGGCCAGGTGGTAGGCACTGGACAGCCCCGCCTGCCCGGCCCCCACGACCACCACGTCCACGTCCACCGCGTCCCGCGCCATTTCGTTCACGGTTCTACCAACTCGCGGGGTGCGCCGGATCTTCCCCCGGGCCTGAGGGCTCAGGCGGCGACCGGTGACAGGGAGCGGAGCTCCTCCAGGCGCAGCCGGGTCTCCTCGTCCAGCGGGACGAACGTCGTCAGGCGCGGGCCGGCCGCCGGGCCCAGCCACAGGCTGGTGTGCTCCAGGCGGAGCAGGCCCACATGGGCGTTGCGGATGTACTTCCTGTTGCTGCCCAGTCCGACCACCTCGTGCCGCGCCCAGATCTCCCGGAACTCCGGCGAGGCCGCCTCCAGCCGGGCCAGCAGGGCCTTCCAGGCCGGTTCGGCCAGATGCCCGGCCATCGACGCGCGGAACTTGGCCGCCAGCAGCCGGTTGACCTCCGGCATGTCGGCCAGCGACGCCCGCCACTCGGCGTTGGTGAAGGCCAGCCACAGACAGTTGCGGTCCTCGCGCGGCAGCCGGTCCAGGTCGCACAGGAGCCGCGCGTAGGTGGCGTTGTAGGCGAGGATGTCGTAGCGGCTGTTCTGCACGCACGCCGGGATCGGGTCCAGCTGGTCGAGCATGGCCCGCAGCGCGGGGGTCACGCTCGCACACCGGGTGTCCGGGGCGGGATCGGTGCTGCCCGCCAGGGCGAAGAGGTGCGCGCGCTCGGTGGAGTCCAGCAGCAGGGCGCGCGCCAGGGCGTCCAGCACCTGGGCGGACACCTGGATCTCGCGTGCCTGCTCCAGCCAGGTGTACCAGGTGACGCCGACGGCGGAGAGCTGGGCGACCTCCTCGCGGCGCAGCCCGGGCGTGCGCCTGCGGCTGCCGCGGGCCAGCCCGACCTGCTCGGGGGTGATCCGCTCGCGGCGGCTGCGCAGGAAGTCGGCCAGCTCGTGCCGGCGCAGGTCGCTCTGGGGGGCCACAGTGGTCATGATTCCAGCCTGCCCTATCGCTCAGCCGGTTTCCAGGTACTGGTGGTACCAGGATAAAGAGACTCTGGTACCAGGCTGAGCGGAGGAGGATCGTCTCTTCCGTGACCGAATCCACCGTACGAACGCCGACCCGTCCGTCCACCGCCGGGGCCGCTCCGGCCGGGGCCGCTCCGGCCGGGGCCGCCCCCGCCGGGATCTCGCCCCTCGGGCTGTTCACCGTCCTGCTGGGCGCGGCCCTCCCGCTCATCGACTTCTTCATCGTCAACGTGGCGCTGCCCGCCATCGACACCGACCTCGCCGCCGGCCCGGCCATGCTGGAACTGGTGGTGGGCGGCTACGGCGTGGCCTACTCGGTGCTGCTGGTGCTGGGCGGCCGCCTCGGTGACACGGCCGGACGGCGCCGGCTCTTCCTGATCGGCATGGCCGCCTTCGGCGTCACCTCCCTCGCCTGCGGCCTGGCCCCCACCGCCTGGACGCTGGTCGGCGCGCGGGTGGCGCAGGGCGCCGCCGCCGCGCTGATGCTGCCGCAGGTGCTCGCCACCATCCAGGCCACCACCCGGGGCCCGCGCCGGGCCCGCGCGATGAGCCTGTACGGGGCCACCGCCGGACTGTCGATGGTCGCCGGGCAGATCCTCGGCGGGGTCCTGGTCGCCGCCGACGTGGCCGGCTCCGGGTGGCGCTCGGTCTTCCTGGTCAACGTCCCGGTGGTGCTCGTCGGACTGGTGCTCACCCTCCGGGCCGTCCCGGAGACCCGCTCCGACCGCCCGGCGTCGGTGGACGTGCCCGGAACGCTGCTGCTGGGCCTGACGCTCGTGTCCCTGCTGCTGCCGCTGACGGAGGGCCGCGCGGCCGGGTGGCCGCTGTGGACCTGGCTCTCGCTGGCCGTCTTCCCGCCGGCCGCCGTGGCCTTCTACCTGGCCGAGCGCCGGGCCGACCGCCTCGGCCGGACCCCGCTGGTGCCGCCGAGCCTGCTGCGGCTGGTGTCGCTGCGCCGCGGGCTCGTGATGCTGCTGCCGTTCTCGATCGGCTTCAGCGGGTTCATGTTCGCCTTCGCCGTCGCGCTCCAGCAGGGCCTGCGCATGGGCCCGGTCGCGGCGGGTCTCGCCCTGGTGCCGATGGCCGTGGCCTTCTTCGCCGCCTCGCTCGCCGGACCCCGCCTGGTCGGGCGCTACGGCAGCCGGGTCGTCACCGCCGGAGGGGTCGTCCAGGCCGTCGGCATCGCCCTGCTGGTGGTCACCGTGTGGCGCGGCTGGCCGGACCTGGGGCTGGCCGCCCTCGCCCCCGGCGTGGCACTCGCGGGCCTGGGGCAGGGCCTCCAGCTGCCGGTGCTGATGCGGCTGATGCTCTCCGACGTGCCGGCCGACCGGGCCGGGGTGGGCAGCGGGGTCATGGTCACCACGCAGCAGTCCTCGCTGGCCCTGGGAGTGGCGACGCTCGGCAGCCTCTTCCTCGCGCTGGACGCCGCGCTCGGCATGCGCGACGCCCTCACCGTCACCCTGCTCGCGCAGCTCGGGCTGATCGCCCTGACCCTCGTCCTCAGCCTGCGCCTCCCGCGCACCATGGGCTGAACCCCCACCGCCGGACGGCAGCCCCCGGCCGCCACGGTCACGCGCCCCCGGCCCACCCGGCACCGAGCGAGCCCAGCCACTCCTCCGCCGCCGCCGCGCTGAACTCCGCCTGGCCGCCCGGGAAGAGCAGGCCCACGCCGGCGAAGGCCGGGTCGGCCGCGCCGTCCGTGACGTACGGGACCGCCAGGCAGGCCATCCCGGCGGCACGGGCCGCGAGCGCCCCCGGCGCCGCGTCCTCGACCACCACGCAGGAGGCGGGCGCGGCGCCGAGCCGACGGGCGGCCTCCAGGAACACGTCCGGCGCGGGCTTTCCCCGTTCGACCTCCTCGGCGGAGACCACCGTGCGCAGCAGGGCCGCCAGCCCGGTGCCCTCCAGTACGGCGTCGATCGCCTCCCGGGAGGATCCGGAGGCCACCGCCATCGGCACCCCCCGCGCGTGCAGTCGCTCCACGAGCGCCCGCATCTCGGGGAAGGCCTCCGTACGGGTCCGGGCCAGCTCCAGATAGGCGGCGTTCTGCTCGGCCAGCAGCTGCTCCACCGGCGGCCGGAGCCCGTAGTGCTCCTTGAGGAGCTCCAGCGTCTCGAGGGTCCCGATGCCGATGAACCGCGCGTGCTGTTCCCAGGTGAAGTCGGGGACGCCGTGCCGTTCCAGGGTGAGCCGCCCGGACTCGTAGTAGTTCGGCTCGCTGTCCACGAGGGTGCCGTCGAGATCGAATATGACGGAGATCATCCGCTGTGCCCGTCCTGCCGGTCGTGTCGCTGTCCGCCCCATCCTGTCAGGGTTTGCGTGCAGCTCGTCCCACGGCCTCGACCAGGGGCAGCAGCCGGTGTGCGACCCGCTCCCGCAAGGCCACCTCCGTCCGGGTGCGGACCACCCCGGGGAGCCGGATCAGCCGCTGGATCACGTCCTCCAGGTGCTCGTTGTCCCGGGCGGCGACCCGGGTCAGCAGGTCCCCGCCGCCGGTGATCGAGAACGCCTCGATGATCTCCGGCACGGCGGCCAGGGCGTCGCCCACGTCGTCCAGGTGCCCCTGGGTGACCTCGATGTGCACGAAGGCCAGCACCGGGTGGCCGAGGGCGGCCGGGGAGAGCACGGGCCCGCTTCCGGTGATCACCCCCGTGCGCTCCAGCCGGTCCAGCCTGGCCTGGAGCGTCCCGCGCGCCACGCCGAGGATCCGGGCGTACTCGCGGACACTGGTGCGCGGCTGCTCGATCAGCAGGCGCAGGATCCGGGTGTCGAGCTCGTCCACCGCCATGCCAGGACTGTACCAATGGTCCGACAAGCCCGGATTGTTGAGATTTCGGATGAGGGAGGCCGGCGCCGTGAAGACCGCCGTGGTCCTGTACACCAGCGACCTGCGCCTGCACGACCACCCGCCGCTGCGCGCCGCCCTCGCCACCTGCGACCGGGTCGTCCCGCTCTTCGTCCACGACCGGGCCGTCGAGCGCGCCGGCTTCGCCGCGCCCAACCGGACGGCCTTCCTCGCCGACTGCCTCGCCGACCTCGACGCCGCACTGCGCGAACGCGGCGGCCGCCTCGTACTGCGCTCCGGGGAGGTGGCCGACGAGGTCGGCGCCCTGGTCCGGGAGGCCGGCGCCGTCGAACTGCACCTCGCCGCCGGGGTCAGCGGCTACGCGCAGGCCCGCGAACGCCGCCTGCGCGAGGCCCTCCGGGGACAGGGGTGCGCCCTGCACGCGCACGACGGCGTGATCACCGCGGTCGCCCCCGGCGCGATCCTCCCCAGCGGCCGGGGCTCCGGCCACTTCGCAGTCTTCACCCCGTACCTGCGCCGCTGGAGCGAACTGCCGCCGCGCCGGGCGGCCGCCGCCCCGCGCGTCGTCCGCGTCCCCGAGGACATCGGATCCGAGGAGCCGCCCCGCCGCTCCGCCGTCACCGGCACCTCCCCCGGCCTGGCGCGCGGCGGCGAGCGCGAGGCCCGCCGGCTGCTGACCCGCTGGCTGCGCTCAGGCCTCGCCCGCTACGAGGACACCCACGACGACCTCGCCGCCGACGCCACCTCCCGCCTCTCCCCGCACCTGCACTTCGGCACCCTCTCGCCCGTCGAGGCCGCCCAGCGGGCCCGCGAGGCCGGCGGACCCGGAGCCGAGGCCTTCGTCCGCCAGCTGTGCTGGCGCGACTTCCACCACCAGGTCCTCGCCGCCCGCCCCGAGACCGCCACCGAGGACTACCGGCCCCGCCACGACCGCTGGCGCACCGGCCGCGACGCCGAGGAGGAGATCCGGGCCTGGAAGGAGGGCCGCACCGGCTACCCCGTCGTCGACGCGGCCATGCGCCAGCTGCGCCACGAGGGCTGGATGCACAACCGGGGCCGGCTGCTCGCCGCCGGCTTCCTCACCAAGACCCTCTACGCGGACTGGCGCACCGGGGCCCGCCACTTCCTCGACCTGCTCGTCGACGGGGACGTGGCGAACAACCAGCTCAACTGGCAGTGGGTGGCCGGCACCGGCACCGACACCCGGCCCAACCGGATCCTCAACCCCGTCCGCCAGGGCCTGCGCTACGACCCCGAGGGCCGCTACGTCCACCGCTGGGTGCCCGAACTCGCCGGCCTGCCCGCGCCCCGCGTCCACGAACCCTGGCGGCTGCCCGCCGCCGAACGGGCCCGGTACGACTACCCCGAGCCGGTGGTGGACCTCGCCGAGGGCCGGGCCCGCTTCCTCGAAGGACGGCGGGACGACGCCCCCTGACCGGTCCGGCACGTCCGGCGGTGACACGCCCGCCCCGCTCCACCGGGCCGACGTGCCGGGCGCGAGGACCGCCCCGTAGGGTCCGGGACATGAGTGATCTGCTGCTGGTGAGGCACGGGGAGACGGCGTGGAGCGCCAACGGGCGGCACACCGGGCTCACCGACGTCCCGCTGACCGCGCGCGGGGCCGACGAGGCCCTCTCGCTGGCCCCCTACTTCCGTGACCGCGACCCCGCCCTGGTGCTGACCAGCCCGCTGAGCCGGGCCGTGGCGACGGCCGAACTCGCGGGGCTGACCGACGGGGTCCCCGACCCCGACCTCCACGAGTGGGACTACGGCGGCTACGAGGGCATCACCACGGCCGAGATCCAGCGGACCCGGCCCGACTGGTCCCTGTGGACCGACGGCGTCCCGCCGGGCGACGCCCGGCACCCGGGGGAGGACGCCGCCCAGGTCGGCGCGCGCGCGGACCGCGTCCTGGCCCGGGCCGCGGAGGTGCTGCGCGCCGGCAAGGGGGACGTGGTCCTCGTCGCCCACGGCCACTTCCTGCGCGTCCTGACCGCCCGCTACCTGGGCCTGCCCCCGGAGGCGGGCCGCCTGTTCCTCCTGCGTACGGGCACGGTCAGCGAACTCTCCACGGAACACGGCCTCCCGGTGATCGCGGGCTGGAACACCCGCCCCTGAGACCCGGCCCGGCGGCCCGCCCCACCCCGCCCCGCCCGCGGCGCGGGCCGCCGCCACCCGGACGCCCCGTGCCGCCTCGCGCGCCACCGCCCCGCGCGTGACGATGCGTACATGGACCAGGGCGACCACGGCCGGCCGGAGGGCACCCTCCCCGGCGCCGACTCCGGCGAGGACACCCTCCAGGCCGGCGCGATCGGCTTCCTCGACGCGCTCGTCATCGGCCTGAACTCGACCTCGCCCGCGTACTCCCTGGCCGCCGTCATCGGCCCCATCGTCGCCATCGCCGGGATCTACGCCCCGGGCGTGATGCTGGCCTCGTTCGTCCCGATGCTGCTCATCGCCGCCGCCTTCTACTACCTCAACAAGGTCGACCAGGACTGCGGCACCACCTTCTCCTGGGTGACCCGCGCGATGGGCCCGTGGGCGGGCTGGCTCGGCGGCTGGGCCATCACCATGACCGGCGTCCTCGTCATCGGCTCCCTCGCCGACGTCGCCGTCCACTTCGGGCTGCTGGCCTTCGGCCTCGACGGCCTGGCGGCCAACACCGTGGTCCGCCAGACCCTCACCGTGGTGCTGATCCTCGCCATGACCGCGGTCTGCGTCATCGGCACCGAGCTGTCGGCCCACTTCCAGGACGTCCTCATCCTCGCCCAGGTCCTCTTCCTCCTGGTCTTCGCCGTCGTCGCCATCTACCGGGTCTACGCCGGCACCAGCACCCTCGACGCCCTCCACCCCTCCGTCACCTGGCTCAACCCCTTCGGCGCCGGCGGCAGCGCCCTCACCGGAGGCCTGCTGCTCGGCGTGTTCATCTACTGGGGCTGGGAGTCGGCCGTCAACCTCACGGAAGAGGTCGAGGACTCCGCCACCGCCCCCGGCAAGGCCGGCATCTGGTCCACCCTGGTGCTGCTCGTCACCTACCTGTCCGTCGGCTTCGCCATCGTCGCCTACGCGGGGACGAAGTTCCTGTCCGAGAACGCCGGCGAGGAGGAGGCGATCTTCGCCGTCCTCGCGCACGAGGTGATGGGCGGCTGGGACTGGATGGTCCTCCTCGCCGTCTGCACCTCCGCCCTCGCCTCCACCCAGACGACGATCATCCCGGCCTCCCGCACCGCCCTGTCCATGGCCCGCCGGCACGCCCTGCCCCCGCAGCTCGCCCACATCCACCACCGCTTCCACACCCCGGACGTCAGCACCTGGTGGGTGGCCGCCATCGCCATCGTCTGGTACCTGGCCGTCAACCAGATCAGCGAGAACGCCCTCCTCGACTCCCTCACCGCGCTCTCCCTGCTCATCGCCTTCTACTACGCCCTCACCGGCCTGGCCTGCGCCGTCTACTACCGCCGCCACCTGCTGGAGAACGCGCACAACCTCCTCCTGATCGGCGTCGGCCCGCTGGTCGGCGCCGGACTGCTGGCCTGGCTGCTGGTGGAGTCCGTCCAGGACATGTCCAACCCGCGGAACTCGGCCAGCGGGGTCTCCTGGTTCGGCCTCGGCCCGCCCCTGGTCATCGGCATCGGCATCGCGGTCGCCGGCGTCCTCCTGATGTGCTTCTGGCGGATCCGCGACGGCAGGTTCTGGCAGGAGCGCCGGGGCGTCGTCGACCCGGCCCTCGTCCGCGGGAAGAACAGAGGAGGCCCCGGATGTCCGTAGTCCTCGGGTACGACGAGTCGCCCGGCGCCGAGCGCGCCCTGCGCGTCGCGCTGGAGGTGGCCACCGCCTTCGGGGAACCACTGGTCCTCGTCTACGGCGCGGCCGCCCCCGGCGCCGCCGGCGAGGAGTACCGGGCTCACCGCGAGGCCGTACTCCAGGCGGGCCGCAGCGCCCTCGCCCGGGCCGTCGAAGCCGCCGACGAGGCGGGGGTCCCCTCGACCGTCGAGGTGATGGACGACAAGCCGGCCCAGGCACTGCTCGCCGCCGCCGCACACCACGACGCCCGGGTCATCATCGTCGGCACCTGGGGCGACAGCCCCATCCGGGGCGCCCTCCTCGGCTCGACCCCGCACAAGCTCCTGCACCTCTCCCCGGTTCCGGTGCTGTGCGTCCCCACCGAGCCGGAGCCGTAGCCGCACCCGTAGCCGTACCCGTCAGGCGAAGACCCCCGCGAGGTATCCGGCCAGCCCCGCGGCCGTCGGCGGGCACAGCCGGGCGCCCAGGTAGCCGTCCGGGCGGACCACGAAGGCCGTCGCCTCCCGCACCCCGTAGCGCAGCGCGAACTCGCCGCGCGCGTCGCGGTACACCGGGAACGGCGTGGCCCCGGCGGGCGCGGTCCCGCCCTCGGTGAGGACCGCGTACGCCGTGAGCCGCCCCGCCGGCAACCCGCCCGTCAGTGCGGCGAGTCGGGGAACGAACGAGTCCCACGCACCGTCGGTGTACACCAGCAGCACGTGCTCGCGGTCCCTCAGCAGGTCGTGGAGCCGCAGCGGATAGGCGGGGATCTCCCCGGCCAGCCCGCCGCAGTCGGGGGCCCGCTCGCCGGGCCCCGGCCCGGAGCCGTCGGCCGGCCTGGAGCCGTCGGCCGGCCCGGAGCCGTCGGCCGTCCCGGGATCCGGAGGCCGGACGACCGGGCTGTCGGGATAGCCCACCAGCAGCTGGGCCTCGCGCAGCAGCGCCGCCGTCTCCCGGCCGGCCGCCCCGGCGGTCAGGCGGGCGTGGCGCACCGTGCGGCCGACGACCTCCTCGCCGACCGGCCGGCGCTCGGCGTCATAACTGGCGAGCAGCCCCGGGTGCGCGCAGCCGCCGACGGCCAGGGCGAGCTTCCAGGCCAGGTTCCAGGCGTCCTGGATGCCGGTGTTCATCCCCTGCGCACCCGTCGGCGGATGGATGTGCGCCGCGTCCCCGGCGACGAAGACCCGCCCCTCGGAGTACCGGTCCACGAGGCGGTGGCTGATCCGGAACACCGACGACCAGCGCATCGCGGAAGCGGTGACCGGCCGGGGCGACATCCGGTCCAGGACCGCCTGGACGTCCCCGAGCGCGGGGGCCCGGGAGCCCTCCAGCCCGTGCCCCACCCCGTCGCCGGCCTCCGGCGCGGCCGCCGCGGAGAGCTCCGGCGGCACCAGCATGGACATCCGGTAGCGGCCGGGACCGGGCAGCGGGATGCAGACCAGCAGGTCGTCGACCTCCCCGCCGGCGTCGTGGTGCACCGCCCGGACGGTGTACCCGTACGGCAGGTCCCAGCCGACCTCGACGTCGGCCAGCATGTACTCCTCGGGGAAGGCCCCGCCCCCGAAGGACAGCCCCAGCCCCTTGCGCACGGTGCTGTGCGCCCCGTCGCAGCCCACCAGGTACCCGCTCCGCAGCTCCTCGCCGCCGTCCGGTCCCGTCAACAGGACGTTCACCCCGCCGTCGTCCTGCGTGAAGGACACCAGCTCGGTGCCGCGCTCGATCCCGGTGCCGAAGCGGGCCAGGAAGGCTTCCAGGATCCGCTCCGTCTCGTACTGCGGCAGCGCCGCGAACCCGTACGGCACCTCCGGCGGCAGCGCCATCCGCAACGTCTCCCGCTCTTCGCCGTCGACGTAGACCAGCTGCCCGCGCAGCGGGACCGCCGTCTCCAGCACGTCCGCGACCAGCCCCATCCGGTCCCACAGCTCCAGCGTGCGCGGCTGGATCCCCACGGCCTTCGCGTACGGCAGCCGCCCCGGCAGCCGGTCCACGATCCGGCAGGACACCCCGCGCCTGCGCAGCTCCACCGCCGCCGTCAGCCCCACCGGGCCCGCACCGACGACGAGCACGTCCACCGCCGCGCCCTTCATGCGTCCATCGTGGCCACCCGCGCCGCCGCCCCGCCACCGGGCGCGTCGGGGGAGCGCCGGGGGGAGCGCCGGGGACACCCCGGCGCGCAGCCGATCCGTTGGCCCGCCGGTGGCCGGAAATGTACGCACAGGGCGGGGCCAATGGCCCAGCGGGAGGAGCCCGCCTTGAGCCAATGCCCCTGCGGATGCTTATCTGTGTCGTATCCATGTACTTTCGGCGCCGCGCGACGCCGGCCGGCAACGACGCCGGACCGGAGCGCGGCGCCTTCGCCGTGCCCGTACGCTGCCCACCACCCCCGGGCGGACACCGGCACGGCGCGCACCACTCCGAGGGGGGCGGCACACCGCCATGAAGAGGATGTTCACGGCTCCGGATCCGGGGCACGCCAGGCTCAGGAACTCGACGCGCGCGGTGATCGGCACCGGGCTGGCCGTCGCCGTCGCCGAAGTGGCCGGGCTCTCGCTGACCGCGTCCATCACCGGCGGGCTCGCGGCCCTGCTCGCGCTGTTCACCGTCCTCGACGCGGACGTCCGGGCCCAGCGGGTGACCACCGCCCTGCTGCCCGTCGCCGGGTTCCCCGTCCTGGTCCTGGCCACCACCCTGCACGGCATGCCGCCCGTGCGCGACGCGGCCTGGCTCGCCGTCGTCTTCGCCGGGGTCTACGCCCGCCGGTGGGGGCCGCGCGGGCACGCCCTCGGCATCTTCGCCTTCATGATGTTCTTCGTCACCCAGTTCCTGCACGCCCGGCCCGCGCAGCTGCCCGAGCTGTTCGCCGCCGTCGCCCTGGCGCTCCTGTCGGCCGGCGCCGTGCGGTTCGTGCTGTGGCCCATCGAGCGCCGGACGCCCCCGGCCGCCGCCCCGCCGCCGCTGCCCGGCACCGGCCTCGCCCGGCCCACCACCCGCCAGGCCTTCCAGGCCACGGCCGCCTGCGGCTTCGCCCTGGCCATCGGCCAGATCCTGTCCGAGGACCGCTGGTACTGGGCCGTCGGCACCGCCTGGTGGATCTTCGTCAACACCGCCTCGCGCGGCGAGACCCTGGTCCGCGGCTTCCGCCGGGTCCTGGGCACCGTCACCGGCATCGCCGCCGGCCTGCTGATCGCCGTACCCCTGCACGGAGCGCCCGCGCCCACCGCCGCGCTGGTCGCCGTCTGCGTCTTCGGCATCTTCTACACGGCCGCCCCCTCGTACTCCTGGATGATGTTCTTCGTCACGGTCATGGCCGGACTGCTCTACGGGCTCCTCGGCGTCCTGCACCCCGGGCTGCTGCTCCTGCGCTTCGAGGAGACCGCCGTCGGCGCCCTGGGCGCGGCCCTCGGCGTCACCCTGATCCTCCCGGTCACCACGCACGCCGCCAACGACGCCTGGATCCAGCGCGCCCTGCACTGCGTACGGGCCTCCACCGCGGCCTCCCTCGACCGCCTCGCGGGCGACCCCGACGCCGACCCCGCCCCGCACGCCGCCGAGCTGGAGCTGCTCCTGGCCCGGGTGCGGATGGCGCTCGCGCCCCTGGTCCACCCGCTGAGCCCGCTGCGCGCCCGCAAGGCCCGCGCCCGCCAGGTCCTGGCCCTGCTCGACGACTGCGCCCGCGAGGTCCGCGGCCTCGTCTCCGTCGCCGCCGACCCCCAGGCCTCCCACGACGCCCGCCTCGCCGCCGCCTGCTGGCGGGTCGAGGCCGCCGTGGAGGCGCTCACCGCCCCGCAGGGCGCCACGGCGAACACCGCCCCCGCCACCCCGGCCGGTCCCGCCGGAGCCGAGCCGGCCCTGGCCCACCTGCACGGCCTGGAGACGGCCCTGGCCGCCCTCGCCACCCCGCTGCGCACCGACCCGCGCGCCCCGCTGGCCGTCACGGCCTGACGCGGACCGCCCCCGCCCGGCGGCGGTCGGGGGTACGGTCGGGGCCATGACCACCCCAGGCGCCCCGACCGTCGAGTTCCGCACCGCCCGCCCCGGGGACCGGGCGGCCATCGAAGCCCTCGACGGCTCCTTCCACACCCGGACCGTCTTCGAAGTGGACTGCTCCGCCACCGGGTTCACCCTCCGCGAGGTGCCGGTGGACCCGCCGCTCCACAAGGTCTTCCCGCCGGACGAGCCGGACGAGCCGGAGGAGCCCGGCGGTCCGGGGGAGCCGGAGGAGGACGGCACCGGGCACGCCCGCACCTTCGTCGCCCTCGACGGCGCCACCCTGTGCGGGTTCGCCGCCGTCCGCTACGCCCCCTGGAACCGGCGCCTGACCATTGAGGACATCGAGGTCGCCCCCGCCCACCGCGGCCGCGGCATCGGCCGGGCCCTGATGGACCGCGCGGCCGGCTTCGCCCGCGAACTCGGCGCCGCGCACCTGTGGCTGGAGGTCAGCTCCGTCAACGCCCCCGCCGTGCACGCCTACCGGCGCATGGGTTTCACCCTCTGCGGCCTGGACACCGCCCTCTACGACGGCACGCCGGCGGCGGGGGAGCGGGCGTTGTTCATGAGCCGCCCCTGTGACTGAGGCCCCGGTTCCGGCGATCCGGGATGCCGGGGATGGTACGCGGCCCCACCGCCCGACCGCAGGCCAACGCTTGAAGATCACTCGGAAGGGTGTTCCGTCCGCGCGAGGAGCCCGGCGCTGACCTGCCGCATGTACAACGGGTGATTGTTCATTGCACATTCATCCGGCAAGTACAGGGTGGATCTGTCCGGACAGGGGGTAACCGCCCGGAATGGAAATTCTGCAGAAGCACTCGAGCGACGCTCAGGTGTGGGAGGAAGCCGAGGAGTTCATCCGGCTCTTCCACCGGGAGAATCCGCAGGCCGGTGATCCGCGCGCCCGGCTCGCCGCCGTTCGGGCCGAACTCGCGGAGACCGGCACCTACCGCCACACCCCCGAGGAGCTGGTCCACGGGGCCCGGGTGGCCTGGCGCAACAGCAACCGCTGCATAGGCCGGCTCTACTGGAACTCGCTGCGCGTGCGCGACCGGCGCGGGCTGACGGACGCCGAGGACATCGCCGCCGAGTGCTTCGAGCACCTGCGCGAGGCGACGAACGGTGGCCGGGTCCGGCCCACCATCACGGTCTTCGCCCCGGACGCCCCGGGCCGGCCGGGCCCGCTGATCTGGAGCGAGCAGCTGGTGCGTTACGCCGGCTACGGGGACCACCCCTCGATAACCGTCGGCGACGCGCGCAACAGACGGCTCACCGAGGCCCTGCTGCGGCTCGGCTGGGAGGGCGGCCCGGGGACCCCCTTCGACCTCCTCCCGCTGGTGGTCCAGGGCGTCGACGACAAGCCCCGCTGGTTCGACACCCCCGCCGACGCCGTGCTGGAGGTGCCGATCCGCCACCCCGACGGGCGGGACGACTGGTCGGACTGGGGGCTGCGCTGGCACGCGGTTCCGGCCATCTCCAACATGTGCTTGGAGGTCGGCGGGATCCACTACCCCGCCGCCCCCTTCAACGGGTGGTACATGGGCACCGAGATCGGCGCCCGCAACCTGGCCGACACCGACCGCTACAACCTCCTCCCGGCCGTCGCCCGCAGGCTCGGACTGGACGTCTCCAGCGACCGCTCGCTCTGGAAGGACCGGGCCCTGGTCGAGCTGAACCGGGCCGTGCTGGACTCCTTCGACCGGGCCGGGGTCACCATCGCCGACCACCACACCGAGTCCCGGCGGTTCCTCTCGCACCTGGAGCGCGAGGAGCGCAAGGGCCGCGAGGTGGGCGCCGACTGGTCCTGGATCGTCCCCCCCATCTCCGGGTCGGCCACCCCCGTCTTCCACCGCACCTACGAGGACCGGCCGAGCGCGACCGCGTACGTCCACCACGAGGGCGCGCAGGAACGGGCCTGGGGGCGGGACTTGGTCTAGACCTTCTGTTACGGTCGGCTCGGAACGGATCCGGGACGACGGAGAGGGGCACCGGTGGACGGCGGCCACAGCACGGACCACGGCGGCGGACACCGGGCCTACATCGGCTCGTTCACCTCGGGGGGCGGCCGCGGTGTCATCACCGCGGCCGTGGATCCGGCCACCGGAGCGCTGACCCCGCTCTCGGCGGAGGGCTCCCTGCCGGACCCCTCGTACCTCGCGCTCGACCCCGCCACCGGCGTGCTCTACGCGGTGAGCGAGACCGAGCGGGGTACGGCGGGCGCCTTCCGCCCCACCGCCGGGGGACTCGTCCCGCTCGGCGCCCCCGTCCCGGTGGGCGGATCGGGCCCGACCCATCTCGCCGTGGCCGGGCGCCGGCTGCTGACCGCCCACTACACCTCCGGCAGCCTCGGCAGCCTGCCGATCGCCGACGACGGCGGCCTCTCCGGCCCCGCGGCCGTCCTCCCGTGCGAGGGCTCCGGCCCCGACCCCGAGCGCCAGGCGGGCCCGCACGCCCACCAGGTGCTGCCCGACCCCACCGGCCGCTGGGTCCTCGGTGTGGACCTCGGCACCGACACCGTACGGGTCTGCCTCCTCGACCCGGCCACCGGTGAACTCCGGGTCCACGCCCGGGCCGTGCTGCGCGCCGGGACCGGTCCGCGCCACCTCGCCTTCCACCCGGCGGGCGAGGTGGTCTACGTACTGCACGAGCTGGAGCCGCTGCTGACCGTCTGCCGCTGGAACGCGGACGCGGGGCTGCTCGACCCGGTCGCGGAGGTGCCCATCGCCCCGGAGGGCCTCCTGGACGGCGTACGGGCCTATCCCTCGGCGATCACGGTCTCGCCCGACGGCCGCTTCCTGTGGGCGGCGGTGCGCGGGGCCGACGCCCTGGTCACCTTCTCGCTCGCCGGCGGGCCCGGGGAGCCGCGCCCCGCCGGCACCGTCGGCTGCGGCGGCCGCTGGCCGCGCGACCTCGCGGCGGACCCCTCGGGCCGCCGCCTCTACGCGGCCAACGAGCGCTCGGGGGACGTCACCTGGTTCGACGTGGACCCGGACACCGGCCGCCTCGTCCGGGCCGGCTCCCTGGCCGCGCCGGCCGCCACCTGCGTGGTCTTCGGCTGAGGCCGGCCGGACACGCGCAAGGGCCCGCCCGGGAACATCCCGGGCGGGCCCTTCCCGAACGCCTTACTGGGCGGGAGCCCCCAGCTGGAGCCCGAGGGCCGCGCTGTACTGGGCGACCGCGAGCTTGCCGAGCGCCGAGTAGGCGCCGAGCACCTCGGCGGTGGCGCAGTCGGCCTCCTTGCAGGCCGTGTCCAGCAGCCCCTCGGCCGCCTCCGGGCCGATCAGGTAGGGCGCCAGCGCCAGCTGGACGGCCCCCGCGCCGCGCAGCTCGGCGGCGACGGCGGCCACCGAGCCCTCCTGGTCCAGGGCGGCGGCCATCACGGGCACCGCGAGCCGGGCGGCGAGCAGCATGCCGGTGATCCCGGCGGCCTGGACGGCCTCCTCGCCACCGGTGGTGGCCAGGATGATGCCGTCGGCGGCGGTGGCCACGGTGAAGAGACGGGCGCGGTCGGCGCGGGCCAGGCCGGCCTCCGAGAGGCGCACGTGCAGGCCCTCGGCCAGCAGCGGGTGCGGGCCGAGGACGTCGGCCAGCTCGGCGGCGGCCGAGGAGTCCATCAGAGCCTGGCGCATCCGGCGCAGCAGGTCGGCGTCCGGACCGGCCAGCAGGGGCACCACCACGGCGTCCGGCCCGGTGGGCGCGGGCACCTCGTGACCGGCGGCGCGGGCGAACTCCGCGCGCACGGTCCGCTCCTCGGCGACGGCGCTCAGCACGCCGGACAGCGAGGGGAACTCGCTCCCCTCGCCGTCCTCGCCCTCCAGGAATCCGATCCGGGCGTCCAGGCCGGGCAGCTCGGAGCGGCCGATGCTGAGGATCTCCTCGGCGAGGCTGCGCGAGGCGGACGAGGGGGCACCGGGCACGGCGAGCACCAGCGCGGGCGCGCCCTCGGGCGCCACCGCGGGCTCGGGCCGGCGGTGCCGTCCGGTCTGGCGGGGTCGCGGCATTCGTACGGGCAGGCCGTTTGCGGGCCCAGTGGGGGAGCTCATGGCGCCGCATGCTACTGGCTTATCGGAACCAGGTGTTCGGGCAGGGCCCGCCCAGGTGGCATCTGTCCTCATTTATCCGTTGAATGTCATACACGGTTCAACCGGATCAACTCACGGACGGCGAGCGGCGGTCGACGGAACGTACCGGTAACGCCCTGTCAGTGTGACCCAGTAGAGTGACGCAGCGTGGCACCACGACCCTTGAACGAACTTGTCGAAGCGGGCTGGGCGAAGGCCCTGGAACCCGTCGCGCACCGCATCGCGGGCATGGGGGACTTCCTCCGCGCCGAGATAGCGGCCGGCCGGACCTACCTGCCCTCCGGGCCGAACGTCCTGCGCGCGTTCCAGCAGCCCTTCGACGACGTCCGCGTGCTGATCGTCGGACAGGACCCCTACCCGACGCCCGGCCACGCCATCGGGCTGAGCTTCTCGGTCGCCCCCGAGGTGAGCCCGGTACCGGGCAGCCTGGAGAACATCTTCCGCGAGATGCACACCGACCTGGGCCTGCCCCGGCCCTCCAACGGGGACCTCACCCCCTGGACCAGGCAGGGCGTGCTGCTGCTCAACCGGGCGCTGACCACCGCCCCGCGCAAGACGGGCGGTCACCGGGGCAAGGGCTGGGAGGAGGTCACCGAGCAGGCCATCCGGGCGCTCGCCGCCCGCGGCAAGCCGCTGGTGTCCATCCTCTGGGGCCGCGACGCCCGCAACCTGCGGCCGCTGCTCGGCAACCTCCCGGCGATCGAGTCGGCGCACCCCTCGCCCATGTCTGCCGACCGCGGCTTCTTCGGCTCCCGCCCCTTCAGCCGGGCCAACGAACTGCTCGTCGGGGGCGGCGCCCAGCCCGTGGACTGGCGCCTGCCTTAAGGTCTCCGCCCGCCGGCCGCCGTCAGCGGACGGCGGCCAGGACGTGGCTCGGGCCGACCTGCCAGACGGCCCCCACGTGCGGGAACCCCGCCTCGCGCAGCAGCGCGACGTGGCCGGAAACCGTGAGGTCGTTGCCCTCGCAGGGGGCCCGCCCGCCCTCGCCGTCGCGCGAGAGCAGGGGGGCCAGCTCCGGGTCACCCGCCGCGCCCGACCACCAGGACTCCCAGTCCTCCTCGTACGCGCACACCGCGTGGCGCTCGGCGTGGCGGCGCCCGACGTCCCGGGCGAGCTCGGACACCCTGGCCGAGTCCGGGCTGATGTGGTCCCCGTTGACCAGGATCCCGCCGGGCCGCAGCAGCCCGGCCAGCTCCCCGTACACCTGCCGCAGCGTTCCCTCGCCCAGGTAGTGCAGGGCGGTCGCCGACACCACGGCGTCCGCCGGGCGGTCCAGCCCCAGCCGGCCGAGCCAGCCGGGCTCGCCGATCATCGCGTTGACGTAGCGCAGCGCCCGGCCGTAGTGGGCGCTGCCGAGCTCCAGCAGCAGCGGGTCCGAGTCGACCGCGACCACCTCCGCGCCCGGCAGCCGGGCGGCCAGCCGGGCGGCCAGGCACCCGGGTCCGCTGCCCAGGTCGAGCACCAGCGGGGCGGGCAGCCCGCCCGCCACCTGCTCGACGAGGTCGGCGATGACCGTGAACCTCTCCTCCCGGTCGACCGCGTACAGCCGCTGCTGGCGCTCCCAGCGCTCCACCCAGCGCGCCGCCGTCCCCGTACTCACACCGCTCACGCCCGCACCCACGCCCATGCCCGCGCCCATGCCCATGCCCATGCCGCTCGCACTGCCTCCGCCACCGAAGCCACGTCCCGCTCATGGAAATCATTGCAGACTGGCGAGGGCCGCGAGGAGTTCCCGTACCTCCTCCGGGGTGTTGTGGACGTGCAGGCTGACGCGCACCGAGCCCTCCCGCCCGTCGTGTCCGGCCTGACAGTGGCCGTCCGTCCGCACCATGAACCCGTGGCTGAAAAGGATGAACCCGAGGTCCCGTGAGTCGATCCCGCGGTGCCGGAAGGTGACCAGGCTGCGGCGCCGCTGGACCCGCGACCCCGCCGCCAGGCTGGTCCGGCAGCCGAGCACCTCGTAGGCGTCCATCCGGTCCAGCCCGTCGGTCAGCAGCGCCGTCAGCGCCACCGTCCAGCGCTCGATCCGGCCGGTGCCGGCGGCGTCCAGCCAGTCCAGCGCCGCCGTCAGGCTGGCGATCCCGGCCGTGTTGGGGGTGCCGCTCCAGCCGCCGGGCCGCAGGCGCGGCCCCCGCAGCCCGCGCGCCCAGACCGCACCGGTCCCGGGCAGCGCCATCGCCTTGTGCCCCGAGAACACCACGAAGTCCACGTCGAGGCCGGCCACCGAGACCGGCAGGTGGCCGACGCTCTGCGCCGCGTCCAGACAGATCGGCACCTGCGGGCCGACCACCTGCCGGATCCGGTGCACGTTCATGTCGACGCCGTAGACGTGGTGGACGTGCGTGGCGGCCACGAAACGGGTCCGCGGCCCGGTGACCGCCGCGAGCGCCCGCGGATCGTAGTCCCCCGAGGCCGCCTGGTACGGCAGCTCCCGGACCCGCACCCGCACCCCCCGGCGGGCCAGCAGGTCACGGGCCTCCAGCCACGGCGACAGGTTCGCCTGGTGGTCGGCGAACGGGACGACGATCTCGTCGCCGTCGACGAGCAGGGCCGGCAGCCAGTCCCGCGCGACGGTCCGCAGCCCCTCCGTGGTCCCGCTGGTGAAGTGGACCGAGGACCGCTCCGGGTCCGGATCGCCCAGGAAGCGCTTGACCCGCTCCCGGGCGTTCTCCACCAGCGCCGTCGTGGTGTTGGCCCAGGGGTAGGAGCCGCGGGCCGCGTTGGCGTTGGAGGTGGTCAGGTACGTCTGCACGGCGTCCAGGACGGGCTGTGGCTTCTGGGAGGTCGCGGCGCTGTCCAGATAGGTGAGACCCGGGTGGCCCTCGATGATCGGGAACTGGGCGCGCAGCGGACGCTGCCAGTCGGCGAGCGCCGCCAGCTCGGTGGCGGGAGCGGCCATGTCAGTCACGCACCAGGGGGGCACCGGCGTCCCGCCAGGCGATGATCCCGCCGGCCAGGCTGCGCACGTCGGGGTGGCCCATGCGGGTCAGCAGGGCCGCGTACCGGGCCGACTTCTCGCCGACCGGGCAGGCCAGCAGGACCGGCCGGCTCCGGCCGAACGGCAGCCCGCCCCGCACGAGTTCGTCGAAGAGCTCGTCCACGATGTTCACCGACCCCTCGATGTGCAGCGCGGCGTACGCGAACGGGCCGCGCAGGTCCACGACCAGCGGGTGCCGTTCCCCGATCCACGCGCGGGCCTCGTCGACGCCGATGACGGCGGCCGAGGCCACCTCGGCCTCGGTCAGCGTGGCGACCGAGTTCCGCACGGGCGGCAGCCCCAGCAGGTCCGGGCGGCGCCGGCGGATGTAGCCGACGTAGCTCTCCACCCGGTCGCAGACGATGAACACGGCCGTCCTGCGCTCCGTCAGCCCGGCGTCGAGCTCCCGCAGATGGCGCACCGCGCCGAAGTACGCGGCCCCGCCGGTCGGGCCGGCCAGCAGCCCGCAGCGGCGCAGCAGCGTCAGCATCCCCTCGATGGCCTCGTCGGAGGTCACCGGCTCCAGGGTGTCGTACGTGGCCGGGTCGAAGATCCCGACCTCCTGCACCTCGTCGATGGTGCGGATGCCCGGGATGAAGTCCGACTTCTCCCCGACCAGGCCGATGACGCGCACCGCCGGGTCGTGGGCGCGCAGCGCCCGCGCCACCCCGGTGGAGGAGCCGGCCGTGCCCACGCAGGCGACGAACCAGTCGGGGGCCCGGCCGTCGAGGTCCGCGATGATCTCCGGGCCGGTCCCGGCGGCGTGCGCCTCGGTGTTGAGGGCGTTGAAGTACTGGTCGGTGTGCAGGTGGGCGCTGCCGGGCAGGTTCAGCTGCCGGTGGAAGAGGGTCAGCGGATCGTCCTCGTCGGCCGGGTCGAGGCACTCGCTGCGGCCGGGGAGTTCCTCGATCTCGGCGCCGAGCAGCAGGAGCAGCTCCTTGACCTCGGGTATCCGCATCCGGTTGGTGACGCTCTTGAACGGCAGCCCGTGCAGGCCGGAGATCAGGGCCAGCGCTTTGGCGGTGTTGCCGCTGGAGAGCTCCACGACCGTCTCGCCCCGCTCGGCGGCACCGGCGAGCCGGTCGCGGGTCATGTTCCAGGCGGCCCGGTCCTTGAGCGAGCCGAAGGGGTTGAGCATCTCCAGCTTGGCGTAGAGGTCGATGTGGCGCAGGCCGTGGACGGCCGGGTCGATGCGGACCAGCGGTGTCCCGCCGATGGCCTCGGTGATGCTGTCGTACCTCATCCCTGAGCTTCCCCCGTACGTGTGAGCGGCCAGTACTGCTCGTCCAGGCACCACTGCCAGGCGCCGTCCTCCTCCCGGTGGACGGCCACCTTCCGTGCGATCGCCTGCCCCTGCGCGCGCGTGGCGCCGAAGTCCATGCAGTACCCGGCGGTGTTGGCGAAGGCGAGCAGGTCGCCGGGGCGCGGCGGCCGGGGCAGGAAGACCGTCCGGCGGGTGATCAGGTCCGATTCCAGGCAGAGGTTGCCCATGAGGTGCACCGCCACCGGGGCGTCCGCCGGCGGCGGGGCGGGGTCGCGGGGCAGGACCACCGGGTCCACGAGGACGCCGTGGTCCTCCAGGCTGACGTCCCCGGCGTTGAGCGCGAGGCGCACCAGCGGCTCCCCGGTGTCGGAGGGCCGCACCTCCAGCACCCTGCCCAGGGTGAGCCCGCACTGGTCGGCCAGGGCGCGGCCGGGTTCGGCGTAGAGGTCGTAGAGGCCCTCCAGGAGCAGGGTGCCCAGCGGGCGGCCCAGTCCCGGTGCCGGGTGCGAGAGGAGTTCGTCGAGGTAGCCGGGACCGGCGGTGGGCCGGTGGGCCGGGTAGAGGCCGAGCGCGCCGCGCAGGGTGCCGTTCTCGGCGCGCAGGCCGTAGCCGTGGCCACCCCAGGTGAGGGGCGGGCGGGCGCCCATGACGGCGCGGGTCAGCTCGGTGGTGTAGCGCTCCCACTGGGCGGCGTGGGCCAGGTAGCCGACGCCGAAGCCGCCGCCCACGTCCACGGCCCTCGGCGTGAAGCCCCGGACCCGTAACTCCTCCATCGCGTGCAGGCAGCCCTCCAGGGCCGCCGCCTTCTCCTCCACGCTGGTGGTGTCCAGGTGGTAGCCGACTCCGACGGGGTCCAGCTCGGCGCGGTGGCGGTCGAGGACGTCGAGCAGGTGGTGCAGGGACTTCACCGAGGTGCCGAAGCGGCTGCGGCGCGAGAGCCGCCGGGCCCCGGGCGCCTCGAACCCGGAGAGCCGCACCAGGACGCGCAGCTGCGGCAGTCCGCGGTCGCGGACGAGGGCCGCCGCCCGCTCCAGTTCGCCGGGGCCGTCGGCGTTGACCAGCGCCCCGGCGCGCGCGGCGAGCCAGAGGAACTCGGGGTCCTTGGGGCCGGTCGCCATGAGGTCGGCCCCGGCGAAGCCGGAACCGAGAGCGTGCTGCAACTCGGCGAGCGAGGCGGCGTCGAGGGCCGCGCCGGTGGTGGTCAGCCGGCGGACGAGGGCGCTGGAGCGGTTCGCCTTGTGCGCGAAGAAGATCCGCCCGGCGAGCTGGTGGCGGGCGAACACCGCGCGGAAGCCGCGGACGTTGTCGGCGATCTGGTCGGGCAGGATCACGTTGAGGGGGGAGCCGAGGGCGTCGACGAGGGTGTGCAGGAACGCCGGCGACCCCAGGAGGGCCGCCGTGCGCGGTGCGAGTCTCGGTTCCAGGTACAAGGGGGGTGACGAGGTGCCGCCGTGCGAAGGGTCGCCGTACGAGGGGTCGTTGCTCATCCCAGCTGTTCCTCTCCGCCGAGGAATGCGTACCGGTGTCGGCAAACGGTCATAAGACCGTAACCCCCGCGGGGCATTTTTGTCAGAGGACGAGGCTCATCAGGATCTCGTCCCGGTCGTCGCCGGGCGCGACCCGCAGGGCGCCCGGCCACCGGCCGACTTCCGTCCAGCCCAGCCGCCGGTAGAACTCCTCCAGGCCGGCGCCGCCCCGGACGGCGATCGCCAGCCGCTCCAGGCCCATCTCCTCGCGCGCGACGGCCGTGGCCCGTTCCATCAGGGCGGTGGCGATCCCGCGGCCGCGCAGCCGGGGCAGGGTCTGCACGTGGTTGACGGCGCCCCGGTGGGCCACGAGCGGGTGGCGGTCGCGGCGGACGACCAGCCAGCCGGCCAGCGCGCCGCCGACGGTGGCGACGAGCATCCGTCCGAGGCCGGGGTCGAGGGCGCGGACCAGCCCGTCGACCACGGGGGCGACGTCGGTCCGGCTCACGGGAGGCAGGGGGAACTCGGCGGCGATGACCGCGCCGCCGGAGTTGACCACCGCCTCCCAGCAGTCGATCAGCTCCTCCCGGAGCCGTGGGGTGACCTCGTCCGGGCGGGTCAACTGCCGCAGCTGCGGCGGCGGGTGGGCGTTCATGCCCGCCAGCCTCCCAGACGCGCGGCCCGCCGGGCGCCGGTCAGGGCAGTACGGCGGCGCGTACGCAGAGCACGTCCGGGAGGTGTCCGGCCAGCAGCCGCCAGGTGTCGCCGTCGTCGTGGCTGGCGTACAGCTCGCCGTTGCGGTTGCCGAAGTAGACGCCCGCCGGGTCGGCGTCGTCCGTGCACAGGGCGTCCCGCAGCACCGTGCCGTAGTGGTCCCCGTCCGGCAGCCCCTTCGCCAGCGGTTCCCAGGTGGCGCCGGCGTCGCGGGTGCGGAAGACGCGGCAGCGGTGCCCGGCCGGGACCCGGTCGGAGTCGGCGTTGAGCGGGAAGACGTAGGCGGTGTCCGGGCGGTGCGGGTGGGCGGCGACGGCGAAGCCGAAGTCGGAGGGCAGGCCGGAGCCGATGTCCGTCCACGCGGCGCCCGCGTCGTCGCTGCGGTAGACCCCCCAGTGGTTCTGGAGGTAGAGCCGGTCGGGGTCCCCGGCGTCCTGGGCGATCTTGTGGACGCACTGGCCGAACTCGGGGTGCGGATCGGGCAGGAACACCGCCGAGACCCCGTGGTTGGACGGGCTCCAGCTGGCGCCGCCGTCCCGGGTGCGGAACACCCCGGCGGTGGAGACCGCGACCGTCACCGCGTCCGGGTCGGCCGGGTCGGTGATCACCGTGTGCAGCCCCTCGCCGCCGCCTCCCGGCACCCACGCGGAGCGGGTGGGGTGCTCCCACAGCGGCCGTACCAGCTCGAAGGACTCGCCCCGGTCGGCCGAGCGGAACAGCGCGGCCGGCTCCGTCCCCGCGTAGACCACGCCGGGGGCCTCCGGGCCGGCCGGGTGCAGCTGCCAGACCCGCTCCAGGGAGGCGCCGGTGTCCTTGGGGAACTTCACGGCGGGCGCGGCGGGCTCCCGCCAGCGCGCGCCCAGGTCGTCGGAGCTGAAGACGGACGGCCCCCAGTGCGAGCTGTCGCCACCGACCAGCAGCCGGGGGGCCGGACCCCGGGTGTCGATGGCGACGGCGGAGACGGCCTGGGCGTTGAAATGCGGCCCGTCGAACTCCCACGGGCCGAAGTCCCGGCGGCGGCCGATGAACAGCCCCTTACGGGTCCCCGCGAGCAGTAGCACGTCGGTCATGGCCGACACCTCCGGACGTCCTTGTCCCGATACGGCGGTTTTCCCGCCAGTCTGCACCCACCCACTGACAACGCCCGCCGAGGCGGGGCCGACGGCCGTCCCACCCTCCCCGCCAAGGCTTGTACGGGAACTCTCGTACTACGAGAAAGTCCGTAGTACGGTGTCTCTCGTACTTAGCGCCGCGCCGACCCCCGGTGCGCGTCCGGTGACGTCTGGAGAACCCCATGAGTGCCGCACCCGCCGCCTTCGCCGCCCTTTTCCAGCCCTACACCCTCCGGTCGGTGACCGTCCCGAACCGGATCTGGATGGCGCCGATGTGCCAGTACAGCGCCGAGGCCTTCGGCCCGAACGCCGGCGTGGCCGGGGAGTGGCACTTCGCGCACTACGCGGCCCGTGCGGTGGGCGGCACCGGCCTGATCATCCAGGAGGCCACCGCCGTCTCCCCGGAGGGCCGGATCAGCCCCTACGACCTCGGCATCTGGAACGACACCCAGGTCGAGGCCCTGCGCCGGATCACCTCCTACGTCAGGTCCCGGGGTGCGGTGCCCGGCATCCAGATCGGCCACGCCGGCCGCAAGGCCTCCACCGACCAGCCCTGGAACGGCGGCGGACCGGTCGGCGAGGAGGCGCACGGCTGGGAGCCCAGCGCCCCCAGCGCGGTGGCGTTCGACGAGGGCCACCCGGTGCCGCACGAGCTGACCGTCGAGGAGATCCACGAGGTCACGGGCCAGTTCGCGGCCGCCGCCGGGCGCGCACGCGCCGCGGGCTACGAGGTGCTCGAGATCCACGGGGCCCACGGCTACCTCATCGGGGAGTTCCTCTCCCCGCACAGCAACCGGCGCACCGACTCCTACGGCGGCTCCTTCGAGAACCGCACCCGCTTCGCCCTCGAGGTCGTCGACGCCGTCCGCGCCGTGTGGCCCGAGGAGCTCCCGCTGTTCTTCCGGATCTCCGCCACGGACTGGCTGGAGGAGGACGGCTGGACCGCCGACGAGACGGTCCGGCTGGCGGCCCTGCTCGTGGAGCACGGCGTGGACCTGCTCGACGTCTCCACCGGCGGGCTCGCCCCCCGCGTGAAGATCCCGACGGGCCCCGGCTACCAGGTGCCCTTCGCGGCCCGCGTCAAGGCCGAGACCACCCTGCCGGTCGCCGCGGTCGGGCTGATCACCGAGCCGGAGCAGGCCGAGAAGATCCTGGCCAACGGCGAGGCCGACGCCGTCCTCCTCGGCCGGGAGCTGCTGCGCGACCCGTACTGGGCCCGCCGCGCGGCCGCGGAGCTGGGCGCGGAGCTCCCGGTGCCCGGGCAGTACCAGCGCGCCTGGTGAACGGCGTGCGGCGCGGTACGGCCGCTCCCGCGCCGCACCCGGCCCGGTCGTACGAAGGTTCTCGTACCATGGGAACCCCGGCCCCACGGCCCGGCCGGAACCCGAAGGAGCGGAGCAGGACATGACGGAACGTGACGCGCCCCGTGCCCTGGCCCACCCCGAGCGCGAGGAGATCCGCCTGGAGGGCGTCCTGCACGCCCTCTCCGACCCGCTGCGGCTCTCCATCGTCCGCGAACTGGCGGACCGGGAGGTCGAGCTGGCGTGCTCGGACTTCGTCCTGCCGGTCACCAAGTCGACGACCACCCACCACTTCCGCGTCCTGCGCGAGAGCGGGGTCGTCCGCCAGACCTACCGCGGCACGGCCAAGATGAACGGCCTGCGCCGCGAGGACCTCCAGTCCCTCTTCCCCGGCCTGCTCGACACCCTCCTGACGGCGGCCGCCGCCCAGGAGTCGAGGCGGGGCGAGCGGGTGGCCCGGGCCGTCGAGGGGGTTCCCGCACGGGGGGAAGGCCGCGCGTGACCCCGTACTCCCTGGCGTTCTACGTGGACGCCGTCACCACCGGCACCGTGCTCGGCCTGGGCCCCGCCGACTCTCCCGAGCGCGTCGCCGAGGTGTTCGGAGCGGACTGCGGGGAGAACGCCGGCCGAGGCGTCCTGTCGCGCGACTACGGGCTCGTGGAGTTCCACTGGCAGCGCTCCCACGGCGGTGACCCGTGGGAGGGGCACCACATCAGCGTCCAGGTGCACCGGCTGGCGTACCGCAGGGGCGCCCTCGTGGACGGTGTCCTGCGCACCCGGTACGGCCGGTTCGCGCCCCGGATCCGGTTCGACAAGCTGCGGCGCCTGCTGGAGAGGCGGGGGGTCCCCCTGGTGGAGATCCCGGAGTACGCGGCGAACACGCCGTACTACCGCACGTACTGGCAGCCCGCCTCCCGGGTGACCGTCTCGGTCATCGGCACGTACGGCGAGTACCGCACGCCCGGCAACCTGCGGGTCGGCGACGTGTACCGCATCCAAGTCCCCGTGACGGCGGAGGAGGTGGCCGCGCGCCGGGCGCGCGCCGCCCGCGTGACCTGAGCCACGGGCGCGCGGCCCTACGCCAGGCCCGCCGCCGTGCGCAGGCCCGGCCAGTCGGGGATCTTGACCGAGCGGCGGCCCAGGGAGCGGCCCAGTTCCGCCTCGGCCGCCTCGATCGAGAGCCAGCCCGGCCATTCCACCGGGCGCAGGCCCGCCGAGCCGAGGGCGTCCAGGGGGTCGCCGGGGAGGTCGCGGCGGGCCAGGACCGCGGCGTCCTGGAGGAGGGAGGAGACCGTCTCCTTGGCGCAGGGGCGGTTGGTGCCGATCACCCCCGTCGGGCCGCGCTTGATCCAGCCCGCCACGTACTCGCCGACCGAGGCCCGCCCGGCGCGGACCACCCGGCCCGCCGCGTGCGGGACGGTGCCGGTGGCCGGGTCGAAGGGCAGGCCGGGGAGGGGGACGCCCCGGTAGCCCACCGAGCGCAGCACCAGTTCGGCCGCCACGTCCTCGTAGGCGCCCGTACCGCTCACCCCGCCCCGGCCGTCCGGCGCGGTCCGCTCGAAGCGCATCCCGCGGACCCGGCCGTCCGGGCCGCCCAGCACCTCCACCGGGCGCAGGTAGAAGCGCAGCGCGATCTCCCGCCCCGCCTCCCCGTCCGGCGGCTCCGCCCCGGCCCAGCCGCGCAGCGCCTCCAGGTTGCGCCGGGCCACCGCCGGCAGGGCCTGCGCCGCGGCCGGGTCGGCGTATGCCGGGTCCAGGGCCAGTTCGGCGGGGTCCGTACGGACGTACACCCCGGGCAGGGTGCCCAGTTCCCGGAGCTCCTTGGTGGTGAACTTGGCCTGCGAGGGGCCGCGCCGGGCGACCATCGCCACCCTGCGCACCCCGCTGCGGGCGAGCGCCCCCAGCGCCGGCTGCGGCATGTCGGTGGGCTCCAGCTCCGGTACGCCCCGGGCCAGGATCCGGGTCACGTCCACCGCGACGTTGCCCGCCCCGACGACCACCGCCGAGCGGACCCCGCCCAGGTCGAAGGAGCCGGCGTCCGGGTGCCCGCTGTACCAGGACACGAAGGCCGTCGCGGAGTGCACCCCGGCCAGTTCCTCGCCCGGGATCCCGAGCGGCCGGTCCCGTGCGGCGCCCACGCAGTACACCACCGCGTGGTACAGCTCCAGCATCCGGGCGGTGGTCAGCGGCTCGCCGCCGACCTCCACGTTCCCCAGGAACCGGATCCGCTCGTCCTCCAGCACCCCGCGCAGGTTTCCGGTCAGCGACTTGATCTTCTCGTGGTCGGGGGCCACCCCGTACCGGACGAGGCCGTACGGAGCCGGCAGCCGGTCCAGCACGTCGACCCGTACGCCCGGGACCTCACGTTGCTCGACCAGTGTCTGTGCGGCGTAGACCCCGCTGGGGCCCGAACCGACGACGGCGACACGAAGCACGGCGGCACTCCTCCCGCAGGTGCTCCCCAGCATGCCACCGGCCCCCGCACCCGTCAGCCCATCGAGCGCATCCGGTGTATCTCGGCGCTCTGGACGGCCACCACCTCGTTCGCCATCTCCTCGACGGCGCCGTTGTTCCCCTGGGCCAGTGCCTCACCCGCCATCGTCACCGCCCCCTCGTGGTGGGCGGTCATCAGCCTGAGGAAGAGCCGGTCGAAGTCGCCGCCGCGGGCGTCCGTCAGCTCCCGCAGCTGCTGTTCGGTGGCCATGCCCGGCATCGCGCCGTGGTCGTGCCCGCCGGATTCCCCGGCCGGCGCCGGGTAGCGGGCCTGCCACTTCTCCATGGCCCCGATCTCGGGCCCCTGCGCGGCGGCGATCCGCTCGGCGAGCCGTTTCACCCCGTCCGACGAGGCCCGTTCAGGGGCCAGGCCGCTCATCGTCAGGGCCTGCCGGTGGTGTTCGATCATGTGCCGGACGTAGGCCCGGTCGGCGGCGTTGGGGCTGTCGTCCGGCCGCCGCTTCGCCGCCTCTCCGGGGGAGAGGGTGCGGGCGTCCTCGCCCGGTCTGCCCGGCGCGACCACGACCGGCGAGCCGGCGCCGGCCGCCCGCGGGCCGTCGTCACCGCTCGTGCAGCCGGCGAGCGGGAGGAGGAGTGAGGCGGCCAGGGCCGCCCCCAGGAATCGGCCGAGTAACGCGTTTGCCATGTCCATGAAAAGGAAGATACTGCCGGGGTCCAGGTTCCGCTTCCCCGCCCGGGAACGGAGCGCAGGGCCCCCACGGGAGGCACAGTGACCTTGCTGCACACCGTCAGAGTGCGCCACCGGAGTCTGGGGGCGGCCCTCGCGGCCGCCGGACTCCTCACTACGCTCCTCGCCACCGCCGGACCGGCGGCCGCCAGTCCCGACCCCGGGGACTCCTCCCCGGGCGCGGGCTCCCGGCTGAGCGCGGACCCCGCGCCGGGCCGGGAACTCGCCCCCGGGGAGATCCCCGGCCAGGACGAGATCGTGCACAGCGCCAACGTCAAACCCCTGGCCAACGTCCCCGACGCCGGCCTCAAGGGCATCAACACCGACCTCGCGTTCCAGGGCGACTACGCCTACGCGGGGAACTACGACGGCTTCACCATCTACGACATCGCCGACCCCAAGACCCCGAAGATCGTCACCCAGGTGCTCTGCCCCGGCGGCCAGAACGACGTCTCGGTCTCCGGCGACCTGCTGTTCCTCTCCACCGACTCCTCCCGCAACGACGACTCCTGCAACAGCGTCTCGCAGCCCGCCACGGAGAAGTCCTCGTGGGAGGGCATCAAGATCTTCGACATCAAGGACAAGAAGAACCCCAAGTACATCAAGTCCGTGGAGACGGCCTGCGGATCGCACACCCACACCCTGGTGCCGGGCGGCCGCGACATCTACCTCTACGTCTCCTCGTACTCGCCCAGCGAGGCCTTCCCCGACTGCCAGCCCCCGCACGACGGCATCTCCGTGGTCAAGGTCCCGAAGAAGGACCCGACCAAGGCCGCCGTCGTCGGCTTCCCGGTGCTCTTCCCGGACGGCGGCAACCCCGGCGCGCCCACCAACCCCGGGGTCTCCAAGACCACCGGCTGCCACGACATCACCGTGCTGCCGTCCGAGGACCTGGCCGCGGGCGCCTGCATGGGCGACGGCATCCTCTTCGACATCAGCGAGCCCGAGCACCCGAGGGTCATCGACCGGGTCCAGGACAACGTGAACTTCGCGTTCTGGCACTCGGCGACCTTCAACGAGGACGCGGACAAGGTGGTGTTCACCGACGAGCTCGGCGGTGGCGGCGCCGCCACCTGCAACGAGGCCACCGGCCCCAACCGGGGCGCCGACGGGATCTACGACATCACCGGCACGGGCGACCAGCGCAAACTGGTCTTCCGGGGCTACTACAAGATCCCCCGTCACCAGGCCGACACCGAGAACTGCGTGGCCCACAACGGCTCCCTGGTCCCCGTCGGCGACGGCCGCGACATCATGGTCCAGGCCTGGTACCAGGGCGGGGTCTCGGTCTGGGACTTCACCGACTCGGCGCAGCCCAGGGAGATCGGCTACTTCGAGCGCGGCCCGCTGACCACCGACCGGCTCGGCCTGGGCGGCTCCTGGTCGGCGTACTACTACAACGGGCACATCTACTCGAACGACATCGTCAAGGGCCTCGACGTGCTCAGGCTCGACGACCGGCGCACCGACAGCGCCAAGCGGGTGCGGATGGACCGGCTCAACGTCCAGACCCAGCCCGAGTACCACTGACCCCGCGCCGGGGCCTCAGGGAGGAAAGGTTCCGCCGGGCGGCCCGCCGTCCGGCGGGAACCCCCGCTCCCACTCCAGCCCGTACCGCTGGAACAGCTCGGCCCGCAGCCGCGACGCCGGCATCGGCGCCCCCGGCAGCAGGACCGCGACCACCGCTCCCATCAGCAGCGCGCGCAGCATCGGGTAGTCGGTGTCCACGTCCGCCGAGCCGTACCGGACGACGGTGTCCCGGAGCAGGTGCGCCAGCCGCTGCTGCTCCGGGCACTGGATGAACCCCTCCGCCTGGAGGATCCCGGCCATGTGGGTCCGCATCAGCCGGGGCTGGTCCCGGGCCAGTCCCAGGATCGCGTCGACCGCCCGGGCCAGCCGCTCCCGGCCGTCGTCGGTGCGCGGCTCGCGCTCCAGGGCCTCGTCCAGGGTCAGGTGCATCAGCCGGTGCACCGCCGACTGGAGCAGCTGCCGCTTGCCGGGGAAGTAGTACGACACCAGGCCGCGGGCCGCTCCGGCCCGGTCGGCGATGTCGCCGAGCTTGGTGGCCTCGTAGCCGCGTTCGGCAACCAGTTCGACCGTAGCCTGCAGCAGCCGCTCCCGGGAACGTCTGCGCAATTCTTCATTGACCGATGCGCTGCGCGGGGACATGCTTACTCCTGCGTTGACTGGCTTCGAGCCAATATACTCAGCGCGAAGCCGTCGGCCCGGGGCGACGCGGGGGATCGCCTCGGGCGGGCGCGTTCAGCGGCCGGGCCCGGTCAGGCCAGTGCGCTCAGTCCCGGTACGAAGGCCACCACCAGCGGAATCGCCGGCAGCAGGGTGGCCAGTGCCGTGAGCCTCAGCCGCCGCCCGGCCGACAGCCGGGGCGTGGCCGACAGCAGCCTCCGTACCCGCTCGGGCACGTGCGCCTGGGCGGAGGCGGGGCCGAAGACACCCCGGTCCTCGTTCAGCCCGACCAGCGCCAGCGCGACCGTCAGCCGCCCGTAGCGACGCGAGGCCACGTCGTCGGCGGCCAGCTCCACCAGCCGGTCCATCTCCGCCTCGAACGCCGCGAACACCGGCACCTGCGGGAACCCCCGCGACAGCGCCCGCGAGCAGTGCAGCAGCCAGTCGTGCCGGGCCGCCACGTGCCCCTGCTCGTGCGCCAGCACCGCGTCCAGCTGACTGCCCTTGAGCCGGCCCAGCGCCGCCGTCGTCACCACCAGCCGGGGCGCCGGACCCGGCTGCCACCAGGCCTCCGGACGCGGCCCCTCCAGCACCACCAGCCGCGCCGCCGCCGGGTCCTCCCCGGGCAGCAGCGGGGCGCGCAGCCGCAGTTCGGCCCCCCGGGCGCGCCGCCGGGCCCGCGCCCGCAGCACCTCCCGCGTCAGCATCGCCCCGGTCCACAGCCCCCCGCAGGCCAGCGCCAGGGCCGTGCCGGCGGCCCAGCGTCCGCCCTCGGGGCCCAGCCCGTACGCGTCCACCACCCCGTGCGGGGCCGCCGCGAACAGCCGCCCCCGCACCGCCTGCCAGGCGGCGGCCGCGCTCAGCAGCATCGACAGCCCCAGGCACAGCAGCGTCGCGCCCACCACACACTGCCAGACCCACAGCGCGACCACGGGTTCCCGCTCGGGCCACCGGGCGCGGGCCAGCAGTCGCGGCGCGAGGAACGCGGTCAGTGCGCCGAGCAGCAGAAGGGCGGCGGGGACCATCATGTCCGCCAGCCTATGAGCGGCGGACTACCTACGGGTAGGGCGGCGGGCATTGGTGACGCAGGACACGTTCCGGCGCGGACCGGGGCCCTGCGGCTCCCGGTCCGGCGGCCCGTCACATGCTCAGCAGCATCGCCAACATCCCCGTCCCCATGGCCAGTCGGCAGGCCCGTACGAGTTCCCCGGCCCCTGCCGCCCCTGCCGCTCCCGGGCCCGCGACGCCGCCCGGGACGGACGCCGGGCCGCCGCCCGTCACCAGCCGCGCCCCGCCCAGCAGGACGTACCCGGCGTAGTAGAGGAGCAGCGCCCCGGTCACGGCCGGCAGGCCCTCCCGGCCGTGACCGTGCCCGGCGGTCATCGCCAGCGCCATGTACGCCATCGCGAGCGTGCCGACCAGGTGGTGGGCGTGGTGCCAGCCGCCGCGCAGCAGCCACAGCGCGTGCGCCGAGGCCGCGCAGCAGACGGCGAGGAGGAGTTGCGGCCCCCACGGGCCCGTCCCCGACGGCACGGCCATCGCCGCCATCCCGAAGCCCATCACGGCCTCGCCGGCGGCCATGCCCCGCGCCCGGCGGTCCGCTCTGCGCGCCCGCAGCAGGCAGTACGCGCCGCTCACGGCGCAGAGCAGGACCAGCAGCCAGGCGGAGGCGGCGGAGGCGGAGAGGGGCGTCGCGGATCCGTGCACGGCGGAACCTCCCGGTTCGTCGGCGTCACCGGAAGGGATGCCCTGCTCACGCCCCCTTCACGCGGGCCCGGGTTAGGCTCTCTGAGAGCCCGGCGGCATGTCATATGCCGCTGATCCGTCGCCGTGGTCCGCGGCGATCCGCCGCCGCACCTCGGGAGCGTCCGATGCCCACCGCCCAGCCCGCCCCCCTCCGCTTCCGCAGCGCCGTGAAGGAGGACGTACCGGCCCTGGTGGCCCTCGTGGAGTCCGCCTACCGCGGGGACGCGAGCCGGGCCGGCTGGACGACGGAGGCCGACATCCTGGACGGCCAGCGCACCGACCCGGACGGGGTCGGCGCGATCATCGCCGACCCGGACAGCACGCTCCTCGTCGCCGAGGGCGCGGACGGGCTCGTCGCCTGCTGCCAGCTCGAACACCGGGGGGACCACGCCTACTTCGGCATGTTCGCGGTCCGCCCCGGACTCCAGGGCGGCGGCGTCGGCAAGGAGGTCATGGCCGAGGCCGAACGCCGCGCCCGCGAGGACTGGAACGTCACGGAGATGCGGATGACCGTGGTGCACGTACGGGAGGAGCTCATCGCCTACTACGAGCGCCGCGGCTACCGGCGCACGGGCGAGATGAGCCCCTTCCCCTACGGCGACGAGCGCTTCGGCGTCCCGCTCCGCGACGACCTGGCCTTCGAGCTGCTGGTCAAGGCGCTCTGACGGCCCGGCCGGCGGCCGCCGGAGCGCGCCCGGCGGTGCTCAGGCCGTGAACCGGCCGGTACTGCGCACCTCGGGGAAGTCCGTGGCGGCGCCGTCCAGTTGGAGGGCGCGCGCCAGTCGCAGCCGGTCCAGGCTGTTGACCGTCCAGCCCGTCACCCGCAGCCCGGCCGCGTGCGCCGCCTCCACCGCCTCCAGGCTGAGCCGGCCGACGTCGACCGCGACGGAGGCGGCCCCCGCGGACCGGGCGAGCGCCACCAGTCCGTCGGGGTCCGCGCCGGGCCGCTCCACGCGCAGCGCCGTCCGGACCCCCGGGACCCGCCGGGCGATCCCGGCCAGCAGCCCCGGGTCGCCCGAGGCCACCTCCACCCGGGCGGCCAGGTCCTCGCGCGCGAGCAGTTCCGCGAGCGCCCCGGCGGCGGCCGGATCCTGTACCGACACCTGGAGCGGGACCCGGACGGCGTCCAGCACCTCGTCCAGGACCGGCACCCGTTCCCCCTGGCCGGCATCCAGTTCGCGCAGCTCGGCGAGGGTCAGGTCGGCGACGGCGCCCGCGCCGTCCGTGGTGCGGTCCACCTCGGCGTCGTGCAGGACGACGAGGGCGCCGTCCTTGCTGAGGCGTACGTCCAGCGCGATGACGTCCATCCCGCAGCGTTCCGCCCGGATGAACGACCGGAGGGTGTTCTCCGGTTCCACACCCATGACCCCGCGGTGACCGATGGTGAGGAAAGTCAAGGTTCTCTCGCTTCCGTCGACGGCGGCTCCCGGCGCGGTCGCGGTGTCCCGACCGGCCGCGCCCGGTGAGGACGCATGCTAGTGCGGACCGCGCGCGATGGGACCGGGCGTGCGGGGGCTCGCGGAAGCCGTCCGCCCGCTTCCCGCCGGGGCCGTGGGTCCTGCGGCGGGTCCGGGACGGCCCGTCGCGTCACCCGGGGGTGGGCGCGTCCCCCGCGGCTTGACGCCCCGCCCGCGCGCTCCGGTCCGCCGCCCGCCTCCCGGCCTCCGCGAGGTCCTCCAGCAGGGCCTCACCCAGCTCCAGTTCGGCCAGGTGCTGGCGCTCGCTCCAGCGCAGGGCGAGGGCGGGGAAGGCCCACTCCGGCACGTCCGCCGCGTGCCCCATCGCCTCCCGTACGGCGGCCAGTTCGGCCCGGGTGCGCTCCAGGTGGGCGGTGACCATCCCGCGCAGCAGCTCCGGCTCCGACAGGTGCCCGAGCCAGATCCGCAGCAGCAGCCCGTGCTTGAGCACCGGCGGCCCCGCCTCGGCGGTGTCCGCCGCCCAGCGGGCCAGGGCCTCGCGGCCCGCCTCCGTGATGGCGTAGCGGCGCTTGGCGCGGGCCTCCTCCGGCCCCGAGCGCGCGGAGGCGGCGTATCCGAGCTCCTCCAGGCGCCGCAGTTCGGCGTAGATCTGGCTGATGGCGGGCGACCAGTAGAAGAAGCGGAGGGAGGAGTCGGCCCACTTCTTCAGCTCGTATCCGGTCCGCTCGCCGGGGAACGACAGCAGACCCAGGACCGCCCACGCGGTCGGCGGGAGGTCTTGCTTCTTCGCGATATGACTACTAGTCATATTTCTAATCGAAGCAAGACCGGGCACAGGACGCATCTCTGGAGGCATTGTGAAATTCTCCGTGATCTTCGAGGCTCAACTGGCCGATCCCACCGTGGAGCGGGAGCACCAGGTCATCCGCGACTGCGTCGAGCAGGCGGTGTTCGCCGAACGCATGGGATTCGACCGGATCTGGGCCGTCGAGCACCACTCGCTGAAGTGGTATGCCCACATGAGCGCACCGGAGGTCTTCCTGAGCTACGTAGCGGCCAGGACGAACACCATACGCATCGGGCACGGCGTCGTGTGCATGCCCTTCGGCTTCAACCACCCGGTGCGGGTGGCCGAACGCGCCGCGATGCTCGACCTGCTGTCCGGCGGGCGCGTGGACCTGGGGGCGGGGCGCGGCGGCACCCTCCAGGAGACCTCCCTGTGCGGGGTCGACCGCGACCGCACCGAGGCGGAGGTGGAGGAGGCGCTGCGGATCATCGGCCGGGCCTGGCGGGGGGAGGAGCTGGAGTACCACGGTGAGCTGATCGACATCGACCCGCACCCGGTCCTGCCGCGCCCGGCCCAGACCCCGCACCCGCCGCTGTTCCTCGCGTGCAGCCGGGCCGAGACCCTGGTGAAGGCCGCCGAGCTGGGGATCGGGGCCCTGGTCATGGGCTTCGCCGGACCGGAGTCCATCGCGGGCATGCGGGCCGTCTACGACGCGGCGCGCGCGGAGCGCGACGGCAGCCGGTTCGTCTCCTCCGCCGTCAACGACCACTTCTCCGTGCTCTGCCCGACCATCGTCCTCGACGATCCCGAGGAGGCCCGCCGGATCGGCATCCGGGGGCAGCGCTTCTTCGCGCAGTCCATCGGGCACTGGTACGGCGGCGCGGGGGTCCCGGACGAGGCGGTCGTGGCGGGCGCCGACGAGGCGGCGGAGCTGCGCCGGGCCGCCGAGCAGGTCGTGGCCCGGCTGCACGAGCAGGACATCCCCGTCCGGCCGGCCTCCACGGCCACGTTCAACGCCGACCACGCCTACGGGAGCGCCGACGAGGCCATCGCGTACGTGGAGCGGCTGCGGGAGGCCGGCGCGGACGAGGTGATGTGCCTGGTCCAGATGGGCACCGTGCCGCAGGAGGCCTGCCTGGAGACCCTGCGCCAATGGGGCGAGAAGGTCATCCCGCACTTCCGGGCGGGGGTGAACCCCCGGTCCGCCGATTAGGCCGGACGCTACGCCGATCACTAGGCGGAGTGGTGGATTCCACCGTGAGTAACGGGAAGACTTCCGGTGGAGTGGGGGGTGTTACAGAAAAATTTCCCGAGTTTCCTCTTGAGCGGGAGAGCCTCGCATGCATACGCTGTCTTAACGCGAGGTTCTCCTGTGGAGGAAGTGACATGACGGAAACTCTTGTGCCGGGCATCGGCGGGGCCGTGATAACCGCCGGGGCGCGGGTGGTGGACCACCCGGCGTGGCCCGAGCTCAAGGCCGCCGTGGAGGAGATCCGCCCTTGGCAGGCCAAGGACGGCTCGATCGACTTCGACGCCGAGGGCGCGCCCGACCGGGTCGAGGTCGAGGCCGTCATCGAGCGCGTCATCGCGGGCGTGGAGACCCTGTCCCCGCTGCTGCCGCACGCCGCCGACTACCACCGTGCGCTCGTCGCCGACCTGCGCAAGTGGGCCGCGGACGGCTTCGCGGTGCCCGACTTCCTCGACTCCCTGCTGGCCTTCCACCCGGCCGCGCAGCGCGAGGACGGCCTCCAGCACCTCGTCGTCTTCCCGATGTACACCCAGAACGGCAACCTCGACCGCAACCTCGAGGCCGTCGTGCTGAAGATGGTGTGGCCGGACTGGCTCTCCGAGCTGGAGCGCACCCGGTACGACAACCCGCTGTTCCTCGGGATCACCTTCGAGGACTTCACCCCGGGCTACGACACCAACTCCGCCGTGCTCTTCCCGGAGACCATCGCCGTCCGCGAGGCCCCCGAGCGCTTCACCTGGGGCGGCATCTTCTGCGACCGCGAGGCCGCGCGCTACCGCAAGGTCACCGAGGCCGCCGTCGACATCCTGGGCATCGAGCTGCCCGAGGACATCGCCCGCATGGTCGAGGACCAGGAGCGCTGCGAGAAGGCCTTCGTCCTGTGGGACATGGTCCACGACCGCACCCACAGCCACGGTGACCTGCCGTTCGACCCCTTCATGATCAAGCAGCGCCAGCCGTTCTGGATGTACGGCCTGGAGGAGCTGCGCTGCGACCTCACCGCCTTCAAGGAGGCCGTGAAGCTGGAGTCCGAGGGCAACGAGCACGGCCGCGACGTCCAGTACGCCGTCCTCTTCGACCGGATGTTCCGCTTCCCGGTCTCCGGCGACCGCAACCGCAACTACGACGGTCTCGGCGGGCAGCTGCTCTTCGCCTACCTCCACAAGCACGACGTCGTGCGCTGGACGGACAACAAGCTGAAGATCGACTGGATGCGCGCCCCGCAGGTCACCAACCAGCTGTGCGCCGAGATCGAGGACCTGTACCGCGCGGGCATCGACCGCCCGAAGCTGGTGCACTGGTTCAAGGCCTACGAGCTCGTCTCCACCTACCTGGCCCCGCACCCGGGCTCCAAGTGGGCCAAGGGCCCCGACGCCCTCGACCTGACGCAGCCGCCGCGCAAGCTCGTGGACGACGTGCTTCCGGACGAGTTTCCGCTCAGCATGTTCTACGAGGCCCTCGCCAAGAAGCTCAAGGGCGTGATCGCCTCGACCAAGGGCATCACCCCGCAGAACGCCGACGACGCCTCGCGGAACGCCGCGTGAGCACTCGCCCTCAGGAGGCTGCACCGATGAACGGCTCCGGGAACGGCCCGCTCCACGGAGCGGTGGTGGCGGTGGCCGGGGCCGGCGGCCCCGCCGGACGCGCCGCGCTGATGCGCCTCGCGGAGGCGGGCGCCACCGTGGTGGCGTCCGACGCCGACGCGGCGCGCCTCGCGGAGTCCGTCGACGCCGCCCGCTACGCCCACGGGGGTGCCACCGTCACCGGTGACACCGTCGACCTGCTCGACCTGGAGGCCGCCAAGGCCTGGGCCGAGCGCACCGAGAAGGAGTTCGGCCGCGTCGACGGCCTGGTCCACCTCGTCGGCGGCTGGCGCGGCAGCAAGACCTTCACGGACGTGGACCTCGCGGACTGGGAGCTCCTGGAGAAGCTCCTGATCCGGACGGTCCAGCACACTTCGCTCGCCTTCCACGACGCGCTGCTGCGCAGCGACCGCGGACGCTACGTCCTGATCAGCCAGTCCGGCGCGCACAAGCCGGTCGCCAACAACGCCGCGTACAACGCGGGCAAGGCGGCCGCCGAGGCGTGGACCCTGGCCATGGCGGACTCGTTCCGCAAGGCCGGCGGCGAGGACGGGCCGACCGCCGCGGCTACGATCCTGGTGATCAAGGCACTGGTGCACGACGCGATGCGCGCCGAGCGCCCGAATGCGAAGTTCGCGGGCTTCACCGACGTCAAGGAGCTGGCCGAGGCCATCGCCGGCGTGTGGGAGCGGCCCGCCCCCGATGTGAACGGACAGCGTCTGTGGCTCACTCCGCAACCGTGAGAACCGAAAACGGCAAGACCGACGCCCGCCGCCACCACGACCCGGCCGTGCGCGGTTTCGCCAGCGACAACTACGCGGGGGTCCACCCGGAGGTGCTCGCGGCCGTCGCCCTCGCCAACGAAGGCCACCAGGTCTCCTACGGCGAGGACGACTACACCGAGCACCTCCAGAAGGTGTTCCGCAGCCACTTCGGTCCGTACGCCGAAGCCTTCCCGGTCTTCAACGGCACGGGCGCCAACGTCGTCGCCCTCCAGGCCATGACCGACCGGTGGGGCGCGGTGATCTGCGCCAAGACCGCCCACATCAACGTGGACGAGGGCGGCGCGCCCGAGCGGATGGCCGGCATCAAGCTGCTGGCCGTGCCCACCCCGGACGGGAAGCTCACCCCCGAGCTGATCGACCAGGAGGCCTGGGGCTTCGAGGACGAGCACCGGGCGATGCCCCAGGTCGTCTCGATCACCCAGAACACCGAGCTCGGTACGGTCTACACCCCGGACGAGATCAGGGCGATCTGCGAGCACGCCCACTCGCTGGGCATGAAGGTGCACCTCGACGGTGCCCGGATAGCCAACGCCGCGGCCTCGCTCGACGTGCCGATGCGGACCTTCACCAACACGGTGGGGGTGGACGTGCTGTCGTACGGCGGCACCAAGAACGGCATGATGTTCGGCGAGGCCGTGGTGGTGATCAACCCGGACGCGGTCCGGCAGATGAAGCACATCCGCAAGATGTCGATGCAGCTCGCGTCGAAGATGCGCTTCGTCTCGGTGCAGCTCGAAGCGCTGCTCGCCAAGGACCTGTGGCTGCGCAACGCCCGCCACGGCAACGCGATGGCCCAGCGGCTCGCCGCGGGCGTGCGCGGGATCGACGGGGTGGAGATCCTCTACCCGGTGCAGGCCAATGCGGTGTTCGCACGGCTGCCGCACGAGGTGACGCGCAGGCTCCAGGAGCGGTACCGCTTCTACTTCTGGGACGAGGCCGCCGGCGACGTCCGCTGGATGTGCAGCTTCGACACGCAGGAGGAAGACGTCGACGGCTTCCTCCAGGCGCTCAAGGAGGAGCTGGCCCGCTAGGAGCGGCCTGCCCCCGAAGAGCTGAATAGTTATGCCTCCGATGGCAAATCTATTGATCTGCGGTCGGAGGCATGCCTATGCTGCCGATCATGCAGCTCATCCAGCAGAACCCAGATATTCACGCATATCTGGCCTCAAGTGAGGCCATCGATCACTGGCATCCCCTGGTCCAGGAGACCGCCGACGTCCTCTGGGCGGCCACAGGTGATGCATATTCATACGCCCAGGCGGCCTTTGAGTTCGTCCGGGACACCATCGCGCACTCCGCCGACTCGGGCGACATGCGGGTCTCCTGGCGCGCCTCCGACGTCCTGAGCACCCGCAACGGCATCTGCTACGCCAAGTCCCACGCGCTCGTCGCGCTGCTGCGCGCCCAGGGCATCCCCGCCGGGCTGTGCTACCAACTCCTCGGGGAGGACGACGGCTCGGGCCTGGTCGTCCACGGCCTCGTCGCCCTGCGGCTGCCCGGCCGGGAGGACTGGTCCCGGGTCGACCCGCGGGGCAACAAGCCCGGAGTTGACGCCCGGTTCAGCCTCGACGTGGAGCGGCTCGCCTTCCCCGTACGGCCGGAGCTCGGCGAGGTCGACCACCCCGGGCTGTACGCCGCCCCGCACCCCGCCACGCTCAAGGCCCTCCAGGAGTCCGCCGACCGGCCGGAGCTGTGGCGGAACCTGCCGGCCTCCCTGTAACCGGGAGCCGCGCCACCCGCCCGCGCGCCGCCACCAGCAGGTGCAGCGCGGCGGCCGCGAGCTGCAGCACGGCGATCCCGAGCAGCAGCGTCCACGGCGGCGCGGCGGCCGCCAGCCCCACCAGAGCGGCCCCCGTGGAAGCCGCCGTCACCTTCAGCCCGGCCCCGAGGGTGAACACCTGGGTCCGTACCGCGGCCGGGGCGTGCTCCGAGCGGATCCGCAGCGTGGCCGTCAGCAGCGGCCCGTCGGCCACCCCCGCCGCCGCGAACGCGGCCGCCGTCAGCGCGACCGACGGGGCGAACGCGGCCGCCACGAGCGCGACGCCCGTCCCCGCCATGCCCCAGCGGGCCAGCCGGCCCGGCGCCACCGACGTCATCCGGCCCAGGGTCAGGGAACCCGCCAGCGCGCCGAGCGCGAAGGCCGTCATCAGCACCCCGCCCGCGCCGGGACTGCCGAGCCCCCGGGCCAGCAGCACCGAGGTGGTGGTCAGGGCCCCGACGCCGACGAAGGCCAGGGTGGTCGCCGAGGTGATCGCCCGCAGTTCCCGGACCCGCCACAGCGCCGCCAGCCCCGCGCCCAGACCGGGCCGGGAGGCCGCGCCACGGTCCCCGTACGCGTCCTCGCGCGGGCTGTGGCTCCCGTACGGCAGGGACGCCGCCAGGGCCGCGGCCAGCGCGGCGGACAGGGCCAGCACCCCCATCGCCGGCCCCGCCGAGAGCGCCGCCCCGGCCAGGCTGACCACCGCGGGGGCCGTGACGGCGGCCGCGTTGTACGTCGAGGCGTCCCAGCCGTACGCCCGGTCCCGCCGGGGCCCCTCCGCCACCAGCCCCGCGACCAGGCTCGACAGCCCGCCCGTCACCACCGGCCCGCAGGACCCGCCCAGCACCGCCACCGCCAGCACCACCGGCACCGGGGCCCGGCCCAGCAGCGCCGCCAGTCCCGCCACGGCCGCCGTGAAACCGGCCAGCGCCCCCGCGTAGAACAGCCGGGGCCGGCGCGCCCGCCCCGCGACGGCGCCCGCCACGGGGGCGGCCAGCACGTGCGGGGCCATCCAGGCCGTCAGCACGAACGCCCCGTGCGCGGCGGAACCGGTCCGCTCCAGGGCCAGCAGGACCACCGCCATGCCCATGCCCTCGGATGCGAAGCGTGCGGCCAGAGCCGCCGCCAGATACCGCCCGAACCCGCCCATCGGCGAACCCCCTCCGCGTTCGGCAACGTGATGCGCGACGAAGACGTTACGCGGGACGGGGGCCCGCCGGAGAAGTGCGGCGGATCAGCCCGCTTCCTTGACCTGCGCCGCCGTCGGCGCGGTCCCCCCGAGGTGGGCCGGCAGCCACCACGAGTCCTCGGTGCCCTGCGGCTTGGCCGGGTAGGCGGCCTGCGCCGCCTCCAGCAGCTCCTGCACGCGCTCGCGCAGCCGGCGGGTGATGGCCCCCGCGTACTGGTCCTTCGGTGCCTCGATCGGCTCGCCGACCCGCATGGTCACGGGGATGTGGCTGCGCTTGAGGTTCTTGGGCCGGCCCTTGGTCCACAGCCGCTGGGTGCCCCACAGCGCCACCGGGATCAGCGGGACCCCGGCCTCCTGCGCCATGCGCGCGGCACCCGACTTGAAGCTCTTGAGGGTGAACGACTGGGAGATCGTCGCCTCCGGGAACACCCCGATGATCTCGCCCGACCGCAGCGACTCCAGGGCGTGCTGGTAGGCGGACTCGCCCTGCTGCCGGTCGACCGGGATGTGCTTCATCGCGCGCATCAGCGGACCGGAGACCTTGTGCCGGAACACCGACTCCTTGGCCATGAAGCGCACCAGCCGCTTCTGCGGCCGCGCCGTCAGGCCGGCGAAGATGAAGTCGAGGTAGCCGATGTGGTTCGACACCAGGACCGCCCCGCCCTTGCGCGGGATGTTCTCGGTGCCCTTCATGTCGATGCGGATGTCCAGCGCGCGGAACAGCGTGTGCGCGGCGCCGATCACCGGGGGGTAGACGAGCTCAGCCATGGGGAGACCCCGCTTTCTGCCTGGGGAGGTGCTCCCGGCCGGAAGTTACGGAAGCGTAGGTACGCGACCATGGGGATGGTGCCCGAAAACGCGGCCCGCTGGCCAGCCCGGACGCCCGCGGGCGAGGAGATCCTCGTCACGCGGGGAATGCGCGGCGTGACGGGGACGCTCGGACGGGGAGAGCCTCCCGGCCGCGGCCGGGGTGGTGCGTACATGGGGACAGGGTAGACAGGAGCGGGTGTGCCCGGACACGAGGAGGCCGCCGGGAAGGCGGCCGCGCAGGGGCGCCTGGGCGCCGCCGAACTGGGGCGGGAGCCCGGGGAGCGGGCCAGCCTGGTGCAGTTCTCCAGCGCCTTCTGCCAGCCCTGCCGGGCCACCCGGCGGATCCTCGCCGAGGTCGCCGAAATGGTGGACGGGGTCGCGCACATCGAGATCGACGCCGAGCGCGAGCTCGGGCTCGTGCGCGCCCTGGGCGTGGAGAAGACCCCGACCGTGTTCGTCCTGGACGGCGCGGGCCGGATCGTCCGGCGGGCCGCCGGGATGCCGAGGAAGGCCGACGTGATCGCGGCGCTCGGGGCGGCGATGTGACGGTCGCGCCGGTGCGCGCCCCCGCACGCAGCGTGACGCACCTGACATCTGGCCGCTGCGGCTTGACTGTGTACACGGGAGATCGCCAGGCTGGCGGCATGCGGTATGAACTCCTGCTTCACCGGCGGGTCCATGTGGACCTCGTCCGGTGTGCGAGTGCGCGCTGTTGGGATCGCTGAACGCCCCCGACCCCCGATCCCCGCCCGCCCAGCCCGCGATCCCCGCGGCAGAAGGAAGGCCCCTCATGACGGCCCCCACGGCCCCGCCCGCCTCCCTCGTCCCCGCCCCCCTCGACGACACCGGCCGCGCCCCGCTGCCCGGCTCGCCCGAGCTGCTCCGCTCCGTCTTCCGCCGGCACGCCGCCGGCGTGGCGGTGATCACGGCGCAGGCCGGCGGCAGCCCGGCGGGCTTCACCGCGACCTCGCTCAACTCGGTCTCCGCCGAACCGCCGATGCTCTCGTTCACCATCGGCACCGGCTCCTCCAGCTGGCCCGCCGTACGGGACGGGGAGTACCTCGGCGTCCACATACTCGGGGAGCACCAGCGGGAGCTGGCCGGGCTCTTCGCGCGCAGCGGGGCCGACCGTTTCGGGCCGGAGACCGACTGGGCGCCGGGACCGCACGGGGTGCCGCTGCTGGGCGGGGTGCCGGCGTGGCTGGTGTGCCGGGTCGTGGCGAGGGTGCCCGCCGGGGCGCACCGTGTGATCATCGCGGAGGCCGTGGTGGGGGACTCCGCCGGGGAGGGCCGGCCCCTGCTGTACCACCAGGGTCGCTTCAACGCGTTGCGCGACTGAATCGTCCCTGCTGGGGCGGGTTCGGGCGGCGTTGGCCAGATCACAGTTCAGTGGCCTTGCAACCGGGGAAGACCCACTGTGTACTGACGAGTAACATTCCCTTCGGAACGGGCGCCGCCCCGACCGGGATCCGCGCCGGAAGGCGCCTATGCTGCCTGCACAAGGCGGTATCAGTAGCGGTATCAGTAAAAGACGATGCGGTAGGAGAGCCGGCGTGAGCCTGAGGATCGTTGTCTGTGTGAAGTACGTGCCCGACGCCACCGGCGACCGGCACTTCGCCGATGACCTGACGGTCGACCGCGACGACGTCGACGGTCTGCTGTCGGAGCTCGACGAGTACGCCGTCGAGCAGGCGCTCCAGATCGCCGACGAGGCCGACGACGCCGAGGTCACCGTCCTGACGGTGGGTCCCGAGGACGCCAAGGACGCGCTGCGCAAGGCGCTGTCGATGGGCGCCGACAAGGCCATCCACGTCGAGGACGACGACCTGCACGGCACCGACGTCATCGGCACCTCGCTGGTGCTGGCGAAGGCCGTCGAGAAGGCCGGCTACGACCTGGTCATCACGGGTATGGCCTCGACCGACGGCACCATGGGCGTCCTGCCGGCGATCCTGGCCGAGCGCCTGGGCGTCCCGCAGGTCACCCTGCTCTCCGAGGTCAAGGTCGAGGACGGCACCGTCACGGGCCGCCGCGACGGCGACTCCGCGAGCGAGCAGCTGGAGGCCTCCCTCCCGGCGCTCGTCTCGGTGACGGACCAGTCGGGCGAGGCCCGCTACCCGTCCTTCAAGGGCATCATGGCGGCCAAGAAGAAGCCGGTGGAGTCCTGGGACCTGTCCGACCTGGACCTGGACGCCGAAGAGGTGGGCCTCGAGGGTGCCTACACCGTGGTCGAGTCCGCGGCGCAGCGCCCGGCCCGTACCGCCGGCACCGTCGTCAAGGACGAGGGCGAGGGCGGCAAGCAGCTGGCCGAGTTCCTGGCCGGCCAGAAGTTCATCTAGGGGCTCCGGCCTCCCCAGTAGCCCCCAGACACCTCGTAAAGCAGGAGAGCAGTCCCATGGCTGAAGTTCTCGTCTACGTCGACCACGTGGACGGTGCCGTCCGCAAGCCCACCCTTGAGCTGCTGACGCTGGCCCGCCGCGTCGGCGAGCCCGTCGCCGTCGCCCTGGGCGCCGGTGCCGAGGCCACCGCCGCCGTCCTCGCCGAGCACGGTGCCGTCAAGGTCCTCACCGCCGACGCCCCCGAGTTCACCGACTACCTCGTCGTCCCGAAGGTCGACGCCCTCCAGGCCGCGTACGACGCCGTCTCCCCGGCCGCCGTGCTCGTCCCGTCCTCCGCCGAGGGCAAGGAGATCGCCGCGCGCCTCGCCGTGCGCATCGGCTCCGGCATCATCACCGACGCCATCGACCTGGAGGCCGGTGACGAGGGTCCGGTCGCGACCCAGGCCGCCTTCGCCGCGTCGTTCACCACCAAGTCCCGTGTCTCCAAGGGCACCCCGGTCATCACCGTGAAGCCGAACTCGGCCCCGGTCGAGGCCGCCCCGGCCGCCGGCGCCGTCGAGGCGCTCGCCGTCACCTTCGGCGCCCTGGCCACCGGCACCAAGGTCGTCTCCCGCACCCCGCGCGAGTCGACGGGCCGCCCGGAGCTGACCGAGGCCGCGATCGTCGTCTCCGGCGGCCGCGGCGTCAACGGCGCGGAGAACTTCCACCTCATCGAGGACCTCGCGGACTCCCTCGGTGCGGCGGTCGGCGCCTCCCGCGCCGCGGTCGACGCCGGCTGGTACCCGCACACCAACCAGGTCGGCCAGACCGGCAAGTCGGTCTCCCCGCAGCTCTACATCGCCACCGGCATCTCCGGCGCGATCCAGCACCGGGCCGGCATGCAGACGTCGAAGACCATCGTCGCCATCAACAAGGACGCCGAGGCCCCGATCTTCGACCTCGTCGACTACGGCGTGGTCGGCGACCTCTTCGAGGTCGTCCCGCAGCTGACGGGCGAGATCAAGGCGCGCAAGGGCTGAAACCCGCCACCCGGTCTCTGACCTGGGCATCTCTTGGCCTCCGGGGCCGTGTGGTGATTCTCACCGCACGGCCCCGAGTCGTTTGTCCCACCCGGTGGAGGGACCATTGACGGGGCGGAAGGCCCATGACTAAATTCTGCTATGCGGATCTAGGCTTCCGTGAAGTGGAAAAGAGGAGAGTGCACGATGGGTCAGCAGGAGAAGGTGGCGACGAGCCTCGCAGGCGCGGTCAGCGAAGGCATCAGCGCCTCCCTGGCGCCGGTGGACGCGGAACTCGCGCGCCACTACCCGGGCGACCCCGGCACCCGCCAGCCCATCCACACCGTCTACGTCCCCGGTGACGTCTTCGACGCCGGCACCATCCGCTCCTGGGGCGACCAGGCCCTCGCGGCCATGGACGAGCACGCCCCCGACGCCGCCACCTTCGCCAAGGTGCTCGGCATCCCCGACGAACTGGCCGTCCCGGTCTACGACCGCGTCCGCGCCAAGCTCGCCTCCGAGCCCGTCGAGGACCTCCGCGTGGACTTCGAGGACGGCTTCGGCGTCCGCTCCGACGAGGAGGAGGACCAGGCCGCGGCCCGCGCCGCCCGCCTCGTCTCGGAGGCCTTCTCCAACGGCACCAACGCCCCGTACATGGGCATCCGCATGAAGTGCATGGAGTCCAACGTCCGCGACCGCGGCATCCGCACCACGGACATCTTCCTCTCCGGCCTCCTCGAGCACGGCGGCCTGCCCGAGGGCCTCGTCCTGACCCTCCCCAAGGTCACCTACGCCGAGCAGGTCAGCGCCTTCGTCAAGCTGCTGGAGGCCTTCGAGACCACCCGCGGCCTGCGCCCGGGCCGGATCGGCTTCGAGATCCAGATCGAGACCAGCCAGTCCATCCTGGCCTCCGACGGCACCGCCACCGTGGCCCGGATGATCGAGGCCTCCAAGGGCCGCGCCACCGGCCTGCACTACGGCACCTTCGACTACAGCGCCTGCGTCGGCGTCTCCGCCGCCTACCAGGCCAGCGACCACCCCGCCGCCGACCACGCGAAGGCGATCATGCAGGTGGCGGCCGCCGGCACCGGCGTACGCGTCTCCGACGGCTCGACGAACGTCAAGCCCGTCGGCACCACCGAGCAGGTCCACGAGGCCTGGCGGCTGCACTACGGCCTGACCCGCCGCGCCCTGGCCCGCGCGTACTACCAGGGCTGGGACATGCACCCGGCGCACCTGCCGACCCGCTACGCGGCCGTCTTCACCTTCTACCGCGAGGGCCTGGAGGCCGCCGCCGCGCGCCTGAAGGCGTACGTGGCGAAGATCGAGGGCGACGTGATGGACGAGCCCGCCACCGCCAAGGCCCTGGCCGGCTACCTGGTCCGCGGCCTCGACTGCGGCGCCGTCGGCACCGAGGAGGTCACCGCCCTGACCGGCCTGACCCGCGCCGAACTGGACGCCTTCGCCATCCCGCGCCGCTCGGCCACCCTGACGGCCACCTCCTGACCCGGACCGCGCCGCCCGCGCGGCGAGTTCGCGGGGGCTCAGCCGGTGAACGGCGGGAGTTCGCCCGAGCCGCGCGGGATCAGGCGGGTCGGCAGGACGGTGCGGGACGGGAGGAGGCCGGTGCCCGCGAGGCGCTGGAAGAGGCGGTCCGTGGCCACGCGGCCCAGGGCCGCCGGGTCCTGGGCCACCACCGTGACGCCGGGGCGCAGCAGGTCGGCCAGTTCGAAGTCGTCGAAGCCGACCAGGGCCACGGGCCGGGGCTGCGCCGCGAGGACCCGTACCGCGGTCACGGTGACCCGGTTGTTGCCGGCGAAGAGGGCCGTGACCGGCTCCGGACCCGCCAGCATCGCCCCGGCCGCCGCCGCCACCCGTTCCGGGGCCGTCGAGCCGAGGGAGACCCAGGACTCGGACACCGGCAGGCCCGCCCGGCCCATCGCCTCGCGGTAGCCGCGCAGGCGCTCCACGGCGGTGTGGATGCGGGGGTGGTCGCCGATGAAGCCGATCCGCCGGTGGCCGGCCGCGATCAGGTGCGCCACCCCGTCGCGGGCGCCGCCGAAGCTGTCCGACAGCACCACGTCCGCCTCGATGCCGCCCGCCGGGCGGTCCACGAACACCGTGGCCACCCCGGCCCGGATCTCCGGTTCCAGGTAGCGGTGGTCGTCCCCGGCCGGGATCACGATCAGGCCGTCCACCCGGCGGGCGCACAGCGCGAGCGCCAACTCCCGCTCCCGGTCCGGGTCCTCGGCGCTGGAGCCGTTGATCAGCAGGGCGCCGTGGGCGCGCGCCACCTCCTCGACGGCCCGGTTCAGCGGTCCGTAGAAGGGGTCGGCGAGGTCCTCCAGGACCAGGCCGACGGTGGCGGTGCGGCCCTTGCGCAGGACGCGGGCGCTGTCGTTGCGCCGGAAACCCAGGGCCTCGATGGCGTCCTGGACCCGCCGCTCGGTGTCCGGGGTCACCCCCGGCTCGCCGTTGACGACCCGGGAGACCGTCTTCAGGCCGACACCCGCCCGGGCCGCCACGTCCTTCATGGTCGGCCGGTTTCCGTAACGGGGCTCGGACGGGCGGCGGTTCTCGGGCACGGCGGGGAAACCTCCTGGGGCGGGACGGCGGTGGGCTCTGGCTCGAGGATATGCACTCGGCCGGAGAGCGGGTTTCCGTGGCAGGGTGGGGCGGGCAAGCCACTGGGGGCTTCGGAGGCGAGCCAATGGGAGAGGGGTAGACGTGATCGTCTGGATCAACGGCGCTTTCGGTGCCGGGAAGACCGGTACGGCCCGCGAACTGGTCGCACTGCTGCCGGACAGCACCCTGTACGACCCGGAGCTCATCGGGGACGCGCTGCGCCGCCTCCTGCCGGGCAAACGCCTCGCGGAGGTCGACGACTACCAGGACCTGCCGAGCTGGCGCAGGCTCGTCGTCGACGCGGCGGCCGCGGTACTGGCCGAGGTGGGCGGGGTGCTGGTCGTCCCGATGACGCTGCTGCGGCAGGAGTACCGGGACGAGGTCTTCGGGGCGCTCGCGGCCCGGCGGATCCCCGTCCGGCACGTGCTGCTCGCCCCGGCGGAAACGATCCTGCGCGAGCGCATAGCCGCCCGCCGTGAACCGGGCGCACCGCAGGAGGTGGACGAACGGGTCCGGCAGTGGTCCTACGGCCACATCCCCGCCTACCGGCAGGCGCTGGGGTGGCTGACCGCCGACGCGCACGTCATCGACAACGGCCGGCTGACGGCGCGGGAGACGGCGCAGCGGATCGCCGAGGCCGTGCGGACGGACACGGCGGCGGTCTGCGACATCGTGCAGACGCCGGAGCCGACGCGGGAGACGGTGGCGGCGGGGGTGCTGCTCTTCGACGACCGGGACCGGGTGCTCCTGGTGGATCCGACGTACAAGCCGGGCTGGGAGTTCCCGGGCGGTGTCGTCGAGGCGGGCGAGGCGCCGGCGCGGGCGGGCGTACGGGAGGTCGCGGAGGAACTCGGCCTGACCCTGGACCGGGTGCCCGGACTGCTGGTGGTCGACTGGGAGCCGCCACGGTCCCCGGCCTACGGGGGGCTGCGGCTGCTGTTCGACGGCGGCCGGCTCTCGGAGCCGGAGGCCGCGCGGCTGCGGCTGCCGGGGCCGGAGCTGCGGGCCTGGCGGTTCGTCACGGAGGAGGAGGCCGCCGGGATGCTGCCGCCGCAACGGTACGAGCGGCTGCGGTGGGCGCTGCGGGCGCGGGAGCGGGGCCGCCCCCTGTACCTGGAGGCGGGGTGCCCGACGCCGTAACCCCGCCGGGCAAGGTCCCCCCTCCCCTGACCCCCCCCGGACGGAGTCCGGGGGGGGCAGGGGACTGCGCCGCAGGCGGTCAGGACGTGGCGGCCGCCGCTTCCCGGAGGGACTTCGCGGTGTCACGCGTCACCGGGTCGCCGTGCCCGAAGCAGGCCACCGAGGGGGCCAGCGCGGCCAGGCGGTGGAAGGAGGCGAGGGCCTGGGCGCGGTCGGTGTTGAACACCCCCAGCATCACCTCGCCCACCCCCGCCACGCAGTCCCCGGTGAACAGCACGCCGTGCTCCGGCAGATGGACGCCGATGCTGCCCGGGGTGTGCCCGGGGGAGTGGACCACCACCGCGCCGCCGCCGAAGGGCAGCACCTCGCCGTCCTCCAGCTCCCGGTCGACCGGCACCGGCGGAGCCTCGGGCACCGTCAGACCGTGCTCGTACAGCGGTACCTCCCAGTCCAGCAGCACCGGCTCGGGCACCGGCGCCTCGCCCCGCACCACCGGGGCGTCCAGCCGGTGGGCCAGCACCTCCGAGCCCAGGCGGGCGGCCAGTTCACCGGCCGATCCGACGTGGTCGCGGTGGCAGTGCGTCAGGACGATCCGCTCCAGCCGCTCGGGCGCGAGCCCGAGGGAACGTATCGCCCCCTCGATCGCGTCGGCGGCGCCGGCCGGTCCGGAGTCGATCAGGGTCAGGGACTCCCCGTCCCGGTCCTGCCAGAGATAGGCCTGACCGATGGGGAAGCGCAGCATGTGCAGCCGGTTCGGGAGTACTTCGACAAGATCCATAAGGCGACCGTAGGCGGCCCGGTCCGCCCCGCGCACCGGAGTTCACCGGGAGCGGAGTACGCCCAGGGCGCACTGCGCCCTGGGCGTACTCCGCTCCGGTCCGCAGGGCGTCAGCCGCGCTTGGACTCCGCGTAGTTCACCAGGAAGAGGGCCTCGGCCACCGAGAGCCGCTCCAGCTCCTGCGGGGACACGCTCTCGTTCACCGCGTGGATCTGCGCCTCCGGCTCGCTCAGGCCGATCAGCAGCATCTCCGCCCGCGGGTACAGCGAGGTCAGCGTGTTGCACAGCGGGATCGAGCCGCCCATGCCGCTGATCTGCATCTCCTGGCCGTCGTACGCCTCACGCAGGGCGGCGGCCATCGACGCGTACGCCGGGCTGGTCGTGTCGGCCTGGAAGGGCTGCCCCTGACCCACGACCTCCAGCTCCAGCTTCGCCTTCCACGGGGTGTGCGCGACCAGGTGCGCCTCCAGCAGCTTGATGGCCTCGGCGGTGTCCACGCCCGGCGGCACGCGCAGGCTGATCAGCGCCCCGGCGCTCGCGTGGACCGAGGGGGTCGCGCCGATCACGGGCGGGCAGTCGATACCGAGCACGGTGACGGCCGGACGGGCCCACAGCCGGTCCGCGATGGTCCCCTCACCGATCAGCTCGACCCCGTCCAGCACCTTCGCGTCGGCGCGGAAGTCCGCCTCGGGGTACTGGAGGCCCTCCCACACCGCGTCGGAGGCCAGGCCGTCCACCGTCGTCGAGCCGTCGGCGGAACGCAGCGAGTCCAGCAGGCGGATCAGCGCGGCCAGGGCGTCGGGGGCGACTCCGCCGAACATGCCGGAGTGCAGGTTGCCGCCCAGCGTGTCGAGCTTGACCTTGATCAGGGTCATGCCGCGCAGGGTCGCCGTCACCGTCGGCAGGCCCAGGCGGAAGTTGCCCGCGTCGCCGATCACGATGGTGTCGGCGGCCAGCAGCTCGGGGTGCGCCTCGGCGTACTGCTGGAGGCCGCCGGTGCCCTGCTCCTCCGAGCCCTCCACGATCACCTTCACGGACACCGGCACGCCGCCGTTGGCCTTCAGCGCCCGCAGCGCCAGCAGGTGCATGATGAACCCGCCCTTGCAGTCCGCCGCGCCGCGCCCGTACCAGCGGCCGTCGCGCTCGGTCAGCTCGAAGGCCGGGGAGATCCAGGCGGCGTCGTCCAGCGGCGGCTGCACGTCGTAGTGCGCGTACAGCAGGACGGTCGGGGCGCCCTCGGGGCCGGGCAGGAACCCGTACACCGACTGGGTGCCGTCGGGGGTGTCGAGCAGGGCCACGTCCTGGAAGCCCTCGGCGCGCAGGGCGTCGGCCACCCAGTTCGCGGCGCCCTCGCTCTCGCTCTTGGGGAACTGCGCCCAGTCCGCGACCGACTGGAACGCCACCAGCTCCGTCAGCTCCGCCTTCGCGCGGGGCATCAGTGAGGCGACGGTCTCGGCGATCGGATTCTGCGACATGGGCACGCTCCTCGTGGGTGCGACGTTGTGAGGTGTGTACGCCGGGGTACGGCGAGGTCCGCTCGATCCTCGCACAGAGGGGCGGGCGGGACGCGCGCCGTAGGATCTTCACGGCATCGGAGCAACGTGTGATCAGGAGCAGCAGCACATCGTGACCAGCGACGACAGCATTGACGGCGGATCCGGCGCGGCGGCGGAGCGGGCGGCCGGGGACGGGGCGGAGGCCCTGGACCGGGCCGGCGAGCGGGCGGGGGAGCAGGCCGCCGAGCAGGCCGGGGAGCAGGGCCGGGACGAGGTTCGGGAGGCGGCGGACGCGGCGGACGGCGGCGCCGGTGAGGTGTGGGACGTCGTCGTGGTCGGTGCCGGGCCGGCCGGGGCGATGGCCGCGTACGCGGCGGCGACCGCGGGGCGGCGCGTCCTGCTGCTGGAGAAGGCCGAACTGCCCCGGTACAAGACCTGCGGCGGCGGCATCATCGGCCCCTCGCGCGACGCCCTCCCGCCGGGCTTCGTGCTGCCGTTCAAGGACCGGATCCACGCGGTGACCTTCTCCCTGGACGGGAAGCTGACCCGCACCCGGCGCTCGAAGCGCATGCTGTTCGGCCTCATCAACCGCCCCGAGTTCGACGCGGCCCTGGTCGCGGAGGCCGAGAAGGCCGGTGCGACCCTGCGTACGGGGACGGCCGTGAACCGGGTCGAGCAGCACGGCGCGTCCGTGCCCGACCGGCGCACGGTGGCCGTGGTGCTCGCGGACGGGGAGACCGTCCTGGCGCGCGCCGTGGTCGGCGCGGACGGCAGCGCGAGCCGGATCGGCGCCCACGTCGGGGTGGAGATGGACCAGGTCGACCTCGGTCTGGAGGCGGAGATCCCGGTTCCCGCGACGGTCGCCGAGGACTGGAAGGGCCGGGTCCTCATCGACTGGGGCCCGCTGCCGGGCAGTTACGGATGGGTCTTCCCCAAGGGTGACACGCTCACCGTCGGGGTCATCTCGGCGAAGGGCGAGGGCGCCGCGACCAAGCGCTACCTGGACGACTTCATCGCCCGGCTGGGGCTGTCCGGCTTCGAGCCGGCCGTCTCCTCCGGGCACCTGACCCGCTGCCGCACGCCCGGGTCGCCGCTGTCGCGCGGACGGGTGCTGGTGGCGGGTGACGCGGCCGGGCTGCTGGAGCCGTGGACCCGGGAGGGGATCTCCTTCGCGCTGCGTTCGGGACGGCTCGCGGGGGAGTGGGCGGCGAAGATCGCCGAGGCGCAGGACGCGGTGGACGCGCGGCGCCAGGCACTGAACTACGCCTTCGCGGTCAAGGCCGGGCTGGGCGTGGAGATGAGCGTCGGCAAGCGGATGCTGACCGTCTTCGAGTCCCGTCCGGGGCTGATGCACGTCGCGCTGACGGGGCTGCGGCCCGCCTGGCAGGCCTTCGCGGGGATCACGCGCGGGTCGACGACGCTGGCCGACATGGTCCGTACGCACCCCCTGGCGCGCAAGGCGCTGCACCTGGTGGACGCCCGTCTGGCGCGGAGCGGCCGGAGCTGAGGCCCGGCGGGGCGGGCGGCCGGGCGGCACGGTTCCCGGGCGGTGGGGCGGCACTGCTCCCGGGCGGCGGGGCCGTCCGGGGTGGTGCCGTCCGGTGGCCGTGTGGTGGCGCCGCGTGTGGGAGCCGCCTGGTGGGGCCGGGGGGGGGAGCCGGGTGGAGCCGCCTGGTGGGGGTCAGCCGGTCACCGCGATGCGGAAGACCGGGTGGTCCCCGGCGGCGGCCTGGAGCTCGGCGTCCGTGGACTTCGCCGTGACGCCGTTGAAGAACCGGTTGACCTCCCAGCCCCACTTCTCCAGGTAGGCGCGCAGCACGGCCGCCTTCTCCGCCGGGTCGGTGAGCTCGGTCACCGTGAAGGCGCGGACCTTGCGGCCCACCCGGAGCTCGCCCCCGCCCGCCGCGCGCATGTTGCGGACCCACTGGGAGTGGCCGCGGGCCGACACCAGGTACTGGGCGCCCTCGTAGGTGTGCGGATTGACCGGGATGCGCTGCATCTTGCCGGAGGTCCGGCCACGCACCGACAGCTCCGCGGTGCCGGCGAGGCTGACGCCGAGGCGGGCGAGCTTTCCGAAGAGGGAGTTGAACCGGGTTTCGAGCGGACCGGCCTTGATGTAGTGCGGGGTGGACGCGTTCACGGTGGCCTCCGGGGCGGTGTCGGGCGGTCGGATCGGCTTCCGAGAGCACTGCTCTCGCTTGAGAACAGTGTGCACGGATCGCCGCGCCAAAACAAGAGCGGTGCTCTCTGAAATGTGCGGCGCTCCGTTTCTTGGGCAGTGCTCCGCTTGTATGCCACACTGATCCGCATGAGCACCGTGCGAGGGGCCAGGGAACGGGCCCGTATCGAGGTCACCGCCGCCATCAAGGACGAGGCGCGCCGCAGGCTCGCGGAAGAGGGGGCCGCGAAACTCTCGCTGCGCGCCGTCGCCCGCGAGCTCGGCATGGTCTCCTCGGCCCTCTACCGCTACTTCCCGAGCCGCGACGACCTGCTCACCGCGCTGATCATCGACGCGTACGACAGCGTGGGCGCCGCCACCGAAGCCGCCGGCGCGGCGGCCCTCGCCGCCGGGGCCCCGCCCCGCGCCCGCTGGGCCGCCGTCTGCGGGGCGTTCCGCTCCTGGGCGCTCGCCCACCCGCACGAGTACGCCCTCATCTACGGCTCCCCCGTCCCCGGCTACAGCGCGCCCCAGGACACCGTCGGCCCCGCCTCCCGCGTGGCCAACGTCCTGATCGGCGTCGTCCGCTCCGCCCACGAAGGCCGCGGGCTCGCCCTGCCGCCCCTGCCCGCCGAACTGCGCCCCGAGGCCGAGCGGATGACGTCCGATTTCGCCCTGGAGCTGCCTCCGGCGGTCACCGCCGCCCTCGTCGCCGCCTGGGCGCAGCTCGTCGGCCTCGTCTCCTTCGAGCTGTTCGGCCAGTTCAACCGGGTCGTCGAGGACCGTGACGCCTTCTTCGCGCACTCCGCCGACCAACTGGCGCACGCGGTGGGCCTGCCGGCGCTCTGACGGCGGCGTCCGCGAGCGGTGGCGCGGGGACGCGTGGAGTTCACGGGATGAGGTGACGAGTCGTTTGTCTGTTCCTCATACGGATGTCGGCGGTTCGGCCCTGCACGACGGAGGGCGCCCCTACTGTTCCTCGGGTCGTCGCCCGCCCCCGCCGCCGGAGGAACCGTCATGGCCCTGGCCCCCGCCCGTGCTCTGAGGGCCCTCTACGCCGTCCTGCTCACCGCGGTGCTCGCCGCGCCCGCGCCGGCCCTGACCGCGTCGGTGCGGCCCCCGCTCTCCATACCGCCCGCCGGGCCACCGGGAAGACCGTCCTCCGGGCCGCCGGCCGCCCCCGGCCCGGCCGCGCCCGCCCTGGCCCGCACCCCCCGCGCCCCCGGGGTGCGCGGCCTGGAGATCGCCGTCCCCGCCTACGTGTGGGCCGACGACCCCGTGCTGGCCGAGCTCACCGCCACCGGCCCCGCCGCCTCCGTCGTCGTCCTCAACCCCGGCAACGGCGACACCCCGTTCGACTCCTCCTGGCGGGCCCGCGCGGACGCCCTGCGCACCGGCGTCACCGCCACGGGCGAACGCGCCAAGGTCCTCGGCTACGTCCACACCGACCACGGCCGGCGCGACCCCGCCGCCGTCCGGGCCTCCGTGGACAACTACCTCAGGACCCCCGACGGCGCGCTCCACGTCGACGGCGTCTTCTTCGACGTCGTCAGCCGCGACTGCGGCCCCGGCAACGCCACCCGCGACCACTACGCCGCCCTGCGCCGCTACGTCCAGGACACCATGCACGCCGTCGACCCGGCCGTACCCGACCTCGTCGTCGACAACCCCGGCACCGCGACGGCCGACTGCTACCTCGAACCAGGGCACCGCACCGCCGACGTCTTCGTCACCTACGAGGGCGGCTACGCGGCGTACACCTCCGGCGGCCGGCCCGGCGGGAACGTCTTCGACGCCTCCGGCGGCTACCGCCCGGGCACCGAACTCGACCCGAGCGGAACGGCCTTCTGGCACCTCGTCCACGACGTCCCGGACGCCGCCGCCATGCGCACCACGCTCGCCACCGCCTTCGCGCGAGGCGCCGGTTACGCCTACGCCACGAGCGCGGCCATGCCCAACCCCTGGGACACGGCCCCCGCGTGGGGCTTCGCGCCCGAGACCGACTACGCGGCCGGCCTCGGCTAGCCGGCCCGGCACCCGCCGACTCCCCGGTGGCCCCGCGTCATATGCGGGCCGTCTCCCGCCACAGCCGGGCCAGCTCCGCGTCGCCGGTCACCCCCGGCCCCGTCAGCGGGACCCGGTTCCACAGGGCCGCGTACAGCCAGGACGCCTCGCCGGTCAGCTCGCAGTCCGCCGGGTCACCCGTGTCCCCGCGCACCGTCCGCGCCGGCTCCTTCGACAGGTGCACCGTCCACACCGCCCCGGTGTCCGCCGCCCGCACCCGGACCAGCTTCGGCTCCTGCGTCCGCACCCGGCTGCGCGGACGGGCGTGGAAGCCGGTCAGCAGCTCGTCCACCCCGTCCTCGGCGAACTCCGGGCTCACCCCGGAGAAGGCGACGCCCCGCGCCGCCTCGGCGTCGAACCGGTGCACGGTCGTCTCGTGCGCCTGGCGCCGGGCCCAGAACGCCAGCGGCGACGGCGCCGCAGTCGGCAGGAACGTCCAGCAGACCAGGTCCTGCGGAGCCTCCGCCAGGGCCCGCACCAGCTCCGTGTGCCCCTCCCGGAACCAGGCCAGGAGCTCGGCCCCCGCCGGCTCGGGCGGCTCGGGGAACGGCACCGGATCCACCAGGCCCTCCCGCACGAACCCCGTCGCCCAGCGGTGCACGGCCCCCGTGTGCCGCAGCAGATCGGTCACCCGCCACTCGGGACAGGTGGGCACCAGGACGTCGGTGCCGGCCCGTTCGGCCTCGTCGGCCAGCAGCTCGCCTTCCCGCGCGAGCGTCTCCACGTACTCGGTGATCTTCATGCCCCCGAGTGTGCCAGCAGCCCCTGACAATGGAGGGGTGGACGGTGAACTCTTCCCGCGCGAGCGGACCGAGGTCGCACCCGGCGCCGTGCACCTGCCCGACTGGCTGGGGCCGCGCCGCCAGCGCGAGCTGCTCGACGCCTGCCGTGCCTGGGCGAGGCCGCCCGCCGGACTGCGCACCGTACGCACCCCCGGCGGCGGGACGATGACCGCCCGGCAGGTGTGCCTCGGGCTGCACTGGTACCCGTACGGATACGCGTCCACCGCCGTCGACGGGGACGGCGCACCGGTCAAACCGATGCCCGCGTGGCTCGCCGAGCTGGGGCGGCGGGCCGTCACCGACGCCTACGGGACGCCGCCGCCTGCCGTCGATGCCTACGACATCGCCCTGGTCAACTTCTACGCCGGCGACTCCCGCATGGGCATGCACCGCGATGCCGAGAAGCGTTCGCCGGCCCCCGTCGTCTCGCTCAGCCTCGGGGACTCCTGCCTCTTCCGCTTCGGCAACACCGCCTCGCGCGGCCGCCCGTACCGGGACGTGGAACTGCGCAGCGGGGACCTGTTCGTCTTCGGCGGCGCGAGCCGGCTCGCCTACCACGGCGTGCCCCGGGTCCTGCCCGGCACCGCCCCGCCCGGACTGGGGCTGACCGGGCGGCTCAACGTCACCCTGCGGGTCGGCGGCCTCGGTCGTCCGTAGCCGCTGCGCCCCGCACCTCCCGATCATGCGAGGATCGCTCCATGAACGGCAACGGCGCCCCGCCGGGGGTGGGGGACGAGACCACGGCCTCCCCGGCTTCGACGGCTTCCGCAGCTCCCACGAAGGGCAAGCTGGAGCGGGGCCGCAGCGCCCTGGGCCCCGCGCTGGAGCTCGTCCACACCGGACGGGCCCCCACGCGCGCGGTCCTGACGGCCGAGCTGGGCGTCACCCGGGCCACCGCCGGGGCCGTGGCCGCCGAGCTCGAGGCCCTGGGCCTGATCCGCGTCGACTCCCGCCCGGGAGGCGCCGGCGGCACCCAGGGCCGTCCCTCGCACCGGCTCGCCGTCGAGGAGAACGGCCCCGTCGCGCTCGCCGCGCAGGTGCACTCGGACGGGTTCCGGGCCGCGCTGGTCGGTCTCGGCGGGCGGATCGTGGCCACCGCGCCCGGCAAGGTCACCGTCTCCGCCGACCCGGCCCAGGTGCTCGGCGCGGTCGTGGGGGCCGGAGCGCGGCTGCTCGCCGAGACGGGGCGGCGCTGCATCGGCGCGGGCCTCGCGGTGCCCTCGGCGGTCGCCGAGCCTGACGGCACGGCCCTCAACCCGCTGCACCTGGCCTGGCCCGCCGGCGCTCCCGTACGGGCCATCTTCGCGGAGTGCGTGAAGGCCGCCGGGATCGACGGACCGGCCCTGACCGGCAACGACGTCAACCTCGCCGCGCTCGCCGAGCACCGCCACGGCGCGGGCCGCAGCGCCCAGCACCTGCTGTGCGTGGCCACCGGCCACCGCGGCGTCGGCGGTGCGCTCGTGCTGGACGGGCGGCTGCACAGCGGCAGCTCCGGCCTGGCCCTGGAGGTCGGCCACCTCACCGTCAACCCCGAGGGGCGCCCCTGCCACTGCGGCAGCCGGGGCTGCCTGGACGTGGAGGCCGACCCGCTGGCCTTCCTCACGGCGGCGGGCCGTACGCCCGGCCCCGAGGTGTCCCTGCTCCAGCAGGCCCGCGACCTGCTGCGCGCGGAGTACGCGCAGCCTTCGGTACGGGCGGCGGCCGAGGAGCTCATCGACCGGCTCGGGCTGGGCCTGGCGGGCCTGGTCAACATCCTGAACCCGGACCGGATCATCCTCGGCGGGCTGCACCGCGAGCTGTTGTACGCGGACCCGGAGCGGCTGCGCGCGGTGGTCGCGGACCGCAGCCTGTGGGGGCGCAGCGGGGGTGTGCCGATCCTGCCGTGCACCCTGGACCACAACAGCCTCGTCGGGGCGGCCGAGCTGGCCTGGCAGCCGGTGCTGGACGACCCGCTGGGGACCTTGGGCGCGGCGGCCTGAACCGCCCGGGCCCGGCGCGGCGGCGGGGCCGGGGGTGCGTCACCCGGGCCCGGTACCGGCCGCGACCGGCGCCGGCACGCCGGTCGGGACGGCCCGCGCGTCCACGGCGGTGAGCACCGCCCGGGCGGGCTCCCGTACGGGCTTCTTCGCACCGATGCGGACCGTGTGCGGCGGCGCCGCCGGGGCGGGGGCGGCCCGCAGGGAGAACCAGACCACCTTGCCGGGTCCGTCCGGCAGGTGGCGGGCCCCCCACGCCTCGCTGACCGCCGCCACGAGCGCCAGCCCGCGACCGCACGTCTCCAGTCCGCCGGTCTCGCGCAGGACGGGCAGCCGCGGATCGCTGTCGTGGACGGAGACGGTGAGCCGCCCGAGGCGGAGTTCGATCTCGACGACGCAGACCTTGTCCGGCTGCGCGTGGCGGTGGACGTTGCTGAGCAGCTCCGTCACGCCGAGCGCAGCCCGGTCTATGAGCGGGTCGAGCTGCCAATGACGCAGTTGGGCGGAGACGATCCTGCGGACCTGGCCGATACGCGCGGGCAGGGCCTGCAGTTCCACGACGCAGTGCCTGCGGGAATGTGTGATCACGGCTGCGACTCCCCGACATGAGTGTTACGGGTGCTGCACCCTCGGTGACGCAATCTCAAGGGTCACCCACCGTCGCGCCGCGTGCAACCGAACGCGACCGAAAGCGATCCGCATAGATACCCAAAGTGACCGTTTGTGCAGGTGAGGGGGGTACATTTCGAAAGGAGGGGGCCCAGGAACCGACAAAGGAGCAAGGCGCATGAGCACCACCGGCACCACCGGTACGACGGCCTCGAACACGGCCGCGAGCCCGGCCGGACGCGTGGCCGCGAGCACGACGGTGAGGACCACCGTCGACGTCGACCGCAGCGACGCCGAATACCGCGCCTGGCTGAAAGAGGCCGTGCGCAAGGTCCAGGCGGACGCCAACCGCAGCGCCGACACCCACCTGCTGCGCTTCCCGCTGCCCGAGGCATGGGGCATCGACCTCTACCTCAAGGACGAGTCCACGCACCCGACGGGCTCGCTGAAGCACCGCCTCGCGCGCTCGCTGTTCCTGTACGCCCTGTGCAACGGCTGGATCCGCCCGGGCCGCCCGGTCATCGAGGCCTCCAGCGGCTCCACCGCCGTCTCCGAGGCCTACTTCGCCAAGCTGATCGGCGTCCCCTTCATCGCCGTCATGCCGCGCACCACCAGCCCGGAGAAGTGCCGGCTCATCGAATTCCACGGCGGCGAATGCCACTTCGTCGACGACTCCATGAAGATGTACGAGGAGTCCGCCGACCTCGCCGCCCGCACCGGCGGCCACTACATGGACCAGTTCACGTACGCGGAGCGGGCCACCGACTGGCGCGGCAACAACAACATCGCCGAGTCGATGTACCAGCAGCTGCGCCTGGAGCGCTACCCCGAGCCCGCGTGGATCGTGGCGACCGCGGGCACCGGCGGCACGTCCGCGACCATCGCCCGCTACGTCCACTACATGCAGCACGACACCCGTATCTGCGTCCCGGACCCGGAGAACTCCTGTTTCTTCGACGGCTGGACGCGCCACGACCCGCACGCGAGCAGCGACTGCGGCTCGCGCATCGAGGGCATCGGCCGGCCCCGCATGGAGCCGAGCTTCGTGCCCGGCGCCATCGACCGCATGATGAAGGTCCCGGACGCGGCGAGCGTCGCCGCCTGCCGCGCCCTCGAACAGGCCATAGGGCGCAAGGCCGGAGGCTCCACGGGCACGGGCCTGTGGAGCGCCCTGAAGATCGTCTCCGAGATGGTGGCCGAGGGCCGCACGGGCAGCGTCGTGACCCTGCTGTGCGACCCGGGCGACCGCTACCTCGACAAGTACTACTCGGACGAGTGGCTGGCGGCGCAGGGCCTCGACATCGCGCCGTACGCGAAGACGATCGAGACCCTCCTGGAGACCGGGGAGTGGCGCGAGCCGCAGGCCTGAGGGGGCGCGGTACGTTGCGGGGCCCCGGCCGCCGCGCTCAGCCCCGGCTCGGGGCCGCGGCGAGCCGGGTGTCGAGCGTGCGCACCGCCGTACGGAAGGAACGGCCGAGCCCCGGCCGGGCGGCGGCCAGCGCCAGACGGAAGGGGGCTGGGCCGTCGGCCGCGAAGGTCCAGCGGACGAGGGTGCCGGGGGAGTGCGGAGCGGCGGCCGGAGCGAGCCGCCACTCCTCCAACAGGGCGTGCAGGCCGGGCGCGTTGGTCGTGTCGACCCGGTAGGCGTAGCGTCGCGGGCCCTCGGCGGCCAGGACGGTTTCCTGGAAACGGACCCCGCCCCGCAGCCTGACCTCCCGTCCGGCGCCGCCCCCGGTGGGCCGGGCCAGCGAGACCGCCCCGAACCACGACGGCCAGCCCGTCACGTCCTCGGCGAGCGCCCGGTACAGGGCCTCGGGCGAGGCCGCCGCCTTGGCCGTGAAGACCAGGCGGGCCGGGGCCCGCTCCAGGAAGTCCAGCCCCACGGGGCGGAGTCGGCGGGTCACGGCGTTACCCCCTGCGGTGTGGTGACGGTCGGCGCGCTGGCCCGCCACGATAGCTGGTCGGACGTCAGATGTCCGCAGCGATACGGGCGTTGACCGAACGGCCGGACCCGGGCCGGTGGTCCCGTCTTCACGCGAACGGGGTCTGGGCAGCGCCGCCCCGGCGCGGGATCCTGGGAACGGCCCGACGCCGCCGCCCGAGCGGACCCGCTCCGCCGCCCGCCCCCGGGGAGGCCCGATGCCGCAGCCCGCCGCCCCCGGCGCCGTTCCGCCGGCGCCCCCGCTCGCCCTCGAACTGTTCGTGCACGGAGTCGCCGGAGCCGCCCCCGGCGAACTGCTCCGCGATCCGCACCCCGTCCGGGTGACGGGTGACTCCACCGCGGCCGTGTTCCGCCGCGCCGAGGACGCCGACGCCGAGGCCCACCCCGAGCGCTACGCCGGGCGGCCCGTCCCCGAGGCCTACTGCTGGTCCCGGCTCACCTCCGGCAACGGGGCCCGGGCGCTGTGGCTGCTGCTCCTGCCGTTCATGGTCGCCAACCTCGCCCACTGGGCCCGGCCCGCCACCGCCCCCGGCGGGCCGCCGCCCCGCGCCGTGCGCGCGTACGGGCTCCTCGTACGGCTCCTCGCGCTCAGCCTCACCGTCCTGCTCGTGGCGGCCGCCTGCGAGGTGGCCCTCGACCTCCTGGCCTGGCAGTGCGCGGGCACCCCCGCCTGCACGGGCACCCGCTCCTGGACCGGCTTCCTGCGGCCCGGCGGCTGGTGGGCCCAGCCGGGCCGGCGCCTCGCGCTCGGCGCCCTCGTCCCGGCCGCGCTCACCGGCCTCCTCTGGTTCCTGTCGGCCCGCACCTGGAGCGCCTACGAGTCCCAGCCGCCCCCCGACGGGGCAGGCGGGTACGGCGGACCGCCCGGCTCCGCCGACGCCTCTGACGGAGCCGCCGGCGCCGGGGACGCCGGCGGGTCCTCCGGGTACGGGGACGCGCCGCTCGGCCGGCCCGGGTTCTGGTACGGGCGGCGGATCGTGGCGCGGCTGCGGGCGGCCCACACCGCCGCCGGACTGCTGACGGTGGCCGTCGCCGTCGCCGCTCCCGCCCTCCGGGAGGACCTCGCCTCCGGCGCCACCGGGCCGGCCGCCGCCGGCCGGGCGGTCGGGGCGCTGCTGGCGGCGGGGGCGGTGACCGTGCTGTGGGTCGTGTGCCGGCGCGGCCGCAGCGAGGCCCGCCCCGACCACCGGCTCGACCGGGCCGCCGTCACCCTGCTGCCCGCCGGAGCCCTCGCGCTGCTGGCCGTCGTGTTCCTCTACGCCGGCTGGTCCCGTCCCGGCTGGGTCTCGACGGGCAGGCTCCCGGGCGACTTCGCCTTCGGGGTGCTGATGCTCGCCCAGGGCTGCTGCGTCCTGGGACTCGCCCTCGTCGCCCGCCGCCTCCACCGCCGGACGCCCACCCCCGGCGCCGCCCTCGGCGGGCTCGGCGGCCCGGCCGCCGGACTGCTCGGCTGCGCCCTCGGCGGGGTCATGTCCGGCGGCGTCGCCCAGCGCGTGGCCGACTGGCTCGACGGGGCCGCCGCCCCCGGCACGCCCGGAGACCCGCTGCCCGGGCCCCCCGTCCTGCTGTCCTGGCAGGCCGCCGTCCTCCCGCCGCTGCTGCTCGCCCTGGCCCTGGTCGCCGCCGCGGCCGCCGTCCGGGCCGCCGCGACGCGCCGTCGGACGGCCGCCGCCGTCGCCGCCGAATACCCCGGGGCCGTCCCCGACCCCGACCGCAGCCGGCGCATCGCCGGTGCCCGGGCGACGGCCGCGCTGACCGACACCGCCCCCTGGTTCATCGGCGCCGTCTGCGTGCTCACCCTGCTGCTCGGCGCCGGGGCCCTCGCCGGGGCCTGGGCCGGCGGGGAGGTTCCCGCCGAGGCCGCCCGGGGCGCCCACCCGCTCGTGGCGGCCGCCGCGCGCCTCGCACAGGACAGCGGATCCTGGCTGATCGGCTTCGGGATGGCCGCCTTCGTCGCCCTGGGCCGCCGCGCCTACCGCGACCCCGCCTCCCGCCGCACCATCGGCATCCTGTGGGACGTCGGCACCTTCTGGCCGCGCGCCGCCCACCCCTTCGCCCCGCCCTGCTACGCCGAGCGGGCCGTACCCGACCTGACCTGGCGGATGACCGGCTGGACCGCCCGCACCGGCGGCCGCCTCGTCATCTCCGGACACTCCCAGGGCAGCGTGCTCGCGGCGGCCGCCGTCTGGCAGCTCCCGCCCGGGACCCGCCGCCGCGTCGCCCTCCTCACGTACGGATCACCGCTGGGCCGCCTCTACGGCCGCTGGTTCCCCGCCTACTTCGGCCCCGGCCCGCTCGCCGCCCTCCACCGAGACCTCGACTGCTGGCGCAACCTGTGGCGGGCCACCGACCCCATCGGCGGACCCGTCACGGACGGCGCCGGCCCCGTACCCGTGGACCGCGGCCCGCTCCCCGACCCCGTCGCCTACGGGCGCGACGCCCTGCACCCGCTCCCCGCGCCCATCCTCCGGCACACCGACTACCAGGCCGACCCGGCCTTCGCCGCCGAACGCGACGCGCTCCTCGAACGCCTCGCCGCCGCAGTCGCGGCGGGGGCCGCAGTCGCTGCGGGGGACGGCGTACGCGAGGACGCCGGGCTGCCCGCCCAGCGGATCAGCAAGGCGCGGGGAGCGCCGGCAGATCCGCCGGGAACAGCAGGGTGAGCTCGTCCGTGCCCGCCTCGGCCAGCTGCGCCACCCGGCTCGCGTGCCGCTCCACCATCGACTCGAAGGTCTGGCGCGCGGTCCGCCCGTTACCGAAGGCCGGGCCCTTGGGCAGCTCCGTGAAGTACTCCAGCAGCGCCCGGGCGGTCCCCTCGCCCAGCCGGTACTCGTGCTCCTCCGCCTGCTGCTCCACGATCCGCAGCAGTTCCCGCGGCCCGTAGTCGCCGAAGGTGATGGTCCGCGAGAACCGCGAGGCCACCCCCGGGTTGACCGTCAGGAACCGCTCCATCTCCTCCGTGTACCCGGCGACGATCACCACCACCGCGTCCCGGTGGTCCTCCATCAGCTTCACCAGCGTGTCGATCGCCTCCCGCCCGAAGTCCCGGCCCGAGTCCTCCGGCGCCAGCGCGTACGCCTCGTCGATGAACAGCACCCCGCCGCGCGCCCGTTCGAAGGCCTCCTGGGTACGGATGGCCGTGGACCCGATGTGCTCGCCGACCAGGTCCACCCGGGACACCTCCACCAGGTGGCCGCGCTCCAGGACGCCCAGGGAGGCGAGGATCTCCCCGTACAGCCGGGCGACCGTGGTCTTGCCCGTGCCCGGCGAGCCCGTGAAGACCAGGTGCCGGCGCACCGAGGCGGCCTTGAGGCCCGCCTGCTGCCGCCTGCGCCCGACCTCGATCATGTCCGTGAGGGCCCGGACCTCGCGCTTGACGCTGTCCAGCCCCACCAGCGCGTCGAGCTGGCCGAGCACCTCGCCCGCACCCCGGCCCGCCCCGGCCGCGGCCTCCCGCGCCCGGGGCTCCGGCACCGGCCCGGGGACGGCGGCCGGCCGTTCCACGACGGCCTGCACGGCCGTCACCGTCCGGACCCCCGGCCGCGCCCCGGCGGGCACGGCGGAACCCGGGCCCGCCTCGGCGGTGAGCCGGGCCTCCGGCCCGTCGCCCGTGCAGCCCTCGGCGAGCGGCCCGTCCTCCGCGAACTCGTACCCCCCGCGCGCGCAGCGCTCGGTGTGGCAGCCGGTGAGCGTGCTGCGGCAGCCGTCGAGCACGTGGAAGCCGAAGCCGGCGCTCCCCGTCACCCGGCAGCCGGTGAAGGTGCCCCGCCCGCCCGCCGACACGTAGAACCCGGCCTCGGCGGGGGAGGTGACCGAGACCCGCTCCAGCACCGGGTCGGCGCCCTTGGTGACGATCACCCCGGTCTGCACCCCGTCCACCGTGCAGTCGCTCAGGGTGCCGCCGCTGCCGTGGTCGCGGAACCACGCCCCGGTGCCCGCCTCCCGGATCCTGCAGTGCTCCAGCCGGGCGGTCGCGCCGTCGCTCACGGAGACGGCGGTGTTGCGCACCTGGACCAGATCGCTGTCCACCACGTCGGCACGCGAACCCCGGTCCAGGACGAACAGGGCGTCCGGCACGTCGTGCAGCCGGCAGGAGTCCAGGGAGGCGGTGGCCCCGTCGCTGACCCACACGGCCGGGTAGTCGCCCGTACTGTCGTGGATCTCGCAGGACTCGGCCTCCACCCTGGTCCCCGGGTCCCACACCGACAGGCCGTTGCGCCCGAACCGGCGGACCGTGGTGCGGCTGAGGGTGAGCACGGACCGGGAACGCAGGTCGACGGCGTTCTCCGGGATGTCGTGGATGTCGCAGCCGGAGAGCGAGAGCACCGCGTCGGTGTCGAGGGTGACCCCGTCTCCCGAAGTGCGGTGCACCGAGCAGTCCGTGAGCCGGGCGGCGGCCCGCGCCGCCACCTGCACCCCGCTGCCCTTGATCTCGTACACCTCGCAGCCCAGCGCCTCCAGCCCCGAGCCCTCGCCGGTCACGGCGATGCCCGCGCCGACGGCATGGTGGACGCGGCAGCGCTCCAGCCGGGGGTGCCCGCCGCGCACCGAGAAACCGGCCTGCCCGGCGGCGACCACCTCGCACTCCTCGAACACCCCGCCCCCGCCGTCCAGGACGGCGATCCCCACCCCGGCCGGGTTCTCCACCGTGCACCGGCGGACCAGGGGACGGGCCCCGCCGCGCACCTCGATGCCCGACGCCGACCGGGTGTGCACGCGCAGGTCGCTGAACTCGGGGGAGCCCTCCTCGACGAGCAGCGCGGGCGCCGCCCGGTCCGCCCCCTCCAGGTAGAGGTCCTGGACCACGGCCGAGGCGCGCACCGTCAGCGCGACCCCGTCCAGCGGGGCGATGCGCACCGATCCGGCCGCCGCGCCCTCGGGCCCGCGCAGGGTGACGGCATGGAGCAGGACCAGGTTCTCCCGGTAGGTCCCGGGGGCGACGGACAGCACGTCGCCGTCGCCCGCGGCTTCGAGGGCCGCGCTCAGCGTCGGATACTCACCTGACCGCCGCCGCCACCGCGAGGCCCCGCCGTGCGTCACCTGGACCGTGCCCTGAGCCATCGTGCTGCCGTGCCCCCACCCTCGTACTCGCGCTGCCGGACCGGCCGGAGCGGCTGAAGCGGCCGCGGCCCTCCCGGCCGCCGAAGCGGCCGGACGGGCCTGCGGATCCACCGTAGCGCGCGCGGGGCCCGGGAGTTGCCAGGTCAGCTGCCCGCATCCGCCCGCCCCCAGTCGGGCCCCGCCGCCGCCCACGCCCGGTCCAGACGGATGTACCGCCGATGCATGAGCCTTCGTACGACGAGGCGGCGGAGCGTCTCCGCGAGCGCGGCCGCCGTGAGCGCGGCGGCCAGCCCTGCCATCGCGGCGTGGAAGGAGGCGGCGCCCGGGTCCAGCGGCTGTCCCACGAGCCGGCCGCGGAGATCGGTCCATATCCGGAACCGGTCGCCCGGAAGGGGCGGTTCCTCCGCCGCCGGGACCGAGCCCTCGTGACGGGTGCCGTCGGGCGCGGTCCACGAGGCCACGATCGTCGTCCGCGCCGGCACCGTCCGCTGCGCCGAGGGATCGGCGGCCGCACCGGCCCGCGCGGCGGCCGCGGCCGAGGGCCGGACCACCACGGCCGGCACGAGGTACCGCTCCTGCCGCTGTTCGCGCGCGGCGCGCTGGAGGATCCCGTCCACCTGGAGGCCGGCGGCCCAGCCGACCGCCGGGGCCACCAGCAGTACGCACACCAGCGCGACGCAGGCCACCCACGCCTCGACGAGGTCGGTCGGCCTGCGCAGCGGATTGCGCCGCCAGCGCCACACACCCATAGCTGTTCGCACGGTCCGGCTCCCCCTGCCCATGCCCAGTCTGCGTCTGTCCGCGCGTCCAAGCCTGGCGCATGTCCCGCGGACGCGCATTCCGGGACGCGCGGGGCGCCCGTCACCCGATCCGGTGTTGGCGCCCCGGCGGGTCTGCGTTCGTCCCGCATGCTCCAACGGCCCCGCGCCGCCCGTTGGTTCCAGTGGGCCCCGGGAGCCCCTCGAAGGTGTCATTCCCCGCGTGCGCCCGTCCGCCGTGGTCGATGGCGGCCGGGCCGGGGGTCACTCCAGGACGCGGACCTCGTCGCCCACGCGCACCGTGCCCGGGACGACCGGCACCAGCAGGCGCCCGAAGGCGAGCGACTTGCCGATGCGCCGGTGGCGGGCCAGCGTCTTCAGGGGCTCGCGCCCGCGCTCGGCCGTGACCTGGTCGGTGGTGGTGACGACGCACCGCCCGCACTCGCGCACCCCCCGGAAGACGGCGTCGCCGATCGCGATGCGCCGCCAGTCGTCCTCGGCCCAGGCTTCGACGGGCCCGCCGACCACCAGGTTGGGGCGGAAGCGGTTCATCGGGAGCGGCCCCTCCTCGGGGTGGTCCCCCGTGGCGATCAGGGCGTTGAGGGCCTCCAGCGAGGCGGTGGTGGCGAGCAGCACCGGATAGCCGTCGGCGAGGCTCACCGTCTCGCCGGGCAGGGCGTAGTCGGGGTCCACGGGCCGGCGGACGGCCGGGTCGTCGAGGTGGACCAGCCGCGCGGGCTGCCCCAGGTAGGCGCTGAACCACTCGGCGGCGGCCGTCGAGGCGACCACCGTGTCGACCTTCTTGCCGAACACGACGATCGGCTCCAGCGGGCCCGGCTCCGGCACCTCCACCACCAGGTCCGCCATACCGGGTGCGGACAGCACGATCCGGCCGTCGGCCAGCGGGCGGGACGAGGCCAGGGCCAGCCGCGCCTGCTGGCGCTGGGTGATGATCGCGCCCGTGGTGTCGACCACGGCCCAGCGGCGGTCGCCGACCGGGCCCCAGGGCTCCATGGCCATCTCGTCGGGAGCGGTCCCCGCTAGCGATTTGACGGGATGGACGTGGAGCGACTGGATGTACAAGTTCGGCATGGGGGCATCTTGCCAGCCGCCCGGGCCCCCTCCCCACGTCGTTTCGCGCAGGGCGCACCGTTCCGGCCGCCGGTTTCCGGCCGCGCCCCGCGCTCCGGGGCCCCCGGCCCCGGAGCGGGTGCGGCCGGGGCGCGGTGCGGTCGGCTCAGTAGCCGCGGCCCTGGTACTGGCCCCCGTACGGGTCCTGGTACGAGGGGACGGCCGCGGCGGCCGGTACGGCCGTCGGCACCGGCGACACCATCTGCATCGGCGCCGTCATCTGCATCGGGGCCGTCATCTGCATCGGCGCCGCCGTCGGCGCGGAGGCCGCCATCGGCATGGGCGCCGTCATCGGACGCGGTGCCGCCGGGCGCATCGCCTCGTACCCGGCCCCCGCCGCGAGCGGGCGCGGCTGCTGCGGCTGGGGCTGGGGGACGTACCCGGCCCGGGGCGGGAGCTGCTGCTGCGGGACGAACGGGGCGGGCGCGTGCTGAAGCGGAACCGGCATCGGGGCCGGCGCGGCCGGCTGCTGCGGGTACCCGTATCCGTACGCGGGGGTCGGTGCCGGCTGCGGGGACGCGGGCGGGAGGGCGGGCATGGAGGAGGCGAGGGCCGGGAGGTATCCACCGCTCGAGTACCCGGCACCGGGGGAGTCGTAGGCGGCCGGAACGCGGATCGGGGCGATCTGCGGAGTCCCGCGTTCTGCGACGAGGGAGTCGTAGATGGGGGTGTCCGGGAAAGAGGGCGCGGAGTAGTAACCGCCGCCATAAGTGGAGCGGGGGGAGGTCATGGGAGACAAGTTAAGCCCACGAATTCACGGGGTCCATAGCCAGGTGCCCCCAACACCGCTCTGACCTGCATATTCCCAGGTCAGAGCCACACCTTTCACATGACGTTCACCTGCACGATTCGCCACATGCGCCCCGCCTTGTTCCCACTCGTACTCGCCGGTTGGCGGATGCACGTATACGGGGCTGACGCTCTGTCATAACGCGGTGACCTCGGGCGACGTGGGCATGACGCCCCGTCAGTCCGGAATTCCTCCGCCCGGGTGGTTTCAGGCGTCACTGGGGCGGGAATAGGTTCGGCCCTTCCAGGCCGCGCCGCGCCCCCGGTAGTGCTGCACGGCCGAGTCGACGGTCATGAACAGGTACAGCAGCGCGGTGAGGGGCAGCAGCGGTGCGAGCGCCGCCGGCTGGCGGTAGTAGCGCAGCATCGGCAGGTAGGTGCCGGCCATCAGCAGCCAGGCCAGCCCTCCGGCCGCGAGGACGGCGGGGCGCCCGCCCGCGAGCCCGGCGAAGAACGCCGCCGGGGGTACCAGGTAGACCAGCGCCAGCCCGGCCACCGTCCCGGCCAGCAGCAGCGGCTGGTGGCGGAGTTGGGCGTACGCGCTGCGCGAGACCATCCGCCACAGGTCGGCCAGGGCCGGATACGGCCGCACGCTGTCCACCCGCTCCGCCAGCCCGAGCCAGATCCGCCCGCCGGAGCGGCGTACCGCCCGGGCGAGGGCGACGTCGTCGATGACGGCCTGGCGGATGGAGTCCGGGATCCCGGCGCGCACGGCCACCTCGGTGCGCAGCAGGACGCAGCCCCCGGCCGCCGCGGCGGTGCGCGCGGCGGGGCGGTTGATCCGGCGGAAGGGGTACAACTGGGCGAAGAAGTACACGAAGGCGGGCACGACGAGCCGCTCCCAGACGCTGACGACGCGCAGGCGGGCCATCTGGGAGACGAGGTCGAGCTCCGCGGAGGTCGCGGCGGCGACCAGCTCGCGCAGGCTGTCCGGTTCGTGCGCGATGTCGGCGTCCGTGAGAAGCAGGTACTCGGGGGCCTGCGGTCCGCCGCCCGAGGTCACGTGGGTGATGCCGTGACGCAGGGCCCAGAGCTTGCCGGTCCAGCCGGGCGGGGGCTCGGAGGGGGTGAGCACGGTGAGGGGCAGGCCGGGCTGCTCGGCGGCCAGGCGGTGGGCGAGGGTCGCGGTGCCGTCGGTGCTGCCGTCGTCGACCAGGACGATGCCGGCCTCGCCGGGGTAGTCCTGGGCGAGGAGGGAGGGCAGGCTGCGGGGCAGCACCTCGGCCTCGTCCCTGGCCGGGACGACGACGGCGACGGACGGCCAGCGGGTGGGGGCGGTGCGCGGGGGGAGGCGGACGTCGGTGCGCCAGAACACGCCCTGGGCGAGGGTGAGCCAGAGCCAGGCGGCGAGGGAGGCGTAGGCGGCGATGAGGAGGCCCATGGCGGCAGTGTCGCCGACCCGGCGGGGGCGTGTCCCGCGTCCGGGCCGCGCGGCGCGGTGCCGGGTCCGGGTGGGGTGCGAGTCCGGCGAATGTGGAGGTCTTTTGTCCGCTTTTGACGCCGTTCGCAGCGGCGGAGTTCGGGCGGTGGGCGGGGGCGTCGACTAAGGTGACCCGGTGAAGATCGCGCTCATGGACTCGGGAATCGGCCTCCTCGCTGCGGCCGCCGCGACGCGTCGGCTGCGGCCCGACGCCGATCTGCTGCTGTCCTCCGACCCCGACGGGATGCCCTGGGGCCCCCGTACCCCCGTCGACCTCACCGAGCGGGCCCGCGCCGTCGCCCGGGCCGCCGCCGAGCTGCGGCCCGACGCCCTGATCGTGGCCTGCAACACCGCCTCCGTGCACTCCCTGGCCACCCTGCGGGCCGACCTTGAGCCCGGGATCCCCGTCATCGGCACCGTCCCGGCGATCAAGCCCGCGGCGGCGGCCGGCGGGCGGGTGGCGATCTGGGCCACCCCCGCCACCACCGGCAGCCCGTACCAGCGCGGCCTGATCCGCGACTTCGCCGCCGGAGCGAGGGTCACCGAGGTGCCCTGCCCCGGCCTCGCCGACGCGGTCGAGTACGGCGACGAGGAGGCCATCGCGCGCACGGTCGCCGCCGCCGCCGAGCTGACCCCGGCCGACGTGACGGACGTGGTCCTCGGCTGCACGCACTACGAACTCGTCGACGACGCCATCCGCACCGCCCTCGCCGCCCGCACCGGCGGGACGCGGCTGCGGTTCCACGGCTCGGCCGAGGCCGTCGCCGTACAGGCCCTGCGCCGGATCGGCGCCGAGCCCGCCCCGGAACTGCCCCGCACCGGCACCCTGACGGTCCTCCACAGCGGCCGCCCGTCCACCCTCCCCCCGGCCGCCCTCGGCTACCGGGAGGGCCGCCTCCTGTCCGGCTCGGACCAGGGCGCGACGGTGGGACGCTAGCGGTCCGCGTCGCGTCTACGCGGCTCCCGCGAGCCGGGCCGTCAGTTCCTCCCCGGACAGGTCCTCCAGGTGCGTGAGGAACACCCACAGGTGGCCCGACGGGTCCCGGAGCACGGCGGTGCGGTCGCCGTGGAACCGGTCGGCCGGTTCCTCGACCAGTTCCGCGCCGGCCGCCACGGCGGTCCGCGTCAGCGCGTCCACGTCGGGGACGTACACGTGCAGGGCGACCGAGGTCCCGCCGAGCGCCTCCGGAGCGGAGAACGGGCCGCCGGGGGCCGCGTCGCCGAGCATCAGGACCGCCTCGCCGATCCTGATCTCGGCGTGCAGGACCGTGCCGTCCGGCCCGTCGAGCCGGAAGTCCTCGACGGCGCCGAAGGCCCGTCCGTAGAAGGAGAGGGCGGCCGCCGCGTCGGCCACCATGATGTGCGGCACCACCGCCGTCCGGTAGCGCCCGGGAATCGTCGGGTCCGTCGTTCCGTAATGCGTCTGCTGAGTCATGGCGGCGACGGTAGGACCTCCAGTTTGGTTGAGGTCAAGGGCGGGCAGGCGCGAGCCCGACGGGACCCGGGGCCGCCCGGGCCCCGGGAGCGGGATGCGCCGAGTGGCGCAGAGGCGGTGGCGGTCATGCGGAACGTGGGTACGCTGCTGCTCATGACGGGTCACCCCCCGGGTCCCCTCTGGACGGGCCGGGCCTCCAACCGCGCGCAGTGGCTCCTCGCGGCCGCCGGCGCCGCCTGCCTCGCGCTCGGTGTCGAGCTGGCCGTCGACAACTCCTGGACCTCCGGATACGTTCCGCTGCTGATGTCCGTGATCGGCTGCCTGGCCGCCGGGCTGCTGATCCTCTACGGCACCCTCGCCTTCGTGTACGTGGCCGTCACCGTCGACGCCGAGGCCATGGAGGTGCGCTGCGGCCACATCGGGCTGCCGCGCCGCAAGATCCGCCTCGCGGAGGTCACCGCCGCCGAGTTCCTCCCCCGGGTCACCCCGCAGCAGTGGGGCGGCTGGGGGTACCGCTGGCGGCCCGAGAAGGGCACGGCGGTGATCGTGCGGCGCGGGGAGGGCGTGGAACTGCGGCTCGGTGACGGCAAGCTGTTCACGGTCACCGTCGACGACGCCGAGAACGCCGTCCGCGTCATCCGCACCCACCTGCGCTCCCTCGCCCGCTGAACCGGGGCCCGGAGCGACCGCCGCGGGGTCCGGCCTTACCGGCCCATGGGGTGCGGCCACGTACACTCCGCCAGATGAGCAGCAGTGTCACCCGGGCCGCCGAGAGCGAGCCCTCGCAGCCCGCCGGACCAGCCGTCGCGGACCCCCCGAGCGCGGCCGCCGAGGGGGCCTCGCCGTCCGCCGGGAAGCGCTGGGCCCTCCGCCTGGCCCGCCCCGCCCTGGCCGTGCTCGCCGGAGTGCTGCTCTACCTCAGCTTCCCGCCCCGCCCGCTGTGGTGGCTGGCCCCCTTCGCGCTCGCCCTGCTGGCCGGCTGCCTGCGCGGCCGCCGTGCCCGGGCCGGCTTCGGGCTCGGCTTCCTCTTCGGCCTCGGCTACCTGCTGCCGCTGCTCGTGTGGACCAGCGAGGGCGTCGGCCCGGTGCCGTGGCTGGCCCTCGTCACCCTGGAGTCCCTCCTCATCGGCCTCGCGGGCCTCGGCATCGCCCTCGTGAGCCGGCTGCCCGCCGCCCCCGTGTGGTCGGCCGCCGTCTGGGTCGCCGTCGAGGCCCTGCGGGCCCGCGCCCCCTTCGGCGGCTTCTCCTGGGGCCGGCTCGCCTACGGGCAGGCCGACGGGATCTTCGTACCGCTGGCCGCCGTCGGCGGGACCCCGCTGCTGTCGTTCGCCGTCGCCCTGTGCGGCTTCGGCCTGTACGGGGCCGCGCGCATCGCCCGCCGGCAGCCCACCCGCACGGCCGCCGCCCTCGCGGCCCTGACCGTCGTCGCCCCCGTCGGCGCGGCCCTCGCCGCCCGTCCGCTGGTCTCCGACGCCGCCGAGGACGGGACCGCCGTCGCCGCCGTCATCCAGGGCAACGTGCCCCGTGCCGGCTTCGACTTCAACGCCCAGCGGCGCCAGGTCCTCGACAACCACGCCAACCGCACCATCCGGCTCGCCGAGGACGTCAGGGCGGGCCGGGTCCCGAAGCCCGACTTCGTCGTGTGGCCGGAGAACTCCTCCGACATCGACCCGTTCACCCAGCCCGACGCCTACACCGTCATCGACAACGCCGTCAGGGCCGTCGGCGTGCCCACCGCCATCGGCTCGGTCCTGGCACCCGAGACCGGCCCGCTGCGCAACACGATGATCCTGTGGGACCCGGCCAAGGGCCCCGTCGACACCTACGACAAGCGCAAGATCCAGCCCTTCGGCGAGCGCATCCCGATGCGCTCCTTCGTCCGGCTCTTCAGCTCCGACGTGGACCGGGTCCGCCGCGACTTCGGCCCCGGCAAGGAGCCCGGGGTCTTCGACATGGCCGGCACCGGCGTCGGCATGGTCACCTGCTACGAGGCCGCCTTCGACGACGCCGTGCGCTCCACCGTCCGGGCCGGGGCCCAGGTCATCGCCGTCCCCAGCAACAACGCCACCTTCGGCCGGACCGAGATGACCTACCAGCAGCTGGCCATGGACCGGATCCGCGCCGTCGAGCACAGCCGCAGCGTCCTCGTGCCCGTCACCAGCGGCGTCAGCGCGGTCATCCGGCCCGACGGCACGGTGGTCAAGCAGACGAAGATGTTCACCGCCGACGCGCTCGTCGACGAGATCCCGCTGCGCTCCACCGAGACCCCGGCCACCCGCCTGGGCCCGCTGCCCGAGTACGCGCTGGTCCTGGTCGCCGCAGGCGGCCTCGTCACCCTCCTGGCCCGCCGCATCCGCGCCCGCCGCCGCACCCCGTAGGGTCGGCGCATGAGCACCCCCGAGTTCATCCGCGAGATCCGGGCGGCCGGCGCCGGCCACCTGCTGCTCCTGCTGCCCGGCGTCACCGCCGTCGTCTTCGACGACGACGGCCGGGTGCTGCTCGGGCGCCGGGCCGACACCGGCCGGTGGTCCGTCGTCGGCGGGATCGCCGAACCCGGCGAACAGCCCGCCGAGACGGCCGTGCGCGAGGTCTACGAGGAGACGGCGGTGCGGTGCGTCCCCGAGCGGGTCGTCCTCGTCCAGATGCTCGAACCGGTCACCTACGCGAACGGCGACCTCTGCCAGTACCAGGACATCACCTTCCGCTGCCGGGCCACCGGCGGCGAGGCCCGCCCGGCCGACGGGGAACTCCTGGAGGTGGCCTGGTTCGCCCCGGACGCGCTGCCGCCGCTGGAGCCCTTCGCCCTGCACCGGATCCGGCGCTCCCTCGCCGAGGAGCCGACCTGGTTCGAGGCGCCGCAGACCGTCTAACGGGCTACTCCCGCCGCCTCGCAGTACAGGGCCATCGCCTCGTCGCCCATCACCGCGCTGTACGACACCTCCGGGACGTCGCCGCCGCCCTGGTACCCGCCGAGGACCCCGGCCAGCGCGTCGCCCGCCAGCCAGGGGCTGCCGCTGGTGCCGCCGCTGAGGTCGGGGCAGTCGATCCGGCGCTGGGTCGGCGAGAACAGGCTCGTCGCGTTGGAGCAGGTCAGCGGGGCGTCCAGGACGCTCGGGTAGCCGAGCACGGTCACCGTCACGTCGGCGGGCTGCGCGGCGGCCACCGGGAAGGCGCCGACCACGTCCTCCACGGCCCGGGTCTCCCCGGCACCGGCCGGCGCGACCGTCGCGAAGGCGACGTCCGCGTCGGGGTCCTGGCCGGCCGTCCAGCCGGGGGCCACGTACACGCGGGTCAGCCGCCACAGCCCGTACGGGGCCTCGCCGTCCCGGTAGCCGGGGGCGAAGACGGTGGTGTCCGGGTGGTCGAGACAGTGCGCGGCGGTGGCGATCAGGTCGTGGCCGGGGCTGCGGACCACGGACGCGGTGCAGAAGTGCCCCCCGTCGAGCCCGCCGGCGAACAGCGCGCCGACCCGCCCCGCCTCCGCCCCCGCCGGGGCCCCGGCGGTCACCCCGAGCGGGGTCGCGGCTCCCGCCTCGGGCAGGTCCAGGCCGAGCAGGGCGCCCATCGCGGTCACCGCGAGCAGGATCCGTGACGCCCGTCGGGCCCGGGCGCGGGGACGGCCGGCCGCCTTGCGGGGGAGGATGCGTTGGATCATGCCTCCGAGCCTTCCCGGGGAAACTGTGGCCCCGGCACGGAATTCCGTATGAATCAGCTGTGAATGCCGGAGCCCGCCGGAGCCCGCCGCAGCCCCGCCCGTCTGTCGGAAGCCATGAACGGACACCGCCCCCCGGGCCGGAGCTTCGGCGGAACCCACCGGTCTATGGACGCCGCGGAGGGGTTCCGGGCCCGCTGTTGTGCACGGCGGTGCGTGATCGACGGGCCCGCCCGCCCCTAGCCTCGCCGCAAGAGCACGAACGAGGGGCGGTACCCGGTGAACTGGCTCATCCACGACTACCGCGAGGGCGACCTCGCGTCGGTGGTCCATCTGATCGACACGACGGCCGAACTCGGCCAGGAGTCGGTCTTCTCGCTCGCCGAGTGCATCAGCGCGCTGACCGGCCGGCAGCCCTGCGTGGTCGCCGTCCACCAGGGCGTCCCCATCGGTGCGGCCCTCGCCTGCGTGACCGGCGAGCGGGCCTGGGTGATGCGCATCGCCATCGCCGCGGGCTGGCGCGGACGGGGCCTCGCCAGCGCCCTCCTCGTGGAGCTGGAGCGCCGCCTGATCGCCGCCCGCGTGGGCCGTATCGCGTACGTCCTGCCCGAGGAGGACCTGCTCGGCGAGGGCCTCCTGAACGCCGGCTACACCCGCCAGCCCGCCGTCGCCTACTTCGAGAAGACCGAGCCGCTGCACGGGCCGGCCGCCGGACTCCTCGACGACCTCGGCGGCCGCTTCCTGCCCAACGACCTGTGGGCCAAGGTCGCCGGCATGGAGAAGGAGAAGGAACTGATCGAACGCCGCGTGGTGCTCCCCCTCGCCGAACCCGAGCGGGCCGCCGCGCACGGGGTGCGCCCGCCGCGCGCCATCGCCCTCTTCGGGCCGCCCGGCACCGGCAAGACCACCTTCGCCCGGGCCATCGCCTCCCGGCTGGGCTGGCCCTTCGTGGAACTGCTGCCCTCGCGCCTGGCCGACGGCGGGAACCTGGCCGCGGCCCTGCGCCAGGCCTTCGCCCGGATCGCCGAGCTGGAACGGGTGCTGGTCTTCATCGACGAGGTCGAGGAGATCGCCCCCGTGCGCACCGAGCCCGCGCAGCCCGGCGGCGCCCACGGAGTCACCAACGAGCTGCTCAAGCTGATACCCGGCTTCCGCGAGGGCGACGAGCGGCTGCTGGTCTGCGCCACCAACTCCATCCGCTCCCTCGACCCGGCGTTCCTGCGGCCCGGCCGGTTCGACTACCTGATCCCGATCGGCACCCCGGACGCCGGGGCCCGTGCCGCGATCTGGTCCCGCTACACCGCCGGGCGCGCGGACGTGGACGTGGCCGCCCTGGTGGCGGCGACGGAGCTGTTCACCCCGGCCGACATCGAGCACGCGGCGCGGACCGCGGCTCAGGTCTCCTTCGAACGGGACCTGGAGGCGGTCGGCGCGCGCGGCGCGGCGGCCCAGCCGGGCGCGACCACGGACGACTACCTGGCGGCCGTCGCCCAGTGCAGGCCGACGGTGACCCCGGCGATGACCGGGGAGTTCCAGGCCGACATCACCGCCCACGCGCGGCTCTGAGACTCCGTCCCCCGGTTGCGGCGGGGGACGGGTACGCGAACGGCCCGCGGCTGCTCCCCAAAGCGGCCGCGGGCCTTCCGCGCGGACCCGGCATCCGAGCGGAAACGGCCGTGCTCCCAGGGGGTGTTGCCGGAGGGAACACGGCACGCAGGGGTGCCTGGGGGCGTCCTGCACGCCCCGGTCGACCCTTCGAGTCAACCACCGCCCCCACCGCCCCCGCCTCGGCCGGACGGCCATACCGCCCCGGCCACAAGGACGACTCAGCGCGGGCAGCGGTAGGTGAACTCCGTGGCCGCCGTGAGGGGGGTGGGGGAGAGCAGTCGCAGTTCCGCGCGGGCCGGGTAGCTGCCCGTGCCCTTGAAGGTCCACATCAGGTGGAGGGTGGCCTCCTCGCGGCCGGCGGGGACCCGTTCGGTCAGCTCCTCCGACCGGGTGCCGTCGCTGCGGACCCACTGGTACGTGAGGGTTCCGGGGCGGCCGTTGGTCGCCACGGCGGCCACCACGTCCGCCGTCGCGTCGCAGCCCGGGCCCTGCGGATCGGTGCTCACGGCGACCTCGCGGACCTCGACGGCCGGCCCGAACCGCTGCCAGCCCAGGTACGCGAGCACCCCGGCCAGCACCACGGCGGCGAGGGTGTACCGGCGCCAGCCGCCGCCACGCCCGGACGGCGGGGGGACGGGCGCGGGTGCGGGCCCTACGGGGAAGGGCGCGGGCAGGGCCGCCGTCACCCCCGGGCCGAAGCGCAGTACGGCGCCCTCGACCCGGTCGGGGGCCGCGTCCCGTGGGGGCGGCGGCCCGCTGAACCAGTGGCTGCCGAGGACGGTGGCGCTGTAGTCCTCGTCCTGCGGGGCGTGCGGATCGTTCATCGCGGGGGCTCCAGGTCCGTGCAGCGCACCAGCGGCTGGGAGTCGGACGCCGGGGCGCCGGCGGCGGGCTTGGTGGTGACCCGGACGCCGGCGTAGCAGCCGCGCCCCCGGGGGAAGGTGTGGGACTGGACGACGGTGGCCGGCGCGCCCGCCTGGACCACCAGGGTGTCGGTGCCGTCGGGGACGGAGTAGGCCCCCTGGGAGCCGCCCAGGAACCACTGGACGACGATGGTGACCGGCCCGCTGCCCTGGGTCGCCAGGGAGACGGCGGCGTCGGCCCGGTAGGCCCCGGTCTTGAGCGAGACGTCCAGCTTCGTCACGCGCGGGGTGGGGCTCGGCGTCGGCGTGGGCGACCAGGTGACCGTCGGCCGGGCCGTCGGGGTCCAGGTGGGGCTCGCGCCGGTGGAGGGCCAGGCCGTCGGGGTGGGCGTCGGCTCCGGCGTGGAGGCCGAGGGCGTGGGCGTGGGCGCCGGGCTGCCCGTGGGCGTCGGGGAGGGGGACGCGGACGGGCCCGCCGGTGACGGGCCGGGCGCGGGCGGGGCGGAGGGGGCGGCCGGGCTCGTGGTGGCGAAGTCGCTCAGCGCGGAGGGTCCCGGCGGGGCGCCGGACGCGTCCGTGGTGAACACCAGGACGGCCCCGAGCACCAGCGCCAGGCCCGTCGCGAGCCAGCCGCCGCGCCCGGGGGCCCAGCCGGAACCGATCGAGGTGGTGGCCACCGCCGTGGTACCCGCGGCGGCGCCGCCCGCCGACGGGAACAGCAGCGGCAGCAGGGCCGCCAGCGCGGCCAGCTTGCGCTGCCCGCGCTCCTCCCACTGGGGTCCGTACGCGGCGACCGCCACCGCCTCGAGTTCGGCGACGAAGGCCTCGGCGTTCTCCGGCCGCTGCTCCGGCAGCTTGGCCAGGCCCCGGCGGATCAGCGGCCGGACGGGTTCGGGGGCCTCGGTCTCCGGGATCGGCGCCTCGATGTGCTGGACGGCGAGCTCGGCGAAGTTGGCGCCGTCGTAGGGCTTGCGGCCGGTCAGGCACTCGAAGAAGGTCGCGGTGGCCGCGTACACGTCGGCGGTCGGCGAGGCCGGCCGCCCCTGCCACTGCTCGGGGGCCATGTAGGCGGGGGTTCCCGCGACCCCGGGGGTGGTGCCGCGGCCGGCGGCGATCCCGAAGTCCACCAGCTTGGAGGAGCCGTCGGCCGCGACCAGCACGTTCTCCGGCTTGTAGTCACGGTGGACCACACCGGCCCGGTGCGCGGCGGCCAGCCCGAGCAGGGAGCCCTTGAGGACCGCCAGCGCGGCCTCGGGCTCCGTGCGCCCGGACTCCAGCAGCACGGAGCGCAGGGAGACCCCGTCGACGAGCTCCATGACGATCACGGCCCCGTCCGGCGCCTCCACGTACTCGTAGAACCGCGTCACGTACGGGGAGACCAGGCCGCCCAGCAGCCGGGCCTCGGCCCGGAACTCGCGGACGAAGGCCGGGTCCTCGCGCATCCGGTCGCTGAGGTACTTCACCGCGACCGCGGTGCCGGTGGCGTCGTGGACCGCGAGCACGACCCGGCCGCTGCCGCCCGAGCCGAGCTCACGCACCTCGGTGTATCCGGGTACCGTCCACCCGTTGCTCATCCCCGCCCCCCTCCGTGACATCGCCGGCTCCCGGAGCCGGACCGGTCGGTTCCGACCGGCCACCCCCAGGGACACCATTGAGCCACGGCCGGTTCCCGGCCATCCGGCCCGTCCGGTCCGTGGACGGGGAGCGCTCGGGGGCGCGCGGGGGCATGCGCGGGGGCGCGCCCTGGTCAGGCGGCGGCCGACACCGCGCCGATCATGGCGTGCAGCCGATCCGCCGCCGCCCGCCCGAAGGCCGGATCGTTGATGTGGGTGTCGTAGTCGTAGAGCCGCGCGGCGCTGCCCCGCAGGCCCTCGCGCAGCGCCGAGAACAGCGCCCCGTCCGCCTCCGGATCGTGGTACGGGCCGCCCGGCGCGCCCAGGGTGGACAGTCCGCGCAGCGGCAGGCAGACCGCCGTCGGCCCGGTCGCCAGGCGCAGCTTGGAGGCCACCCGCCGCCCGAGTTCGGCGCACTCGGACTCCGTCGTGCGGATCACCGTGATCGACGGGTTGTGGACCCGCACCCGGCGGTAGCGGGCCCGCTCCGGCAGGGACTCCAGCGGCCCGAACTTCACCATGTCCAGCGCGCCCAGGCTCACCACCTGCGGGATCCCGGCCCGCCCGGCCGCGCTGAGCCGGTCGGGGCCGGCGGTGAGGATGCCGCCGCACAGGTCGTCGGCGATCTCGCTGAGGGTCAGGTCCAGCACGCCCGCGAAGACCCCCTGGCCGGCCAGCTTCTCCAGGGTGCGCCCGCCGCTGCCGCTGACGTGGAAGACCAGCACCTCGTAGCCGAGCTCGGTCAGCCGTTCGCGGGCCGCGTCCACACCGGTCGTGGTCACCCCCGCCATGCTCGCGGCCACCAGCGGCCGCGATCCGCTGCCGAGCCGGGCGGGGCGGCGGCGGTCCAGGGCGGAGCGCGCGTAGCCCTTGGCCATCCCGGCGACCGCCTCCGCCGCGTTGGCCAGCACCGGCGCCGAGACGCTGTTGATCCCGGCGATGTCCACCACGCTGTACATCATGGTGATGTCCGAGGAGCCGACGTAGGGGGAGACGTCCCCCGAGGCCATCGACGAGACCATCACCTTCGGCAGGCCCAGCGGCAGGGCCCGCATCGCCCGGGTGGCGATGGAGGTGCCGCCGCTGCCCCCGATCGCGAGCACCCCGTGCATCCGGCCCTCCGCGTGCAGCCGTAAGAGGGTGGCCTCCGCGCCTTCGGCCATCGTGGTCACGGCCGCGCCCCGGTCGGCGGCCGTGCGCAGTTGTGAGAGGTCGGCTCCCGCGGCCCGCGCCACCTCTTCGCGCGGCACGTCCGCGGGAACCCGGGGTTCACCCATGATCCCCGTGTCGACCAGTACCACCTCGACGCCGGCGCGCAGCAGCCTCTCGCGCAGCCAGCCGTACTCGACACCCTTGGTGTCCAGGGTTCCCACCAGCACGACGTTCGTCATATGTGCAATGTCCATGCAGGTGAGGTTTGTTGGCAAGTAAAGGTCAGGTCAATCCGCCAGGAGGGTCAACAATCGCTCCAGGAACGGCAGCTGACCGGCCATCAATTTGTTTCTGGCCAACGTCGGCCGGAACCAGGCCACTTGGTCCAGCTCCGGGAACTCGTGCTCGGTCCCGGAGTGCGGCGGCCACTCCATGGTGAAGGTCCCGGGCACCATCAGCGCGGGGTCGAGGTCAGCCTCCACCGCCCAGACCGTCACCAGCTTCCCGGAGCTCAGCCGGACTTCGCCCAGCGGCAGGTACTCGCCCTCCGGCGGGGGCAGCCCCAGCTCCTCGGTGAACTCCCGGCGGGCCGCGTCGCGCGGGGTCTCGTCCGGGCCGTACTCGCCCTTCGGGATCGCCCAGCCCCCGGCGTCCCGGCCCGCCCACAGCGGGCCGCCCATATGGCCGAGCAGCACCTCGACCCCGTCCGCGCCGCCGTCCCCGCCGCGCCGGAACAGCAGCAGGCCGGCGCTCCGCTTGTACCTCTTCGACTGTGTCACGGTCCCATACATGCCCCGCCCCGGCCCCGGTCAGTGACCGGAACCGGGGCGGGATGTTCCGCAAGGCCGCAGGGCCGCAAGGCCGCAAGGGCCGCAGGCCGCTCAGTGGTCGTGCGGGCCCGAGCGGTGGACCGGGCCGTGCGCGTCCGCGCAGTGCGGGTCGGCGGCCTCGGCCACCTCGCCCGCCCGGCCGACCGAGAGCAGGTCGTCCTGGACGTGGTCCACCTGGAGGGTGGTGTGGGTGATCCCGTACTCCTTCGCCAGCAGCGCCTCCAGGTCGCGCCGTACGGCGTGGCAGTCGCCCTCCTCCTCCACCAGCACGTGCGCCGACAGGGCCGCCTGCCCCGAGGTGATCGTCCAGATGTGCAGGTCGTGCACCTCCGTCACCGGCGGGTGCCCCACGAGGCGGTCGCCCACCGCGTCCGGGTCCAGATGGGCCGGGGCCGCCTCCAGGAAGATCCGGCCGGACTCGCGCACCAGCCCGTACCCCGCCTTGACCATCAGCACCACCACCACGAGCGAGGCGATCGCGTCCGCCTGCACGAAACCGGTGGTGAGCACGATCAGGCCGGCCACGGCCGTCCCGATGAAGGCGAACAGGTCGTTGAGGATGTGCTGGTAGGCGCCCTCCACGGCGAGCGAGGAGCGGTTCGCCTTCGAGATGCACCAGGCCGCCGCCACGTTCACCACGATCCCCGCCAGCGCCGTCACCAGCACCAGCCCGCCCTCCACCGGCGGCGGGTCCAGCAGCCGGCGCACGGCCTCGTACGCCAGCCAGACCGCCAGCAGCAGCAGCGTCAGGCCGTTGGCCTGGGCCGAGAGTATCTCCGCGCGCTTGAGCCCGAACGTGAACCCGCCGCGCGCCGGCCGGGCCGCCAGCCGCATCGCGACCAGCGCGAGGACGATCGAGACGGCGTCCGTGAGCATGTGCGCGGCGTCGGAGATCAGCGCCAGCGAGTGGGCCAGCACGCCGACGACCACCTCGACGGCCATGAAGCCGCCGATCAGGGCGAGCGCGATCGCCAGCCAGCGGCGGTCGGCGTCCGGGTCCACCCCGTGGCTGTGCCCGGCGTGCCCGTGGCCGTGCCCGTGGGCGTGGCCCTGTGCGGGACCGTGCTCGTGCTCGTGCTCGTGAGCATGGTCGTGTCCGAGGCCGCGGCTGTCGCGTCCGGTCATGGCTTCCCCCGTCTGTTCGGTTCCGACGCGTGAAGTGAAGCGCACCCGGGCGTATAGGGCAAAGGCTGCAACGGGGACCGTTGTCATTACCCATAAGACCCGCTTGACCTGCGCTTATGCCGGGATCGACGGATCGTGCGAAAATCTGGTCATGGTCCAGCGCCCCGGTGTGCCGACCGCGCCCGAACTCGTCCTGGAAACCGCCCGAGGCTCCACGGAGATGAGCCCCGGCAGGACCTATCACGTCGGACGCGACCCCCTCTGCGAGATCTGCCTCGACGACGCCCGCGTCTCCTGGCACCATGCCGTCCTGCGCCCCGACGGGGACCACTGGACCGTCGTGGACGAGAACAGCACCAACGGAACCTGGGCCGCCGACGGCCACCGCGTCCGCGTCGAGAGCGTCGGCCCCGGCAGCGAACTGCGCTTCGGCAACGCCGTCGACGGCCCCCGCGCCCTCCTCGTCGGCCGGACGCCGGTTCGCGCCGCCGCGGGCCGCCCCTCCTCCGTCACCAACCCCGCCATGACCAGCACGTTCCGCCAGCCCACCAGCGTCCGGCAGGTGCCCGCGCGCACCGCCCTGCGCATCGGCCGGGACCCCGGCAACGACCTGGTCATCGACAACCTCGTCGTCTCCCGCAGACACGCCGAGCTGCGCGCCCTCGCCGACGGCGGCTACGAGATCGCCGACCTCGGCAGCCACAACGGCACCTACCTCAACGGCGCCCCCGTCACCCGGGCCCGGATCTCCGAGGGCGACATCGTCGGCATCGGCCACTCGGCCTTCTGCCTGATCGGCGACCAGCTCCAGGAGTTCACCGACACCGGCGAGGTCTCCCTCGACGTGCAGGGCCTCGGCGTCACCGTCGACCACGGCCGCAAGACCCTCATGGAAGGGGTCACCTTCCCGGTGGGCGCCAAGTGCCTGCTCGCCGTCGTGGGACCCAGCGGCGCCGGCAAGTCCACCCTCCTCGGCGCGCTCACGGGCCTGCGCCCCGCCGACACCGGAAGCGTCCTCTACGACGGCCGCGACCTCTACCACGACTACGCCGAGCTGCGCAGCCGCATCGGCCTGGTGCCCCAGGACGACATCCTGCACGCCCAGCTCACCGTCCGCCGCGCCCTGGTGTACGCCGCCGAACTGCGCTTCCCGCAGGACACCAGCCGGGCCGAGCGCGAGGCCCGCGTCGACGAGGTGATCCGCGAGCTCGGCCTCGTCCAGCGGGCCGACCAGGCCATCCACAGCCTCTCCGGAGGCCAGCGCAAACGGGTGTCCGTCGCCCTCGAACTCCTCACCAAGCCCTCGCTGCTCTTCCTCGACGAGCCCACCTCCGGCCTCGACCCCGGCATGGACCGCTCCGTCATGCACATGCTGCGCGGCCTCGCCGACGACGGCCGGACCGTCATCGTCGTCACGCACAGCGTGCTCAGCCTCGACGTCTGCGACCGGCTGCTGTTCCTCGCCCCCGGAGGGCGCGTCGCCTACTTCGGCCCGCCCGACGAGGCCCTCGGATTCTTCGGCTTCGCCGAGTGGCCGGAGGCCTTCGAGGTCTTCGAGAACGACCGGGAACGGGACTGGGCGGGCGCCTTCCGGGGCTCGCCGGTCCACCGGCGTTACGTCGAGCTGACCGCCCACGGCCCGGCGCCCGTACCGCTCACCGCTCAGGCGGCCGAGGCGGCGGCGCCGCCGCCCGCGCCACCGCCCAAGGCGCAGAGCTGGGGCTCCCAGCTGTCCACCCTGGTCCGCCGGTACGCGGCCGTGCTCAGCGCCGACCGCACCTTCCTCGTCATCATGGTCGCGCTGCCGTTCATGATGGGCGCCATGGCCCGCGCCCTCGCCGGGAACGTCCTCGACGTCGAGACGTCGCTGAACGCCCTGCTCATCCTCACCATCGGCGGAGTGCTCACCGGCGCCGCCAACGCCGTCCGCGAACTGGTCAAGGAACGCGTGATCTACCAGCGTGAACGCGCCGTCGGGCTGTCGCGCTCCGCCTACCTGATGTCGAAGGTGGTGGTGCTGGGGACGATCACCGTCGCCCAGGCCGTGGTCCTGACCCTGATCGCCCTCGCCGGAGTGGACCTGAACGCCCCGGGCGGCAAGGGCGTGCTCATGCCCCCGCTGATCGAGATCACCCTCGCGGTCGCCCTGCTGTCCTTCACCGCGATGATGCTCGGCCTGATGATCTCCGCCCTGGTCAAGAAGGAGGAGGTCACCATGCCGCTGCTGGTCCTCCTCGCCATCGTCCAGGTCGTCTTCTGCGGCACCCTGCTGAAGCTCTACGGCGTCCCCGTCCTCGAACAGGTGGCGTGGCTGGCGCCCTCCCGGTGGGCGATGGGCGCCATGGGCGCCACCATCGAACTCGGCCGGATCGTCCCCGGGAAGCTCACCCAGGACCCGATCTACCACCACGAGGCGCACGGATGGGTGGTGTGCATCGCCGCGCTGCTCGTGCTGTCGGCGGTCTTCGGCGTGGTGGTGGCCCGGCTGCTGCGCCGCCAGGAGCCGGCCGTCATGCGGAAGCAGCCGCGCAAATGACCTTCACCGACCCGATCCCCGAGTTCCACCCCACCCACGTCGTCCCGCAGGAGGGCCTGCCCGCCTGGGAGGCCCCCGACGTGGCCCGGCCGACCGCGCCCCTGGACCCCTTCCTGCCCGTGCAGCTGCTCTCGCGGCGCGGGGAGTGGACGGAGATCCTCTGCGCCAACGGCTGGTCCGCCTGGGTGGACGGACGGCTGCTGGTGGCGGTCCCGCAGCCGCCGCCCACCTCCGGCCGGCCCCTCGCGCGGACCGAGGACCCCGCACCGCTGCTGGGCCGCGCCGCCGAGGCCCTGGAGCGCTACCGGCGGGCCGTCCGCGAGCACGCCGAGGGAACGGCGGGCGGTGAGGACTTCGGGCGGGCCGTCCGGGGGCTGCGGGTCGGGATCGTGATCGACGGGGAGTCCGCGTGGCTCTACGACGAGACCTCGCGGCGGTGGATGTACGCCGACGGGAACCGCATGGCGACCTACGCGGTCGTCTCGGGGCCGGGTGCCGCCGCGCCGGCGCCGGAGCCGGCACCCGAGCCCGCCTCGCCGGCCGCGGAGGCCGAGACCGCGGCGGGTGCCCCCGTACCGCCCGGCCAGGGGCATGAGCCGACCCGCGTCGTGGACCAGCCCGGGGCCGGAGGGCCGTGATGGGGGCCGCCGACTCGCTGGGCGGCCGGCCCTCGGGGCTGCTGGGCAAGCAGATCGCCGGGTACCTGGTGGAGAGCGAGATCGGCCGGGGCGGGATGGCCGTCGTCTACCGCGCCCGCGACCTGCGGCTGGACCGCACGGTGGCGCTGAAGCTGCTGGCCCCCGAACTCGCCCGCAACGACACCTTCCGCAAGCGCTTCGCGCACGAGTCGAAGGTGGCGGCGGCCATCGACCACCCGCATATCGTGCCCGTCTTCGAGGCGGGGGAGACGGACGGGCTCCTCTACATCGCCATGCGGTTCGTCGCCGGGCAGGACCTGCGGGCCCTGCTGGACCGGACGGGTCCGCTGCCGGTGGAGACGGCCGCCCGGATCGCCGGCCAGGTCGCCTCCGCGCTCGACGCGGCCCACGACCACGACCTCGTTCACCGGGACGTCAAACCCGGCAACATCCTCGTCGCGGACGGCACGGACAGCGAACACCCCGAGCACGTCTACCTGACGGACTTCGGACTCACCAAGAAGTCGCTGTCGCTGACCGGGTTCACCAGCGTCGGGCAGTTCGTCGGGACCCTGGACTACGTGGCGCCCGAGCAGATCGCCGGCAAGCCGGTGGACGGCCGCTGCGACGTGTACAGCCTGGGGTGCGTGGTCCACGAGATGCTCACCGGCGGGCCGCCGTTCCAGCGGGACGACGACATGGCCCTGCTGTGGGCCCACCAGTTCGACCCGCCGCCCCCGCCGTCCTCACGGCGGCCGCAGCTGCCGCCGGCGGTGGACGAGGTCCTGGCCAGGGCCCTGGCGAAGACGCCGGAGGACCGCTGGGGGAGCTGCCTGGAGTTCACCGGGGCCCTGCGCAAGGCGGGTACCGCCGCGGCCGCCGTCCCGGTGGCCGGCGCCGTCGCCGGAGCCGCCGCCGACGCGGGGGCGCTCGCCCAGGCGGCCGGACCGCCGCCCCCGCCCCCGCCGCCCCGGTGGGCGCTGCCGGTGTTCCGGGGGCGGGCCTGAACCAGGGCCCGAACCGGGGCCTGAACCGGGGCTGGGGCGGCCGGAACCGGGGCTGAAACGCTAACGCTCTGGCCGGCGCGAGCTAGCGCGCGGCGGGTTCGTCCACCCGGCCGGGGTGGCGCAGGGGGCGGGCCAGCAGGGCGCCGAGGAACCCGGCCACCGCGCCCCACACCAGGCCGAGGCCGGTCGTACGCCACAGCGACGGCGTGAGCTCGACCTTGCCGCCGAGCCCCGAGTCGTCCCCGATGCCCAGCAGGGAGAGCCCGAACTGGGCCTGGATCCGGCCCAGCAGACAGACCGTCAGCGTGGCCAGCGCGAGCGCCACCCCCAGGTGCAGGGCGTGCTGCCAGGGCCGGACACCCGCCGGGGAGCGCACGGCGGCCAGGACGCCCGTGCCGAGCAGCGCGACGGCGGCCACCGCGACCAGCCACCACGCCCGGCCGTCGTGCCGGGCGAGCGAGGACACGTCGACGGTGGAGAGGTCGGGCCCGCGCAGCACCCGGTCCAGCAGCTGGGGCATCGGCAGCCCGAACGGGCCCTCGGCCCGCCCCTGCCAGGCGCCCCCGAAGCCGAGGGTCAGGGCCGGCCAGGCGAGGTTGGGCAGGCCGAGCAGGAGCACGGCCAGGGTCCGCGGGGCGTGCCCCTGGGTGGCGGCGGCGACCAGGCCGACGGCCAGGCCGAGCACCACGTACCCGACGAGCAGCGCGGCGGTGGCGAACGCGGCCGGGCGCACCGCCGTGTGGAAGCGGAGCAGACGGGCCGGCAGCGGCGCGCGGCGGGAGACCAGCAGGGCGATCAGCAACAGGCCCAGGATCCACACCAGTCCGAACAGCAGGGTCGCGGGCAGATCGGCCCGGAAGCCCGCCGTCGGGGTGGAGTCGAGGAGGTCGCCGAGGTCCTCCAGCGGGGAGTCGCCGTTCAGCAGGCGGAACGTGTGGTGCGCGAAGAGCGCGAAGAGGGCGAGCGGGACCAGCCACAGCAGCGCCGATCGCGCCCCCCGGGCGAGCAGTTCGCGCGGCCGGGCCACCGCGCGGTGGCGCAGCGGGCGCAGGAACAGGTACCCGGTGGTCAGGGCGCCGGCCAGGCTCACCGACAGCGGGAGCACGGACAGTCCGGCGTGGGCGCCGCCCAGTACTCCGGCGTCGCCCGTGATGCCCACCTCACCGCCCGCCGCCATCACGACGACGGCGGCGACCACATGGGGGAACGCCCCGCCCGGCAGGTCGGCGGCCCCGGCGCAGGCCAGCCCGGCCGCGGCCACCGCGGTCATCACCGCGAAGCCCGCCACGACTGCGACGAGGGCGTCTCGCCACGCCCTCGCTGAGGTACCGATCACCCTGCCACCGTGGCACCCCCGGCTTGCGGCCACCACTCGGACCACGCACACAATGGGCGGCAGGAGTGCCGGAAATCCGGCAGATGTCCGGAATCCTCTCGTTCGGTGCTCGGGAAGAAGGGCCCGTGACCACTCAGCCGTCCGGTGGGCAGCCGCCCCCGTTCTCCTCGCAGCCGCCGTCCTCGGAGCGTCCCACCGGTCCCCCTTCCGGGCCCCTCTCGGGCGGGGACCGGGGGTCGGTGCCGCCGCCACCCGCGCCCCCCGGAGGGTCCTCCGGGGGCGGCGGGGAGCCGCCCCCGCGCCCCTGGTGGCGTTCGGTGCCCCGGCTGGCCACGGCGGTCGTGGCGGCGGCGGTCGTCGCCGCCCTGGCCGTGGTGCTGACCCGCCCCGGCGGCTCCTCGGGCCAGGCGGGGGGCGAGCTGTTCCTCCAGCCGGCCGCCGCCTCCGGCCCCGACCCCTTCACCGAGTCCACGGCCGCCCGGCAGGCCACCCCGCCGCCGCGGAGCCCGGCCCCCAGCCCGAGCACGGCTTCGGCCACGGCCTCCGCCGTGACGGGCACCCGCAGCGTCAGCGGCTCCGCGCCCGGCCTCTACGGGGGCACGCGGGACGTGGCCAGCTGCGACGTCGAGAAGCAGATCGCCGCCCTGAACGGACAGCCCGCCAAGAACGGCGCCTTCGCCTCCGCCCTCGGCGTCGAACCGGCCGCCGTACCCGGCTACCTGCGCGGGCTCACCGCCGTCCAGTTGCGCCTGGACACCCGGGTCACCAACCACGGCTTCCGCGACGGCGCCCCCACCGCCTACCAGGCGGTGCTCCAGGCCGGGACGGCGGTGCTGGTGGACGACCGGGGGCTGCCCAGGGTGCGCTGCGCGTGCGGCAACCCCCTGAGCCCGCCGGTGGCGCTGAAGGCCAACCCGAAGCGCAGCGGGGAGTCCTGGGGCGCGTACGAACCGTCGAAGGTGGTGGTCATCGCGCCGTCGGAGACCACCGTGAACGCCTTCGTCATCTACGACCACCAGGACCGCCGCTGGCTCGAACGCGGGCGCGGGGCCACCCCGAAGCCCGACAAGCCGGTCCCGCCCCCGCCCGTCCCGACCCCGGTGGCCACCGTCAGCCCGACCGGCACGCAGCCCGCCCCGTCCCCGTCCACGGCCGCGACGACCGGCCCGGTGACGCCGAAGCCCACCGGAACGGCGAAGGAGACCCCGTCCACCGCGCCGCCGTCCACCGCGCCGCCGTCCACCCCGTCCGAACCGCCCTCGGAGACCGCCACCGCGCCGTACCCGAGCTCCCCGGCCGCGACGAAGCCCGCCCCGGTCCCGCCCCCGCCCGCCCCGGCGACCACCCCGCCGGCCTATCCCCCGGAGAACCCCTACTAGGCGCGTGCCGGCCCCCGGCCCCCGCCGCGCCGCGGAGGGGGGCGGGGGCCTAGCGGCTACGAGCCGCCCGCCGTCGCGGCCGGTCCGGCCGGGTCGGCGCAGACCGTGCCGGTCTCGTAGATCGTGCCGACGTCATCGGGCTCCGGCAGCGTGGTCGGCAGCTCCGTCGGCACCCCGGTCGGCAGCTCCGTCGGGAGGCCGGTGGGCACTTCCGTCGGGAGCCCCGTGGGTTCCTCCGCCGACAGGACGGCCACCTCGACGGCCGCGCAGTAGCGCACGCCCGGGCGGATCCCGGCGTCCAGCTTCTTGGTGACGGTCTTGCCGGTGCCGGGCACCTCGTCGGACAGGATCACGCGCAGCGTCTCCCCGCCGCCCTGCGGCCGCAGCACCAGCACGTTGCTCTTGTCGTGCGCTTCCGTGTCGAGGAACGAGACCGTCACGTAGGGGGCGTCCAGCTTCAGGCTCAGCAGCTTCGACGCCGCCGTGGACGGGGTCGCCAGACCCACCGCCAGCCCGCATGCCAGCACCGTCCCGACCGGGGCCCGGTACGTCCAGCTCAGGCGCCTCATGGGTGTTTCCCTTCGCAGACAGAGGGACGATCCGATCGTCTGCCCGCCCGCCGGACCCGGCAAATCGCGGGCCCACGACCCGTGCGCTGCCGGGGGCGGGGAAGAGTGAGACCCTGGCAGCATGGACCAGCGGGGACGCACCCCGGCGGTCGACTGGCCCGCGCGGCCCGATCTGAGCCTGGCGCTCAACCGCATGGGCACCTTCGACTGGGACCTCGACAGCGGCCGCATGCACCTGGACGCCACCGCCCTCGAGGTCCTCGACCTGCGCCCGGAGCGGTTCGACGGCACCCCCGCCGGACTGCGCGCCCGGATCGTCCCCGGCGACGAGGCACGCCTCGACCACCGGGTCGCGCAGGCCCTGGCGGACGGCCGCAGCCATTACGGGGCCTACTTCCGCACCCTGCGCGAGGACGGCACGACCACCTGGACCCACCTCCAGGGCCACGTCCTGCGCGAGCCCTCCGGCCGCCCGTACAGGATCATCGGGATCCTCCGCGACGCCGCCCAGGACCCCTCGGAGCCCGGCGCGGAGGGAGAACGCGACGAAGGCAGGCGCCGGATGACCGGGGTCGTCGAGCGGACCGCCGCGATCCTCGCGCACGCCCGCACCGTCAACGACGTCACCGACATCCTCAAGGACCCCGAGGGCCTGGGCCACCTCGGCGCCGTCAGCGTCATGCTCGGCATCGTCGACGGCGGCCGGATCCACCTGGTCGCCGAGGGACAACTGGGCGCGTACGTACCCGAGATCGAGTACACCCGCATCGACGCCCGGCTCCCCATGAGCGAGGCCGTGCGCACCCTCCAGCCCGTCTACCTCTCCTCGCGCGAGGAGTTCCGCGGGCGCTACCCCGAACTGTGGCCGTACATCGAGCCGCTGGCCGTGCGCAGCGGCGTCTACCTGCCGCTCATCGCCCAGGGGCGCCCCGTCGGCGCGCTCGGGCTGCTCTACGCCCGCGACGGCGACTTCACCGCCGAGGAACGCAACCTGCTCGTGGCGCTCGGCAGCGGGATCGCGCAGAGCCTCCAGCGGGCCATCCTCTTCGAGCAGGAGCACGACCTCGCCGAGGGCCTCCAGCGGGCCATGCTGCCCCGCCGGATCCCGGAGGTGGCCGGCGCGCGGATCGCCGTACGGTACCGGGCGGCCCGGATCGGACGGGACATCGGCGGCGACTGGTACGACGTCATACCGCTCGGCGAGGGCCGCGTCGGGGTGATGATCGGCGACGTCGAGGGCCACGACACGGACGCGGCGGCCGTCATGGGCCAGCTGCGCATCGTCCTGCGCGCCTACGTCCTGGAGGGCCACACCCCCGGGACGGCCATGGCCCGGGCCTCCGCCTTCCTGCGCGACCTCGCCACCGAACGCTTCGCCACCTGCACCTACGCCGAGGCGGACCTGAACACCGGGATGCTGCACCTGGTCCGGGCCGGCCACCTCGACCCGGTGGTGCGGCGCGGGGACGGCTCCTGTCACCGCGTCCAGGTCGCGGGCGGCCTCCCGCTCGGTCTGCCCCCGCGCGAGCCGTCCGGCACCGGCTGCGGCTACCCCGTCACCACCATGGAACTGCACCCCGGGGACACCCTGCTGCTGTGCACCGACGGCCTGATCGAGCGGCCCGGCGCAGACTCCGAGACCGGGATGCGGGAGTTCATGGACGCCGCCTGTGAGGGCCCGGCCGACGTCGAGGAACTCGCCGACGTGCTGTGCGACCTCGTCGGGGACGCGGGCGGCGGGGACGACATGGCCCTCCTCGTACTGCGCCGGCGAGGGACCCCCGCCCCGCGCGGCGGCGGCCCGCTGCGCCAGCACCTGACTCCCGGCGACACGGACGGCCCGGCTCTGGCCCGCCACCTGATCCGGGCGGCGGCCGCCGCCTGGGGCGCCCGGGAGCGGGCGGACGAGATCGAACTGGCCGCCGACGAGCTGATGACCAACGCCCTCGTGCACACCGAGGGCGGCGGTGAGGTCGGCATGCGGCTGACCGCCGAGGGCCGGATCAGGATCGAGGTCGAGGACTCCAGCAGCGCCCTGCCGCGCCGTCGCGAGGCGGACGACTGGGCGGTGTCGGGCCGGGGCCTGATGCTCGTGGACCGCCTCGCGGACGACTGGGGCGTCGAGCCCCGGGGGAACGGCAAGTGCGTGTGGTGCGAGTTCGCCGTCGCGGCGGCGGTGTGAGCCCCGGCGGACGCGGGCGGGCGGGCCCGGGGCGCGGGCGCGGCGACGTGTGGCCGGCCCGTCGTCCGTACGGTGGCGGAAAGGGTCCGAACGGCTGAACCCGCCGGTCCACGCGGTGCGCCCATGGTCTGATGGTCGTACAGTACGGCGATCCTGCCGGGGTGATGAGCCTCCGTCCGCTGCTGCCCCTCCTGTTGAGCGCCGCCCTCCTGGGCCCCGCGCCCGCGTACGCCGCCGCGGCGGGCCCCGGCGACGGCATCGAGACCGCCCGGACCACCCGGCAGCTCGCCCCCGGGATCCGGCTGGAGTCCTACGACCGGCTGGAGACCGACCGCTGGCTGCGGATCGACGAGCTGGTGGCCGACCTCGACCCGCGCGGCGGCGTACGGGCCGAATACCTGGGCACCGGCGGGGGCACCGGCCCCGTCACCCTCGGCGAGGCCGTCGCCCGCTACCGGCCCGGACCCGGGCGGCGCGTGGTCGCCGCCGTCAACGGCGACTTCTTCGACATCAAGGGCACCGGAGCCCCCCTCGGCCCCGGCGTCGGCGCCGGCCGGCTCCTGCACTCCGCCTCGCCCGGGCCCGGCGGCGGAGCGGCCGTCGGCTTCGGCCCGGACGGGACCGGCCGCCTCCTGCGCCTCGGCCTCGACGGGACGGTGACCCTGCCCGGCGGGCGCGCGTACCCCCTGGCCGGGTACAACGCCGCCAAGCCGCCCGCCGAGGGCTTCACCGCCTACACCGCCGACTGGGGCGGTAAACGGCTCCCGCCGCTGGGACCCGGCCCGGCCGTGGAGCTGCGGGACGGGAAGGTCGCCGCCACCGGCCCCGCCCCGGCGGCGCGGCCTGCCCCGGGCACCACCCTGCTCACCGCCCGGGGCACCGCCCCGGCGGCCGCCCTCGCCGCCCTGCGCCCGGGGGACGAGGTGGCCGTCACCGCCCGGCCGCTGCCCTCGTCCGGGCCCGCCCCGGTGACGGCGCTCGGCGGGCGCGCGACCCTGGTCGCCGCCGGTACCCCGCTGAACCACGACGGCGAGGCCAACGACGCCGCCGCCCCGCGGACCGCCGTGGGGCTCTCCCGGGACGGCCGCCGGCTGAGCCTGGTCACCGTCGACGGCCGCCAGCGCGACAGCGGCGGCCTGACCCTCACGGGACTCGGCGCGCTCATGCACCGGCTCGGCGCGTACGAGGCCCTCAACCTCGACGGCGGCGGCTCCGCCACCCTGCTCGCCGCCCACGCCGGGGCCACAGCCCCCACGCTGGAGAACTCCCCGTCCGACGGGCACCAACGCCCGGTGCCCAACGGCCTCGTCCTGACCGCCCCGGCCGTACCCGGCCCGCTCGCCGGGTTCCGCGTGGAGCCCGCCGGCGGCGCCGCCCGGCTCTTCCCCGGCCTGACCCGCACCCTCACCGCCACCGCCCACGACGCCGCCCTCGCCCCTGCCGCCGCGACCCCGCGCTGGACCGCCGACCGGGGCCGGATCGGCCCCGACGGGGTCTACCGCGCCGACCGCCCGGGCCCCGCCGTGGTCCGGGTCTCCGCGGCCTCCGGGCCGGCCGGGGCGGGCGCGCCCGAAGGGGTCCAGCGGCTCGACGTGCTCGGGCCGCTCTCCGGGATCCGGGCCGTGCCCGCCCGGATCGGGCTCGAACGGCGCGGGGACAGCGCCGGGTTCACGCTGGACGGGTACGACGCCCAGGGCGCCGCCGCGCCCGTCGAACCCCGGGACCTGACCCTGAGCTACGACCACACCCGCTGGCGGGTCGCCGAGGACGGCCGGGGCGGCTTCACCGTCACCGCCCTCGTCCCGCAGGCCGCCGGGCGGCTCTCCGCCACCGTCAAGGCCACCGGCGCCACCACCGAACTCGCCCTCGGCGCCGGCTCCCTGACCGCGCCCCTGGCCGGCTTCGAGGACGCCGGCGCCTGGACCGGGCCGGGCGCCGCCCCCGCCGAGGGCCACCCCGGCCCCGGGCTCGCCCTGGAGGCCCGCGCCGGCGCGGCCGCCACCCCGCCCCGGCCGCTGCCCGTACCGGAGCTGACCCGCGCCCTGAACCTGTGGGTCGGCGGGGACGGTTCGGGAGCCCGGCCCGCCGTGGAGCTGGCCGGGGCCGACGGGGTGCCCCTCACCCTGCGCGGGCCCGCCGTCGACTGGACCGGCTGGCGGGAGGTCCGGCTGCCGGTCCCGGCCACCGCCGAGCAGCCCCTGCGCGTCACCCGTCTCACGGCGGCCCCGGGCGCCCGGGCCGGCCGGCTGCTGCTGGACACCCTGACCGCCACGACCCCGCCCACCGGGCCCGCCGCCCCCGCCGCCGCCCGGCCCGACCCGGTGGTGGCGACCGCCGCGCAGGCCGCGGCCCGGCCCTGGAGGTTCGCCGCCGGCGGGGCCGCCGGGGGCGCGGAGCTCGTACTGACCGGCGCCGAGCGGGCGCCGTTCCCGCACCGCGGGGTGCGCTTCGTACCGCTTGACACCGGCCGCCGCACCCTCGACCGGGGCGCCGGACTGGCCCGGATGCGGGTCCTGCGCGACGCCCTGGACGCCGCCGCCCGGGAGCCGGGCACGGGCGCGGTGGCCGTCGTCCTGCCGTACGCGCCGCAGGCCCTGGACCGCAAGGAGGCCGCCCTGCTGGTGCGGCGGCTCGCGGAGTTCCGCCGTACGACCGGGAAGAGGGCCGCGGTGATCACCGTCGGCGCACCCGGGTTCACGGCCGGACGCGACGAGGGCGTGCTGACCGTCGCGGCCCCGCGCACGGGCCGGACCCTGTTCGGCGCCGACCCCCACGCGGCCCCCGGCCGCGACTGGCTGTCGGTGGTGCCTCCGGCCTAGAGCTCCACCAGCGTGACCTCGGTGGCCTTCACGCTCGTCCAGACCGCCGCGCCGTCGGCCACGCCCAGTTCGGCGGCGGCCTCGGGGGTGATCTCCGCGACCAGGTCGGGGGCCTCGGCCGAGCCGACGAGCACGCGCAGCCGGCTGCCGACCGCGGTGACCTCCCGCACCGTGCCGGGCCAGACGTTGCGGGGGCTGCCCCCGGGCCGGTCCCGGTGAACGGACACCGCCTCCGGGGCGATGATCGCGAGGGCCCGCGCCCCCTGCGGCAGCGCCTCGGCCACCACCAGCCGCCCGCCGCCGGCCAGGGCGAGCCCGTCGGCGGTGGCGGTGCCCGCCCAGGCGTTGCGGCCCAGCATCCGGGCCACCCACGGGGAGCGCGGATGCCGGGTGACCTCGGCGGGCGGGGCGTCCTGGAGGGTCTCGCCGTCGGCCAGGACCAGGACCCGGTCGGCCAGCGACACCGCCTCGACGGGGTCGTGCGTGACGATCAGGCACACCCCGCCGAAGCCCGCCAGGTGCGTCCGCAGGGTGTGCCGCACGTGCGCCCGGGTGGTCTGGTCGAGGGCGGCGAGCGGCTCGTCGAGCAGCAGCAGCCGGGGCCGGGCGGCCAGCGCCCGGGCCAGGGCCACGCGCTGCGCCTGCCCGCCCGACAGCTGCGCGGGCCTGCGCTGGGCGAGGTGGCCCACGCCGAGCCGGTCCAGCCAGGCCTGCGCCTCGCGGCGGGCCTCGGCGCGCGGCACCCGGCGGGCGCGCAGCCCGTACGCGGTGTTGGCGAGGGCGCTCAGGTGGGGGAACAGCGCCCCGTCCTGCGGGACCCAGGCCACCTGGCGGCGGTGCGGGGGCAGGGCGGTGACGTCGGTGTCGCCGAGCCGCAGGGCGGCGTGCGCGCGCGGGGTCAGGCCGAGCAGGGCCCGCAGCAGGGTGGTCTTGCCCGCGCCGTTCTCGCCGACGACGGCGATGGTGGTGCCCGGTGCGGCGTCGAGGGTCAGCCGGTTGAAGCCGGTGACCTCGGCGTGCAGGGGCCAGCGCCCGCCGTCGGCGGCGGCCGGCCCGTCCTCCCGGTGCGGGACGCCGCGGCGCTCGGACGGGGGCTCCTCGGCGGCGCCCGGCCCGGCCGGGGCCGCCTTGCGGGCGGCCGGGGTGCCCGCCCAGCGGCCGCGCAGGGCGATGAGGACGGCCATGGCGATGGCGAGCAGCAGCAGCGACACCGAGGTGGCCGCCTCGGGCCGGTCCTGGAGCAGCAGGTACACCTGCAGCGGCAGCGTCTGGGTGGTGCCGGGCAGGTTCCCGGCGAAGGTGATGGTCGCGCCGAACTCGCCCAGCGCCCGGGCCCAGGTGAGGGCCGCGCCCGCGATCAGGCCGGGGGCCACCATGGGCAGGGTCACGGTGAAGAACACCCGGACCGGCCGGGCGCCGAGGGAGGCGGCGGTCTCCTCGTAGCTCTGCCTGAGGCCGCCGAGCGCCCCCTCCAGGCTGATCACCAGGAAGGGCATGGCGACGAACGTGGCCGCGACGACGGCGCCGGAGGTGTGGAACGGCAGGGTCACGCCGAAGGTGCCCTCCAGCCAGGGCCCGAGCAGCCCGCGCCGCCCGAAGCCCAGCAGCAGCGCGACACCGCCGACGGTGGGCGGCAGCACCATCGGAAGCAGCACCAGGGAGCGGACGAAGGCCTTGCCCTTGAACTCGACCCGGGCCAGCAGCCAGGCGAGCGGCACCCCGAGCAGGAGGGAGAGGCCGAGCGCCCAGGCGGAGACCACCAGTGAGAGCCGCAGGGCCTCGACGACACCGGGGCTGGTGAGGTGGTCGGCCAGGTCGCCCCACTGGGTGCGGGTGAGGATGCCGACCAGCGGCAGCAGCAGGAACGCGACGGCGAGCAGCGCGGGGAGCGCCAGTGTCACGGGGGGCCGGGTACGGGTGCGGAGTCTGCTCATGGGGTTCCTGGTCGGAGGCTGCGGCCGGCTGGAGGGGAAGCGTACGGAGCCTATGGGGCGTGGCGCCCGCGGTCGGCGTCGGCGTCTGCGTCTGCGTCGGCGTCGGCGGGAGCATGCCGAAGGGGCTGCCCGTCCCCCCGGACCGGGCAGCCCCCTCGGAGCGTGGGTGTCACGGCTTCTGGAAACCGGCGTCCTGGAGGATCTTCTGCGCCTCCGGGGTGCTCAGCCAGGCCACGAACGCGGCGGCGGCCTCGGCGTTCTTGGACTGCTTGAGCGTGGCGGCCGGGTAGGACGCGACGGCGTTCTGGTCGTCGGGGATGTCGACGGTGACGACCTTGTCGCCGGACTTGGCGGAGTCCGTCTTGTAGACCAGGCCGGCGTCGGCCTCGCCCAGTTCGACCTTGCTCAGGACGGCGCGGACGTTGGGCTCCTGGGAGACCGGCTTCACCTCGATCTTCTGGGCGTCCAGGATCTGCTTGCTGTACCGGCCGACGGGGACCTCGGGCGCCGCGAGGACGACCTTGATCTTGGTGTCGGCGAGGTCCTTCAGCTCGGCGATCTTGAAGGGGTTGCCCTTGCCGGCGGCGATGACCAGGCGGTTCTTCGCGATGACCGTGGCGTCGTTGGTGTCGGCCCTGAGGCCGTCCATGGTCTTGGTGTCGGCGGTCACCAGCGCGTCGGCCGGGGAACCCTGCTTGACCTGGGCGGCGAGCTCCTGCGAGCCGGCGAAGGAGAAGGTCACCTTCGTGCCCGGGTGGGACTTCTCGTAGGCCGCGCCGGCCGTCTTGAAGACGTCGGTGAGGGACGAGGCGGCGAGCACGGTGAGGTTCGCGGGCTTGGCCCCGGCGGAGGCGGAGGCCGGGGCGGACGGGGCGGCGGCCGCGTCGTCCTTCTTGTCGCCGTCGCCGCCGTTGCCGCCGCAGGCGGACAGCGGGACGAGCAGGGCGGCGGTCAGGGCGGCGGCGGCCGCGCGGCGGCGGTTCAGGATCGCGTGCACGGGAGGGCTCCTCGGTCGGGTCCGCGGCCGGCCGGATGCCGGGCCGCGCGGTGTGACCCGCGCCGTGACGGGCGGAGCGGGTGGGGACGGGCGCGGGGTGCGCCGTGGGCGCTCGTGGTACGCGGTGAGCGGGGCGGCCGCGTGCCGCGCCGGGACGGTGTCAGGTGCGGTCGATGTGCACGCTGGTCGACTTCACGCGGGCGGTGGCCCGCATGCCGACCTCCAGTCCCAGTTCCTCGACGGCCTCGCGGGTCAGCAGGGAGACCAGCCGGTGGGGACCCGCCTGGATCTCGACCTGGGCGGCGACGTCGCCGAGCCTGACGGCCGTGACGATGCCGGGGAAGGCGTTGCGCGCCGAGGTGTACGGCTCCCCGTCCTCGGTGTGGGCGCCCTGCCCCACCTCGACGGAGAAGGCCGCCAGGTCACGGCCGTCGATCAGGCGACGGCCCGCCTCGTCGCGATGGGTCGCGACCCGGCCGGCGTCGGCCCAGCGGCGCGCGGTGTCCGGGCTGACGCCCAGGAGACGCGCCGCCTGTCCGATGGTGTAGGACTGCATGTGCGACAAGGTAGGGCCACTCGGCCCGCATGTGCAATTCGTTTGGCTCGTTCTCTATCGCATATGCCATGCCTCTTGTGGTATCCGCCAAAATGAGTTCCGCCGCGGGGCCGCCGGATCGATAGGCTCGGCGCATGGCTGATACGAAGAACACGGGCGGAGCGGCCGGTACGGGCGCGGGTCCGCTGGAGGCGGGCACCGCGCGGGTGGACGCCTGGATCTGGTCGGTCCGGCTCACCAAGACCCGGTCCGTCGCGGCGACCGCCTGCCGGGCGGGACACGTCAAGGTCAACGGGGAGCGCGCGAAGCCGGCGCAGCAGGTGCGGGCCGGGGACGAGGTGCGGCTGTTCCACGCGGGGCGGGAGCGGGTCGTGGTGGTGCGCAGGCCCGTGACCAAGCGGGTGGGTGCGCCGGTGGCCGTGGAGTGCTTCGTCGACAACAGCCCTCCGGTGCCGACGGCCGTGGAGGCGGCCGTCGTCGGGATCCGGGACCGGGGCGCCGGGCGCCCCACCAAGCGGGAACGGCGGGAGTTCGACACCCTGCGGGGGCGGTAGCCGGCCGGGGGTCCCGGGGCTCCGCCCCCGGACCCCCGCACCTTGAGCCGGAGCCGGGCCGTCAGGCCTTGCGGTAGTCGTACGCCTCGGTGGCCGCCGCCGCCACGGCCTCCAGGGAGGCGCCCGCCGAGGCGGCGACCACCGCCGCCACCGCGCCCTCCAGGAACGGGGCGTCCACGAGGACGGAGTGCGGTGGGAGGTCGCCGTCCTCCAGGAGCGCCTTCACCGTCAGGACGGAGCTGCCCAAGTCCGTCAGCAGGGCGACCCCGGCCCCCTGGTCCACCGAGGCCGCCGCCGCGAGGATCAGCTCCGCGCTCGTGCCCAGGCCCCCGTCGGGGCTGCCGCCCGCCGGTGCCACCGGGGCCACCGCGCCGCCCGCCGCCAGGCCCTGGGCCAGCCGCGCCACCGACTCCGCGACCTGCGCGCTGTGCGAGACCAGGACGATGCCGACCGGGGTCATGCGCCGGCCCCTTCCGCCGTGTCGGCCAGGGCGGCCAGCAGGAGGGCCGAGGAGGTGGCGCCCGGGTCCTGGTGGCCGACGCTGCGTTCGCCCAGGTAGCTGGCCCGGCCCTTGCGGGCCACTATCGGCACCGTCGCGAGGGCCCCCGCCTCCGCCGCCGCCCCGGCCGCCGCGTACGAGGTGCCCAGGGCCGCGACCCCCGGGACCAGGGCGTCCAGCATCGTCTTGTCGCCCGGCGCCGCCCCGCCCAGCTGGGACACCGCGCCCACCCCCGCCTCCAGGGCCTGGTGCAGCGCGGTGTCCTCGACCTCGGGGGCGTCCCCGAGTTCCTTGCCCGTGCGGCGCAGCAGCGTGCCGTACAGGGGGCCGGACGCGCCGCCGACCGTGGAGATCAGGGTGCGGCCCGCCAGCTGGAGGAGGGCGCCGGGCGCCGTGGCGGGGTCCGCCCCGGCGAGGGCGGCGCGGACGGCCGTGAAGCCCCGCAGGAGGTTGGCCCCGTGGTCGGCGTCGCCGATGGGGGAGTCGAGCTCGGTCAGCCGGTCCGCCTCCCGCTCCACCGCCGCCGCGGCGGCCTCCAGCCAGCGCCGGAAGAACTCTGCGTCACGCACCGCGATCCTTTCGTTCGTCCATCGTCGTGTGTCCGGCCGTCCGCGCCCCGCCCGCTCAGCGGCCCCAGCGCAGGGCCGGGGTCTGGACCGGGGCGTCCCAGAGCCTCAGCAGCTCCTCGTCCGCCCGGCACAGCGTCACCGAACAGCCCGCCATGTCGAGGGAGGTGACGTAGTTCCCGACCAGGGCGCGGGCCACCGTGACCCCGCGCGCCGTCAGGAGCCGGGACACCTCGGCGTGGAACCCGTACAGCTCCAGCAGCGGCGTCGCGCCCATCCCGTTGACCAGGGCCAGGACGGGACCGTCCGCCGGACCGCCCGTCTGCGCGAGGTCGTCGAGGACCGCGCCCACCGCCACCTCCGCGATCTCCCGTGAGGTCATCATGGCCCGCCGCTCCCGGCCCGGTTCCCCGTGGATGCCGATCCCCAGCTCCAGCTCCCCGTCCGGGAGTTCGAAGGTCGGGCTGCCCTTGGCGGGGGTGGTGCAGGCGCTGAGCGCGACGCCGAAGCTGCGGGAGCTCTCGTTGACCCGCCGGGCCAGCGCCGCGACCCGGTCCAGCGGCGCACCCTCCTCGGCGGCCGCCCCGGCGATCTTCTCCACGAACAGGGTGGCGCCCGTACCGCGCCGTCCGGCCGTGTACAGGCTGTCCGTGACGGCGACGTCGTCGTTGACGAGGACGCTCTCCACGCGCAGCCCGTCCTCCTCGGCGAGCTCGGCCGCCATCTGGAAGTTGAGCACGTCCCCGGTGTAGTTCTTGACGACGAACAGGACGCCCTGCCCGGCGTCGACCGCGCCGGCCGCGTGCAGCATCTGGTTCGGCACGGGGCTGGTGAACACCTCGCCGGGGCAGGCGGCCGAGAGCATCCCGTACCCCACGAACCCGCCGTGCAGCGGCTCGTGCCCGGAGCCGCCGCCGGAGACCAGGCCGACCCGGCCGCCGCTCTTCGCGTCGCGCCGTACGACCACCCGCCGCTCCACGTCCACGTCGAGGTCGGGATGGGCGGCCGCCATCCCGTGCAGCGCGTCGGCGACTACGGTGTCCGCGGAGTTGATGAGCATCCTCAAAACTGCCTCCCAGGTGGCGCGGCCGTCCGGCCCCGTTGGCGGCCGGGGTCTCGAAGTCAACCACGGCCGGACGCCGGATCAGGGGAGGAACGGCCAGGAGGACGGCGGATCGGCCGTGCGTACCGGGAGCCCGGTGTCAGCCGTCCCGCTCGCGCAGCCGGCGGCTGACCTCGCCGAGGCCCTCGGCCAGCGCGTCGAGCTGCTCGGGGGTGAGCACGTCGACGAGGGCCGCCCGGACGGCCGTCACGTGGCCGGGCGCCGCCGCCTCCAGCCGGGCCCGGCCCGCGTCGGTGAGGACGGCGAAGACCCCGCGCACGTCGGAGGGGCAGCTGCGGCGGCGGACCAGCCCGGCCTTCTCCATCTGGGTGACCTGGTAGGTGAGCCCGCTCTTGGAGTTGATCAGTCCGTTGGCGAGTTCCGTCATGCGCAGCTCGCCGCCGGGCGCGGCGGCGAGCCGCACGAGGATCTCGTACTGGGGGTGGGAGAGTCCGGAATCGTCCTTGAGCTGCTGATCGAGATGCCGGTTCACCAGGGCGGAAGCGGCCAGGAAGCCCCTCCAGGCCCGCATCTCGCGCTCGTCGAGCCATCTCGTGCCGTCCATGCCGCCAGGGTACACGAGTTGTTCGAATTTGAATCACTGGTTAGTCTCGGCGTCGGCGGTTCGAATTTGAACAACCAGCTCGCCGAACCACTCCCCGGGCCGCCCCGACCGGAAGGAAACCCCCATGACCAGCGCCTCCGCCACCGCGACGAAGGCCCCGGCCACGGCACTGGCCGTCTCCGCCACCCCCGCCCCCTCCACGGCGGGCCGCGACGCCGGCCTGCTCCTGCTGCGCCTCGTCCTCGGCCTTACCGTCGCCGGCCACGGCGTCCAGAAGCTCTTCGGCTGGTTCGGCGGCGGCGGGATCAGCGGCACCGGCCAGTTCTTCACCTCCGTCGGCTACCCGGCGGGCGACGCCATGGCCGCCCTCGCCGGCCTGACCGAGACCCTGGGCGGCCTCGGCCTCGCCGCCGGCCTGCTCACCCCGCTCGCCGGCGCCGCCGTCACCGGCACGATGATCAACGCCCTCGCCGTCCACGGCGCCGGGGCCTTCTTCGCCCCCAAGGGCATGGAGTACGAACTCCTCCTCGCGGCGGCCGCCGCGGCCCTCACCCTCACCGGCCCCGGCCGCTACGCCCTGGACCGCGCCCTGCCGCTGCCGGCGCTGCGCGACCCCCGCCCGTCGGTGGGCGCCTCGGCCCTCGCCCTCGGCCTGGTCCTCGCCGCCGTCACCCTCCTCGTGCGGAGCTGACCGCCCCGGCCGTCCCCGCCCCGGCGGCGGGGACGGCCCGCGCCGCCACCCCGTTCCGGCCGGCTGATTGACCCCGGGAAATCGGGGGAACAGCGGAGGAATGACACAACCCATCGAAGACTACGCACTCATCGGCGACCTCATGACCAGCGCACTGGTAGGCCGCGACGGGTCCATCGACTGGCTGTGCCTGCCCCGCTTCGACTCCGCCGCCTGCTTCGCCGCCCTCCTCGGCGACCGGGAGAACGGCCACTGGACGATCGCCCCGGCCGGCGCCGCCGACGGCGAGCGCTGCACCCGCCGGGCGTACGCCGACGGCTCACTGGTCCTGGAGTCCTTCTGGGAGACCGGCGAGGGCACCGTCAAGGTCACCGACTTCATGCCCCAGCGCGACACCGCCCCCGACGTCATGCGCGTCGTCGAGGGGATCTCCGGCCACGTCACCGTCCGCAGCACCCTGCGCCTGCGCTTCGACTACGGCCACGTCGTCCCCTGGGTCCGGCGCAGCGAGGGCGACCGCGTCGCCGTCGCCGGACCGGACTCGGTCTGGTTCCGCAGCGAGCCCGCCGTCCGCACCTGGGGCGAGGCCAACAGCACCCGCTCCGAGTTCACCGTCGGCCCCGGCGAGAAGGTCGCCTTCGTCCTCACCTGGCACCCCTCGCACGAACCGCGCCCCGCGCGCGTCGACCCGTACGAGGCCCTGGAGCAGAGCCTCGCCGACTGGCGGGACTGGTCCGCCCAGTGCGGCTACCGCGGCCCCTACGAGGAGGCCGTCACCCGCTCCCTCATCACCCTCAAGGCCCTCACCTACGCCCCCACCGGCGGCATCGCCGCGGCCGCCACCACCTCCCTGCCCGAGGAACTCGGCGGCGTCCGCAACTGGGACTACCGCTACTGCTGGCTCCGCGACGCCACCCTGACCCTCGGCGCCCTGCTGAGCACCGGCTTCCGCGACGAGGCCCGGGCCTGGCGCGGCTGGCTGCTGCGCGCCGTCGCCGGCGACCCGGCCGACCTCCAGATCATGTACGGGATCGGCGGCGAGCGCCGCATCCCCGAGACGGAACTGCCCTGGCTGCGCGGGTACGAGGGCTCCGCGCCCGTCCGCGTGGGCAACGCCGCCGTGGACCAGCTCCAGCTCGACGTCTACGGCGAGGTCCTCGACTCCCTGTACCTGGCCCGGTCCACCGGACTGGCCTCGGAACGGCACGCCTGGAAGATCCAGCTCGCCCTGCTCGACTTCCTGGAGGACAACTGGCGCCGCCCCGACGAGGGCCTGTGGGAGGTGCGCGGCCCGCGCCGCCACTTCACCCACTCCAAGGTGATGGCCTGGGTGGCCGCCGACCGGGCCGTACGGACCCTGGAGGCCGCCCCCCACATGCCCGGCGACGTGGAGCGCTGGCGGACCATGCGCGAGGAGGTCCACCGCGACGTCTGCGAGCACGGCTACGACCCCGTCCGGGGCACCTTCACCCAGTACTACGGATCGCGCGAACTGGACGCGGCGACCCTGCTCATCCCCCGCGTCGGCTTCCTGCCCCCCGACGACCCGCGCGTGATCGGCACCGTCGACGCCGTACGGGCCGAGCTCGGCAGCAGCGGCCTGGTCCGCCGCTACAGCACCGAGGGCCCCTCCGTCGACGGACTGCCCGGCGACGAAGGGGCCTTCCTGGCCTGCTCCTTCTGGCTGGCGGACGCCCTCCACCTCACCGGCCGTACCAAAGAGGCCCGCGCCCTCTTCGAACGCCTCCTGGACGTCCGCAACGACGTGGGGCTGCTAGCCGAGGAGTACGACCCCGCGAGCGGCCGCCAGCTCGGCAACTTCCCCCAGGCCTTCAGCCACATCGGCCTGGTGAACACCGCCCTCACCCTCGGCGCGGGCGACGCCTGACCCCGGGGAACGCCCGTGGGGCCGCCGCACGGTGCGACGGCCCCACGGGGCGCTGGTCCGGGCCGGCGGTTACGCCTGCTCCGGCTCCTCGGCGTCCTCCGGGATGCTGACCAGCCAGCGCGTGTCCTTGCGCGGCCGCAGGTACAGGGCCCAGTAGAGGGTGGCGACGGCGGTGATGCCGCCGGTCCACAGCAGGTACTCGGTCTCCTGCTGGGTCAGGATGTACGCCAGGACGGCGATCAGCGCGATCGGCACGGCCGGCCACAGCGGCATCCGCCAGGCGGCCGCCTCACGGTGCGCCCCGCGCCGGCTGAACAGCGCCGCCACCGCGACCAGCAGGTACATGCCGGTCACCGACACGCCGGTCACCCCGTACAGGGTGTCCAGGTTGACGAAGCACATCGCCGCGCCCGGCAGGCCCACCAGCAGGGTGGCCACCCACGGGGAGCCGAAGCGGCCGAGCCGGGACAGGCCGCGGTTGACCGGCTCGGGCCAGGCCTTGTCGCGGGCGGAGGCGAAGAGCACCCGGGAGTTCTGGATGACCATGACGATGCCCGCGTTGATGATGGCGAGGGCCACGCAGAGGCTGACGAAGGTGCCGACGGCCGAGTTCGACCAGGCGGTCACCATCGCGCCGAGGTCGCCGGAGGTCAGCGCGTCCAGGTCCGGGGCGCCCAGGGTGATCGCGATGACCGGGACCAGGATGACGGCGGTGGAGATGGCGAGCGTGGCGAGCACGGTCCGAGGGACGTTGCGGCGCGGCTTCTCCAGCTCCTCCGAGAGGTAGACGGCCGTGGAGAAGCCCTGGGTGATGAACAGCGCGATCGCCAGCCCGGAGACCACCATCATCGCCGTCACCGTGGAGGTGCCGCCGCCCTCGGCGGCCACCGTGCCGTGCACCAGCGCGCCGGCGCCCCGCTCGCCGTGGGCGAAGCCCAGTACGGCCACGAGTGCGGCCGCGACCACCTCGAGGACGAGGAAGATGCCGGTGATCCAGGCGTTGGCCCGCAGGTCCAGCAGACCGGCGAGGGTCGCGAGCAGCATCACCGCGCCGCCGGCCACCGGGGCCGGTATGTGCACCACGGGGGCCAGGTAGTCGGCGGTGCCCATGGCGATCACCGGGGGCACGATCATCACCACGAGCAGGGACAGTACGAACACCAGCCAGCCCGCGAGCCGGCCCGCGAGGGTGGAGACCATCGCGTACTCGCCGCCCGCGCTGGGGATCAGGGTGCCCAGCTCCGAGTAGCAGAACGCCACGCCGATACAGAGCAGCGAGCCGATCGCGATCGTCAGGGCGGTCCAGGTGCCGAGGCTGGAGAAGAGATCGGGCACGACGACGAACAGGGTCGAGGCGGGCGTCACGCACGACAGCGTGAGCAGGGTTCCTCCGACGACGCCGATGGAGCGCTTGAGCTTCTGGGGGGTGGGCCCGGTGGCGGGGGCGAGCGCCTGGGGAGCGCTGATCGTTTCAGTCATCGGTGCGGCAATTCCGATCGGCAGTTGCGAAGAGGGGGTGCGGGAGCGGTATCGCCTCCGGGGCGGTGGTGGGCACTTCTGCTGGGTGGCTCCCGTGGCCGATATGGAAACTCGACGACATCCGCAGGTCAATAGATGTCCACCTGCGGATTCCATCGTGCGCGGGGCCTCGGTGCCGCCGATCCGAGTGTTAAGGCCGCGTAAACGCTGACCGTTCGAGCGGTGCGGGAACCGAAGGGAGATCGAATGAATTTCCTTCCGCTTTGCACGATGTCAAGACGTCCCAGGGGTGGAGATACGTCTGCTCCTGCGGGCGTATGTGCCAAGCGCCGGGATCGTCCGTCCGGACGATGGGGGCCCGCGCCCGCCCCGACAGAATCGAGCCCACAAGATCACTTGGCGGCCCCTGACCGGCCGCCCGACCCGGGGGAGACCCACGTGCAGTTCGCGCAGCAGCACCGCAACCGCCGCTTACGGGGAGCCGCGGCCGCCGCGGCCGTCACCCTGGCCCTGCTCGCCGGCGCTCCGGCACAGGCGGCCACCGTGCCCCCCGCGGAGTCCTCCGCCGCCGCCGACGGCATCGACCGCGCCGCCCTCGCCAAGGCGCTGGACGCCGTGCACGAGGCCGGCGTCTACGGGGCGTACGCCACCGTCCGCGACGGGCGCGCCCGCTGGAACGGGGCCACCGGCGTCGCCGACCGGGACACCGGCCGCCCCACCACCCCGGGCATGCGCCACCGGGTCGGCAGCATCACCAAGTCCTTCACCGCCGTCGCCGTACTCCAGCAGAGCGCCCGGGGCCGCATCGGGCTCGACCGGCCCGTCGCCGACTACGTCCCCGGCCTGCTGCCGGGGGAGCGCGGCCACAAGGTCACCGTGCGGATGCTGCTGAACCACACCAGCGGGATCGCCGACTACGCCGCCGAGGCCTTCCCGTCCCTCAAGGAGGGCTCGACGAGGAGCCTGGACGAGTTCCGTTACCGCAGCATCACCCCCGGCCGGCTCATCGCCCTGGGCACGTCCCAGCCGCAGCTCTTCGAGCCGGGCTCGGACTGGTCGTACTCGAACACCAACTACGTGCTGCTGGGCGAGGTGTTGCGCCAGGTCACCGGGGAGGACCCCGAGAAGGTCATCACCCGGGACGTGATCCGCCGGGCCGGGCTGCGGGACACCTACTTCCCCGGCACCGAGGCGCGGATCAAGGGCCCCCACGCCCGGATGTACGAGAACTGGTACGGGCTCATCGACCCGCCGCGTGATTACGCCGACTACAACATGACCTGGGCCGGAACGGCCGGCGCGCTCGTCTCCACCACGGACGACCTGACCGCCTTCTACCGGGCCCTGTTCCAGGGCCGCCTGCTGCCCGCGGAACAGCTGGACCAGATGCGGACCACCGTGCCGGTCAAGGACGAGACCGGCGCCGTCGCCATGCGCTACGGGCTGGGCGTGTTCTCCGTGGAAACGCCCTGCGGGCCGGCCTGGGGCCACAACGGGGCCGTCTTCGGCGCCGGCACCGAAGCCATGACCACCGCCGACGGCACCCGGCAGTACGCGGCGGGCCACAACCTGATGAAGTACGAGCGTTTCGACGCCGAGGGGAAGCCGGTCCCGCACCCCGCCGACGCCGCCCGGGGCGCCTTCGCGATCCGCGCCCTGTGCCCGGCCGCCGACGCCGCCCGCACGGCCGCCGCCCCGCGGCCCCTCCCCGAGCCCCTGGACTCCCTCCCCTTCAGGGGGCTCCACCGCTAGCCGGTGTCCGCGGTGCCCGTGCGGGAGGCCAGCAGGAGGGCGATGTCGTCCGGGCGGTCGGCCTGGCCGCCCGCCACCGCCACCAGACGGTCGGCCGTCTCCGTCAGCGGGGCCGGCCGGGCGGCGGCCAGGGCGGCCCGCAGCCGCTCCACGCCCTCGTCGATGTCCGCGCCCGGCACCTCCACCAGCCCGTCGGTGTACAGGGCCAGCACCCCGCCCGGCTCCAGCAGCAGCTCCGTCTGCGGGTAGGCGGCCCCCGGATCGACGCCCAGGACTACCCCGCCCGTCAGGTCCAGCACCTCGGCGCGGCCGTCCGCGCGGCGCAGCAGCGGCTGCGGATGCCCGGCGCGGGCCGCCAGGGCACGGCCCGTCGCCGGGTCGAGCAGGACGTAGCAGCAACTGGCGAACTGACCCGGGTCCAGGTCGATCAGCAGCCGGTTCGTGCCCCGCACCACCTGCTCCGGGGTGTTCCCGCCGAGCGCGAACGCCCGTACCGCGCTGCGCAGCTGGCCCATGGTCGCGGCCGCCGCCACCCCGTGCCCCTGGACGTCCCCGATGACCAGGGCCAGCCGGCCCGGAGCCGTCTCGATGACGTCGTACCAGTCGCCGCCCACGTCCATCCCGGCCGAACCGGGCAGGTAACGGCCCACCGTGGCCACCCGCCCCGTCGCCGGCAGCCGGTGCGGCAGCAGCGCCGCCTGGAGCCCCCGGGCCAGCGCCGCCTCGCTGTCGTAGCGCTGAGCCCGGGCCAGGGCCTGCGCGATCAGCCCGGCCAGCGCGGTGAGGACCGTACGCTCCTCCCGGCTGAATCCGCGCGGCGCGTCGAAGCCGAGGATGCAGGAGCCCACCGGGCGGCCCGAGGCGATCAGCGGCAGGAAGGCGCGGGCGCCCACGTCGGCGTCCAGCGGGATCCCCGGATACGCCGACGCCAGGTGCTGCATGGACTCGAAGAACAGCGGCCGCCCCGAGGTCAGCGTCTCCACGCCCGGCAGCCGCACGTCCAGCGAGACCCCGTCGAAGCGGTCCAGGAACCCCTGCGGGAACCCGGTCTCCCAGGCCAGGTGCAGGTGCCGCTCGTCCAGCAGGTAGATCGCCAGCTGCCGGCCCCCGAACGCCGGCAGCAGCTCCTCCGTGACCACCGCCGACACCTGGCGGGCCGTCATCGCCTCGGTCAGCGCGATCGCCAGGGCCACCGGCCGGTACAGGGCCGAGGCCCGGTCGGCCGGCTCCCCGGGCCCGCCCCCGGGCCCCGCCGCCTCACCCGCCGGGTACACGGGCCGCCCGGCCCCCTCCAGGGTCACCGTCACCCCCGACGGCCCCGGATACAGGACCACCGACAGCGCCGCCGGATCCGCGTCCGCCGCGCGCCGGGCGTCGAAGCGGACCGGCTCCCCGGACAGGAACGCCCCCCGGAAGTGGTCCTCGTACGCGGGGTGTCCCAGCCACGGCAGAGCCTCCCACAGCACCCGCCCCGGCAGCCGCCCCGCGGGCAGCCCCGCCAGCGTTCCCGCAGCCGCGTTCGCGAAGCCGATGACGCCCTGCCGGTCCACGGACAGCACCCCCAGCGACAGCCGCTCCGCCGCCTCCGCACCGCCCCCGCCCGCCACCGGCCAGGGCACGCACAGCGGATCATCCTCCCAGCACACCGGATCCCCGGCGGCCGTCAGTCCGGCCAGCTCCCGCCCCAGATCCCCGGCGGCCTCCCGCATCCGCGCCCGGTCGGCCGCCCCGACCGGGACGCCGGGGGTCGCCGGACGCACCACCAGCAGCACCCCGAACCGCTGTTCCCCGCAGCCCACCGGCTCGTACAGCGACCCGAACGGGAACGGCAGCCCCGCCATCAGCTGCGGGAAGCGCCGCACGGTGCTCTCCCCGTCCGGCAGGTGGACGGCCTGCCCGCTGCGGAACGCCTCCGCCACCGGGTAGGGGCGGTTCACCTGGATCCGCCACCAGGGCCGGAACAGCGCCCCCGGCAGACCCGTCACCGCCGCCATCCGCAGCAGCCCCTCGGTGCCCGAGCGCAGGTAGACCCCGCCCGCGTACCCGCCGAGGGCCCGCACGGCACCCGCCGTCGCCCGCGCGAGCACCCGGCCCGCGGCGTCGGACGCCGGGCCGCCGCCGTCCGGTCTGGCCGTCATACGGTCAGGATGCTCCCTGGCCCCCGGCCGCTGCACTCCGGCGTTCGCGCGGCTCCCGGAAGCCGGACACCACCGCCGCCGAGGCGACCAGCAGGACCGCCGCGACCGTACGCAGCGCCACCCCCATGGCGTCGGTGAAGCCGGCCGCGTGCACGGCGCCCGCCGCCGGGCCGCCGTGGAGCCGGGAGGCCAGCACGGTGCCGACCACCGCCACGCCCAGCGCCGCGCCGATCTCCCGGGCGGCCGTGTTCAGCCCCGACCCCAGCCCCGCCTGGTGCGCCGGCAGGGCCGACACCACCGTCATCGTCAGCGAGGGGGCGCACAGCCCGGTCCCCACGGACATGACCAGCAGGTAGCAGGCGTACACCGGGTACGGGGTCCGCGCGCCGACGGTGGACACCAGCAGCAGACCGCACGCGATCAGCACCAGCCCCAGACCCACCGGCAGCCGGGGCCCGGTCCGCTGCTGCAGCCGGGCGCCGAAGCGCGGCACCAGCGCCATGCCCACCGTCAGCGGGACGATCGCGAAGCCGGTCTGGGCGGGCGAGAAGCCCTTCGCGTACTGCAGGTACTGGGCGTTGACGAAGAACAGCGAGAAGAGCCCGAAGAACGCGGCCCCGATCCCCAGCGCCCCCGCGCGCAGCCTGCGCGAGGCGAAGATCCGCGGGTCGAGGAGCGGGCGGGCCGCCCGCAGGGCGTACCCGGCGAACGCCGCCAGCAGCGCCGCCCCGGCCCCGAAGGCGATCAGGACCTGCGCCGAGGACCAGCCGTACGCGGGCCCCTCGATGATCCCGTAGACCACCGAGAACAGCGCCCCCGCGAGGATCAGCGCGCCCAGCGGATCGACGGCCGCGTCCGGGCGCGGAGCCGTACGGGGCACCGCGCGGGCCACCGCGAGGGCGAGCAGCGCCGCCAGCGGGACGACCGCCCAGAACAGGGCCCGCCAGGTCAGGAACTCCCCGGCCAGACCACCGCCGACGTTGCCCGCCAGGCCCCCGAGGCCGGCGGAGAGCGTCCAGGTGGCCAGCGCCTGCGGGCGCCGCGCGGGCGGGGTCAGGTGGACCAGTACGGACATCGTGGCCGGCATGATCAGCGCGGCCCCCGCCCCGCACAGCCCGCGCCCGGCGATCAGCACCGCCGGGTCCCGGGCCGGCGCGCTGAGCGCCGCGCCCGCGGCGAACAGGGCGAGCCCGGACAGCAGGGCGCCCTTGCGGCCGTAGCGGTCGCCGAGGGCCCCGGCCGGGATCAGCAGGGCGGCGAAGACGATCACGTAGGCGTCGACGGCCCACAGCAGCTCGCCGGGGCTCGGGTGCAGGGCGGAGGCGGCCAGCTGCGGGATCAGCAGGTTGACCGCGGCGACCATCCCCTGGGCGATGAGCACGCACGTGTAGAGCACGAGCCGGGCGGCAGCGGACAGTCCCGGAGCGGAACCTCCCCCGGCAGCGGGGGCCGCGGCGGACGGACCGCCGGGTCCGGTCCGGGCCGGCGGGCGGGCATGGCGGAGCACGGCTCCTCCTCGGAGTCGGTGGACGGTGGTGGTGACCGGGGGAGATCAACCCCCGCACGACCACCGTAGAGTTGGCCCGACCTGCTTTCCAGTGCAACTTCCGCAAGGGATGAATGCGTGTGACGCAATCCGGATCCACCGGCCTGGACCTGAACCTGCTCCTCGCCCTCGACGTCCTCCTGGAGGAGTCGAGCGTCTCCCGGGCCGCCGCCCGCCTCCACCTCTCCGAGCCCGCCATGAGCCGCACCCTCGGCCGCATCCGCAAGGCCCTCGGAGACCCCGTCCTGGTCCGGGCCGGCCGCACCATGGTCCCCACCCCCCACGCCCTCTCCCTCCAGGGCGAGGTCCGCTCCGTCGTCGAACGGGCCCGGGCCCTGTTCCTCACCGGCGGCGAGGTCGACCTCAGGACCCTGGAGCGCAGCTTCACCGTCCTGGCCCACGACTCCTTCGCCGCCTCCTACGGCGCCACCCTCTTTAGGCGGATGGCCGCCGAGGCGCCCGGCGTCAGGCTCCGGTTCCTCTCGGAGAGCCACATCGACGTGCCCGCCCTGCGCGAAGGGGTCGCGGACCTGGAAATCGGCGTCATCGACAACCGTTCACCCGAGGTACGCGTCGAGCACCTCTTCGACGAGCGGATGCTCGGCGTCGTCCGCCCCGGACACCCGCTCCTGAGCGGCCGCCTCACCGCCCGCCGGTTCGCCGCCGGGGAGCACCTGATCGTCTCGCGGCGCGGCAGGCTGGAAGGGCCCGTGGACACCGCCCTCGCCGAACGGGGCCTGTCCCGGCGTGTCGTGGGCAGCATCGGCTCCTACCCCGCCTCGCTGTTCGTCCTGCGCGATACCGGCCTGATCGGCCTGATCGCCACCCGGACCGTCCCCCAGGCCGAAGCGCTCGGCCTGGTCACCTTCGAGATCCCCCTGGACCTCCCGCCGCTCCCGTTCGGCCTCGCCTGGCACCCCCGCCACGACGCCGACCCCGCGCACGCCTGGCTGCGCGCCCGCGCCCGCGAACTCGTCACCGCGAAGCCGTGACCGCGAAGCCGTGACCGCCCGACGGGAACGTCCCCCGGCCCCGCACCACCCGCCGCACTGACCCGAACGCGTCCCCCGTACGGGGGACGCACCCGCCGCACCGGCCGTCACCCGTGCCCCCGCCGGGGAGGCATGGCGGCATGCACGACGACACGACCGGCCACCCCGCGCCCCGGGCCGCCTTCACCGCGGCCGACGCCTACACCCTGCGCACCGCCCTCGACGCCCTCGGCGGGGTCCGCGACCTCGACACCCTCGACGTGGCCTGCGGACACGGAGGCACCGCCGCACTCCTCGCCGGCGGCGGCGCCCGGCGGACCGTCGGCGTCGACAACTGCCCCGACCGCGTCCGCCGCGCCCGCGAGCGCCAGCACGGCGACCGGGACGGACGCACGGCCGCCGTCGAGTACGTCGTCGCCGACGCCGCCGACCTGCCCCCGCTCGGCCCCTTCGACCTGGTCACCGCCGTCTACCCGTTCAGCCACGCCCCCGACCGCGCCGCCCTGCACGCCATGTTCCGCGGCATCCGCGCCAACCTGCGCCCGGGCGGCCGGCTGCTGTCCCTCGTCCGCAACCCCGGCGCCTATCCGCGCGTCGACTGGTCTCCGTACGGGATGCGCATCCTCGACCGGGTACCGGACGGCGACGCACCCCTGCTCAAGGCCCAGTTCCTGACCGAGCCGCCGCTCCACTTCGAGTACCGCGAATGGGCGCACGCCGACTTCGCCGAAGCCGCCGTCGACGCCGGGTTCTCCACCGTCGCCTGGCAGCCCAGCCGCACCCCGCCCGCCGACGCGGCGCGCGACGAGGCCTACTGGACCGCCTACCGCGCGGCGCCCGTCAGCACCCTCATGACCTGCACGGCATAGGGCCCGGCCCCCGGTGGCCCGGGCTCACTCCTCGTCGGCCGTCGCCCGCACCAGCTCCACGATCCGGTCCCGGGCCGCCCGGCCCTCCGGCACCGGCAGCAGCGGGTACCCGTGCGGCAGGCCCGGCTCCTCGTGCCACTCCACCTCCCCGCCGGCCTCCCGCGCCCGGCGCAGCAGCTCCCGGCTGTCGGTGGTCAGCACGTCCCGGGTCCCGGTGAACACCGTCAGCGGCGCCAGCCCCGCGAACGACCCGTGCAGCGGGCTCACCCGCGGATCGTCCGCCGTCAGCGTGCCCGCGTACAGCCGGCCCGCCTCCGCCAGCCCCGGCCGGGCCAGCACCGGGTCCGCCGCCTCGATCGCCGCCTGCCCGGGATGGCTCATGCTCACGTCCAGCCAGGGCGAGATCAGCACGATCCGCGACGGCTGCGCACCGGTCCGCTCCCGCAGCCGCTGCGCGGCGGCCAGCGCCATCCCGGCCCCCGCGGAGTCCCCGAGCAGCACCGTGCCGCCCGCGCCACCGCTCGCGATCAGCCCGCTCAGCAGGTCCGTGGCGACCGGCACCGTCCGGTCGGCCGTCCCGCGCGGGGCCAGCACGTACGCCGGTACGACCACCCGGGCGCGGGCCCGCGTGACCAGGGTGCGGATCAGCGACCAGTGCGGCCGCACCAGCTCGTTGATGAACGCGCCGCCGTGCACGTACAGCACCCGCGCCACGGGCTCCTGCCCCAGCGGCGCGACGTCGTACACCGGCCAGGCGCCCACGAAGGTCCGCGACACCTCGGCGACCCGCCCCAGCGAACGCGGCGGCAGGTGCGAGGCGGGCCTGCGGGCCGCCTGCGCGACCGTCGCCCGTACCGCCTCCGCGGTGGCGAACCGTCTTCGCCGGCCCGTCGCGACCAGTGCGGCCGACAAAGCCCTGCTGCGCAGACTCGGCACGCCGCTCACCTCCCCTTTCACCCCGGCCCCGGACCGCTCACGCGATCCCCGGCCGGGCCCTACCCCGTTCCAGGGAGGAGCATAGGCGTGAAGCTGCGCTGTCGACCCGCTTAAGAAAGTCTCGATGGACTGATCACCGCACCGATCGGCAGATTGGTGCCCGTCACACGCCGCTCGCGCACCAGCGGGCCCGGCGACCCCTCCTTCCGCACGCCTGGAGCCACCCCCATGAAGGCACTCGTCAAGCACAAAGCCGAACCCGGCCTGTGGCTCATGGACGTCCCCGAGCCCGAGTACGGCCCCGGCGATGTGCTCATCAAGGTGCTGCGCACCGGAATCTGCGGGACCGACCTCCACATCCGAGCCTGGGACGGCTGGGCGCAGGGCGCCGTCAAGACCCCGCTCGTCCTCGGCCACGAGTTCGTCGGCGAGGTCGCGGCGCTCGGCTCCGACGTCCGCGACATCGAGGTCGGCGCCCTGGTCAGCGGCGAGGGCCACCTGGTGTGCGGCAAGTGCCGCAACTGCCTGGCCGGCCGCCGCCACCTGTGCCGCTCCACCATCGGGCTCGGAGTCGGACGCGACGGCGCCTTCGCCGAGTACGTGGTCCTGCCCGCGCAGAACGTCTGGGTGCACCGCACCCCGGTCGACCTCGACGTGGCCGCCATCTTCGACCCCTTCGGCAACGCCGTGCACACCGCGCTGTCCTTCCCGCTGGTCGGCGAGGACGTCCTGATCACCGGCGCGGGCCCGATCGGCATCATGGCGGCGGCCGTCGCCAAGCACGCCGGCGCGCGCAACGTGGTCATCACCGACGTCAGCCCCGAGCGCCTGGAGATCGCCCGCAAGGCGGGCGCCACCCTCGCGGTCAACGTCGCCGAGTCCTCCATCGCCGAGGCGCAGACCCGCCTGGGCCTGCGCGAGGGCTTCGACGTCGGCCTGGAGATGTCCGGGCGCGCCGAGGCGATGCGCGACATGATCGACAACATGACGCACGGCGGCAAGATCGCGATGCTGGGCCTGCCGGCGCAGGAGTTCGCGGTCGACTGGGCCAAGGTCGTCACCTCGATGATCACCATCAAGGGAATCTACGGCCGGGAGATGTTCGAGACCTGGTACGCGATGACCGTGCTGCTGGAGGGCGGGCTCGACCTGACCCCCGTCATCACCGGCCGCTACTCGCACACCGACTTCCAGGCCGCCTTCGACGAGGCCTCCACGGCCCGCAGCGGCAAGATCATCCTGGACTGGACGAAGTAGGACCACGTAGGCCCCCGGCGGCGGGCGCACGCTCCGCACGGCCCCGGCCGGCGCCCGCCGGGCGGGCCCGGGCGGGCGGCCGCCACGGCCGGGGCCGGCCCGGGCGCGGCACCTGCGCCGCCCCTCCGGACGCCGCCACACCCCTGCTCCGCCCGCCGCCGCGCGTGTCGCGGCGGCGCGCAACGGGCAGCCACACGACCATCTCCCTCGGGCCGGGCCCCGCACACCCTCCCCCCTCCGCGGGGCCCGGCCCCCTCCTACCGTCCGCCGGACGGCATACCGCACAAGGAGAACCGACCATGTTCGAGTCCGTCCGCGAGGACCTCCGAGCCACCCTCGCCGAGATCCGCGCCGCCGGCCTGCACAAGCCCGAGCGCGTCATCGGCACCCCGCAGAACGCCGCCGTCGCGGTCACCGCGGGCGGCGCCCCCGGCGAGGTCCTGAACTTCTGCGCCAACAACTACCTCGGCCTCGCCGACCACCCCGAGGTCGTCGCCGCCGCCAAGGACGCCCTCGACCGCTGGGGCTACGGCATGGCCTCGGTCCGCTTCATCTGCGGCACCCAGGAGGTCCACAAGGAGCTCGAGGCGCGCCTGTCGGCCTTCCTCGGCCAGGAGGACACGATCCTCTACTCCTCCTGCTTCGACGCCAACGGCGGCGTCTTCGAGACCCTCCTCGGCGCCGAGGACGCGGTGATCTCCGACGCCCTCAACCACGCCTCGATCATCGACGGCATCCGCCTCTCCAAGGCCCGCCGCTTCCGCTACGCCAACCGCGACATGGCGGACCTGGAAGCCCAGCTCAAGACCGCCACCGAGGGCGGCGCCCGCCGCAAGCTCATCGTCACCGACGGCGTCTTCTCCATGGACGGCTACGTCGCCCCCCTCGCCGAGATCTGCGACCTCGCCGAGCGCTACGACGCCATGGTCATGGTCGACGACTCCCACGCCGTCGGCTTCGTCGGCCCCGGCGGCCGCGGCACCCCCGAGCTGCACGGCGTCATGGACCGGATCGACATCATCACCGGCACCCTCGGCAAGGCCCTCGGCGGCGCCTCCGGCGGCTACGTCGCCGCCCGCGCCGAGATCGTCGAGCTGCTGCGCCAGCGCTCGCGCCCGTACCTCTTCTCCAACTCCCTCGCCCCGGTCATCGCCGCCGCCTCCCTCAAGGTCCTCGACCTGCTGGAGTCCGCGGGCGACCTGCGCGACCGCCTCGCGGCCAACACCGCGCTGTTCCGCGCGAAGATGACCGAGGCCGGCTTCCAGATCCTGCCCGGCGACCACGCCATCGCCCCCGTCATGATCGGCGACGCCGCCGAGGCGGCGCGCATGGCGGAGCTGCTCCTGGAGCGCGGGGTGTACGTGATCGGCTTCTCCTACCCCGTCGTGCCCATGGGCCAGGCCCGCATCCGCGTCCAGCTCTCGGCGGCCCACTCGACGGCCGACGTGGAGCGCGCGGTGGCCGCCTTCGTGGACGCCCGCGCGGCGCTTTCCGCTGCTCAGGGCTGACATCATGGAGGGGTGATCGACCCCCGCCGGCTGCGCGTCCTGCGGGCCGTGGCGGACCACCGTACGGTGACCGCCGCGGCCGCAGCCCTGTACCTCACCCCCTCCGCCGTCTCCCAGCAGCTCGCCGCTCTGGAACAGGAGACCGGCCACACCCTGCTCCACCGCAGCGGCCGGGGGGTACGGCTCACCGCGGCGGGGGAGATCCTCCTCGGCCACACCCACGAGGTACTGGCCCAGCTGGAGCGTGCCGAGGCCGAACTCGCCGCCTACGCGGGCGGCGCGGCCGGCGAGGTCACGGTGGCCGCCTTCGCCACCGGCATCGCCGAGGTACTGGCCCCCGCCATCGCCCGCCTCGCGCGGGAGCACCCGGGCATCAGGCTCCGCGTCCGCGACGCCGAGGGCGACCAGAGCCTGCTCCAGCTGCTCGACGGGGAGGCGGACCTGGCCCTCGCGGTCGAGTACCGGGGCGCGCCGGGCGCCGACGACGGCCGCCTGTCGGTGATCCCGCTGTACGCGGAGCCCTTCGACGCGGTCCTGCCGGCGGGACACCCGCTGGCCGACCTGCCCGCCGTGGCCCTGGCGGACCTGTCCGACGCGGAGTGGGTGGGCCAGTACCCGGGCAACCCGTGCCACGACGTGACCCTGCTGGCCTGTGAACTGGCGGGCTTCCAGCCCCGGTTCGTGCACTCGTCCGACGACTTCCGCGCGGTGACCGCCCTGGTCGGCGCGGGCGCCGGGGTGGCCCTGGTCCCGCGCTCGGCCCTGCGCGGCATGGACCTCAAGGAGGTCCGCGTCCACCCGGTCTCGGGCCCCTCCGCCACCCGCCGCGTCTTCGCCGCCACCCGCCGCGGCGCGGAGTCCCACCCCCTGATCGCCCCGGTCCTGGCGGCCCTGTCCCGTGAGGGGGAGCGGGTCCCGGGCCGCTAGGGGTGTTGTGAAAGTCCCGCACGGCACCCACGGCCCGCCGCCCGGTGCCGTCCCGCCGGGATGCCTCCGCGCGCGGGGACCGGCTACACCCGCAGCACCCCCACGCCCGCCCCTTCGAAGGCCGCCGCCAGGGGGGCCGGGAGGGCGGTGTCCGTGACCAGGGTGTGGACCGTGGTGGTGGGGCAGATGCGGGCGAAGGCGCGGACGCCCAGTTTCGTGGAGTCCGCCGCGACCACCACGCGGCGCGCCCGCTCGCAGAGCAGGGCGTTGACGGCCGCCTCGTCCTCGTGGCGGGTGGCCGCGCCGTCCGCCGGGTCGAAGGCGTCGACGCCGACCACCGCCGTGTCCACCGTGAGCCGTCCGAGCGTCTGCTGGGCCAGCGGGCCGGTCAGCTCGTAGGACTGGGGGCGGGCCACCCCACCCGTCAGCACGATCTTGAACTGGGGCCGGATCACCAGTTCGCCCGCGATGTTCAGGGCGTTGGTGACCACCGTCAGCGCGGGGGAGCCGCCGGCCAGGTCGGGCCGGGCCGCGAGGGCGCGGGCCACTTCCGTCGTGGTGGTGCCGCCGGTCAGGCCGACCACCTCGCCCGGGGTGATCAGCGCGGCGACCGCCTCGCTGATCCGCCGCTTCTCGGCCGCCCGCCGCGAGGTCCGGTAGCGCAGGGGGAGTTCGTACGAGACCCCGTGCGGTACGGCCCCGCCGCGCGTGCGCACCAGGAGCTGCTGCTCGGCCAGCTGGTCGAGGTCGCGGCGGATGGTCGCGGCGGACACCCCGAGGGCCTCCGCCGCCGGTTCCACCTCCAGCCCGTCCCGCTCCACCAGCAGGTCCAGCAGTCTCTGCCAGCGCTCCGTACGGGTCATGGCACCCCTCCCGTGTCGTCCCCGGAACCCTTCCCCGGCCCCGCCGTTGAGATTAGCCGAGGCCAACACCCTGTGGATGCTTGAAGTTGCGCGAAACGGCCCGCTACCTTGCAGGAACACGCAGCAACAGCACGCAGGAACCGCCAGGATGACGCATCCAACGCGCAGGGAGCCCGCATGAGTCACGTCGCGTACGAGTTGGCCACGCAGCCCGAGAGCTGGGAACGGGCCGCCGAACTGGCCCCGGCCCACCGGGCGGTGCTGCCGAGGCCGGGGGAGCGTACCGCGATCGTCGGGTGCGGGACCTCGTACTACATGGCCCAGGCCGCCGCCGCCCTGCGGGAGGAGGCCGGGCAGGGCGAGACGGACGCCTTCCCCGCCTCGGAGTTCCCCCGCCACCGCCGCTACGACCGGGTGGTGGCGCTGACCCGGTCCGGGACCACCACCGAGGTGCTCGACCTGCTGTCCGGGCTGCGGGAGGCCGGGATCCCGGCCACGGCCGTCGTCGGGGACCCGGCGACCCCCGTGACCACGCTGGCGAACGAGCTGGTGGTGCTGGACTTCGCCGACGAGCGGTCCGTCGTCCAGACCCGCTTCGCCACCACCGCCCTCACCCTGCTCCGGGCCCACGTGGGCGCGCACACCCCGGCCGTGGTCGCCGACGCCCGCGCCGCGCTGGCCGAGCCGCTGCCCGCCGGGCTGGAGGCCCGGGGGCAGTTCACCTTCCTCGGGCGGGGCTGGAGCGTGGGCCTCGCCCACGAGGCCGCCCTGAAGATGCGCGAGGCCTCCCTGTCGTGGGCGGAGGCCTATCCGGCGATGGAGTACCGGCACGGGCCGGTCAGCGTCACCGGCCCGGGCTCCGTGACCTGGTCGCTGGGCGGCACTCCCGCGGGCATCGCCGAGCAGGTCCTGGGCACGGGCGCCGAGTGGGTGGACGGAACGCTCGACCCGCTCGCCGAACTGGTACGGGTACACCGGCTGGCCGTGGCGGTCGCCGGCGTGCGGCAGCTGGACCCGGACGCGCCCCGCAACCTCACCCGGTCCGTGATCCTCACCAGCGGTGAGGAGGCGGTCCGATGAGCCTCGCCCCCGCCGGGGTCCTCGTCGCGCGGGCGGCCGCCGCCGGACGGGCCGTCGCCGCCTTCAACGTGATCACCCTGGAGCACGCCGAAGCCGTGGTCGAGGGGGCCGAGCGGGCCGGTCTGCCGGTCATCCTCCAACTCAGCGAGAACGCCGTGCGGTTCCGGGGCGGGGCCCTGCTGCCCATCACCCGGGCCGCGGCCGCCTGCGCCGAGGCCGCCCGGGTGCCCGTGGGTCTGCACCTCGACCACGTCAAGAGCCCGGACCTGCTGCGGCAGGCGGCCGACGCCGGGTACGGCTCCGTGATGTACGACGCCGCGCACCTGCCCTACGCCGAGAACCTGGAGGCCACCCGGTCCGCCGCCGACTGGGCCCACGCGAACGGGCTGTGGATCGAGGCGGAGCTCGGCGAGGTCGGCGGCAAGAACGGGGCCGCGCCGCCGGACCCGCACGCGCCCGGCGCCCGTACCGACCCGGACGAGGCCCGGCGGTTCGTCGCGGATTCCGGGGTGGACGCCCTGGCCGTGGCCATCGGCAGCACCCACGCCATGACCAGCAGGACCGCCTCCCTCGACCACGCCCTGCTGGCGCGGCTGGCCAAGACGGTGGAGGTGCCGCTGGTGCTGCACGGCTCCTCCGGACTGCCGGACGGGGAACTCGCGGCGGCGGTCGCCGGGGGCATCCGCAAGGTCAACATCGGCACCGCGCTCAACGTGGCGATGACCGAGGCCATCCGCACCCATCTGACGAAGGCCGACCCCCGCCCCTACCTCACCGCCGCCCGGGCGGCGATGGCGGCGACGGCCGAGGCCATGATCGCCGCACTGAACTGACCCTCCGCCCCCTCACGCCCCCTCCCGCGCGGCGGACCGACACCGGCCGCCCCCTGCCGGACCGTCGTCCGGCAGGAGGCGGGCCCGCCCCTTCCCTATTCCTGTAACGGGTTCTACTCTGACCGCCGCCGTCCCAGCGACCGGCTGGACCGCGAGGATCCCGGAGGGGCCGTGCACCTCGAATACACGCCCGAGCAGCAGCAGTTGCGCGCCGAGCTGCGTGCCTACTTCGCCGAGCTCGTCCCGCAGGACGTCTACGCCCGCTACGAGGACCCGGCCGCGCAGAAGCGCTTCTACCGCGAGACCATCCGCCGTCTCGGCGCGGACGGCTGGCTCGGCGTCGGCTGGCCGAAGGAGTACGGCGGGCGCGGCATGTCCCCGATGGACCAGTTCATCTTCTTCGACGAGGCCGCGCAGGCCGTCGTCCCGCTGCCGCTGATGGCGCTCAACACGGTCGGTCCGACCCTGATGCAGTTCGGCACCGACGAGCAGAAGGCGTACTTCCTCCCGAGGATCCTCTCCGGCGAGATCGACTTCGCCATCGGCTACAGCGAGCCCGACGCCGGCACCGACCTCGCGGCCCTGCGGTGCAAGGCCGCCCGCGAGGGCGACGAGGAGAGCGGCACCTACGTCGTCAACGGCCAGAAGATCTGGACCACCAACGGCGACACCGCCGACTGGGTCTGGCTCGCCGTCCGCACCGACCCGGACGCCCCCGCGCACAAGGGCATCACCATGCTCCTGGTCCCGACCTCGGACCCCGGCTACTCCTGCACCCTTATCAACACCCTGGCCTCGCACGACACCACCGCCAGCCACTACGAGGACATCCGCGTCCCCGCGAACCGCCGCGTCGGGCGGGAGAACCAGGGCTGGCGCCTGATCACCAACCAGCTCAACCACGAACGCGTCACCCTGGCCGCCCACGGCACGATGGCCATCCGCGCACTCCACGACGTCCAGCGCTGGGCCGCGGAGACCAAGCTCGCCGACGGCCGCCGCGTCATCGACCTGTCCTGGGTCCGCGGCCGCCTGGCCCGCACCCACGCCCGGCTGGACGCGATGAAACTCCTCAACTGGCAGATGGTGAACGCCGTCCAGTCCGCCACCCTCACCCCCCAGGACGCCTCCGCCGTCAAGGTCTACGGCTCCGAGGCCCGCCGCGACGCGTACGCCTGGCTGATGGAGGTCGTCGGCGCCGCGGGAGCCCTCAAGGACGGCTCGGCGGGCGCGGTCCTCCACGGCGAACTGGAGCGCGGCTACCGCAGCGCCGTCATCTTCACCTTCGGCGGCGGCAACAACGAGATCCAGCGCGAGATCATCTCCTGGATCGGCCTGGGCATGCCGAGGGTCCGCCGCTGACGCACCCTCACGGGGAGCCCGGGCGGACCGCCTCCAGGTCCTCGATGCTGCCGGCCATCACGGTGCGGACGTGCCGGGTGAGGTGGTCGAGGGGCCAGTCCCACCAGGCCAGGGCCAGGAGGCGGGCGACGTCGGGCGCGCTGTGGCGGGTGCGGATCAGGCGGGCCGGGTTGCCGCCCGCGATGCCGTAGTCGGGGACGTCGTCCACCACGACCGAGCCGGCGGCGACGATCGCGCCGTGGCCGATGCGCACCCCTGGCATGACCGTGACCCCGTGCCCGAACCAGACGTCGTGGCCGACGACCGTGTCGCCGCGCCCGGGCAGCCCCGTGATCAGGTCGACGTGCCGGGCCCAGTCGCCGCCCATGATGGGGAACGGGAAGGTGGAGGGGCCGTCCATGCGGTGGTTGGCGCCGTTCATGATGAACCGGACGCCGGTCCCCAGGGCACAGAACTTCCCGATGACCAGTTTCTCCGGCCCGTAGTGGTACAGCACGTTGCGGGTCTCGAAGGCGGTCGGGTCGTCCGGGTCGTCGTAGTACGAGTACGCGCCGACCTCGATCAGCGGTGACGTCACCAGCGGGGCCAGCAGGACCACCCGGGGCTGCCCGGGTACGGGGTGCGGCACGGAGGCGTCGGGGATCTCGGGGACTTCTGGGGTCTCGGGGACTTCGGGAAGCACGTCGGCACCACTCCGGAGGATGTGCGGGGACCACGGGGACGGGGGTCCCCATGATCCCGGACCGCCCGCGCCGGGCAGCCGTGGCGGGGCCCGATCCGGGGTGGTTCCATGGAAGGGCGGAAAGAGTCCTTTACGAGGATGCGGAGAAGCGGTCCCCGTGCCGCGCACCGCACAATCGGGATCCGCGAGAAGCGGACGGACTCTTTCCGCGCTGCGGCGCGCCCGGGCCCGCGGGGGATGCGGATCGCGACGGCGAGATCGACGGGGAGATCAAGGGCGCGTCAAGGATCGGTGAACAAACGGAAGGAACACGTCAAGGGGGTCATGGGGGCGCCTGCGACGGCAGCAGACTGGAGGGGCGACGGAGCGGAATGGCAGTTCCGCGGCGCACAGCCGACGGCGGGGCATCGCACCCGTCCGAGGGCGCGGCATCCGGCCCGTGGGGGGCCCGGATCGAGGCGATCGAGCGCCGGTACCCGTCGCACACCACATGAGCCGTCCGGCCCCCGGTGTGGGGATGCCGGGACCGGACGGCTCACGTGCCCCCGGCGGAGTGCGGCGGCTCAGCCGCCCAGGTCCCGGCTCCGGAAGTCCTCCAGCGTCTCGCGCCTCACCAGCACCCGGGCCGTGCCCTCGTGGACGGCGACCACCGGCGGCCGGCCGACCATGTTGTAGCCGGAGGCCATGGACAGCTGGTAGGCGCCGGCCACCGGGACGGCCAGCAGGTCGCCCGGATGGACGTCGGCCGGAAGCTCGGCGTCGGCCGCCAGGACGTCCCCCGCCTCGCAGTGCCGCCCGACGACCGTGGCCGTACAGGAGCCCGCCGCCGAGCGCCGCCCCACCAGCCGGGGCGCGTAGCGCACCCCGTACAGGGCCGGACGGGGGTTGTCGCTCATCCCGCCGTCCACCGCCACGAACACCCTCCCGCCGGAGTGCTTGACGGAGAGCACCCGGTACAGGGCCACCCCCGCCGGCCCGGCGATCGCCCGCCCGGGCTCGACCGTCAGCCGGGGCACCGGCAGCCCGGCGGCCGCGCAGCGCCCCGCCAGCGCGGCACGCAACTCCCGCGCCAGCGCGGTCAGATCGAGGGCCGGCTCGCCGGGCCGGTAGGCGATGCCGTGCCCGCCGCCCAGATCCAGCTCGGGCAGGACGACCCCGTGCGCCTCGTGCACGGCGGCCATCAGCTCCACCATGCGGCCCAGCGCCACCAGGTAGGGGTCCACGGTGGTGATCTGGGAGCCGATGTGGCAGTGCAGGCCCGCGAGTTCGAGCCGGGGCTGGCCCAGGATCCGGGCTATGGCCTCCTGGGCGCTCCCGTCCACGGCGGACAGCCCGAACTTCTGGCCCTCCGTACCGGTACGGATCTTCTCGTGGCCGCCCGCGTCGACGCCCGGCACCACCCGCACCAGCACCCGCTGGCGCCCCTCGGGGCCCACGGCCGCCGCGATCCGGGCGATTTCCGAGGTGCCGTCGATGACGATCCGCCCCACCCCGAGCCGTAGCGCGCAGGCGATGTCCCGGGGGGACTTGGCGTTGCCGTGCAAGACGATGCGCTCGGGCGGGAACCCCGAGGTGACGGCCAGCTCCAGCTCCCCGGCGGAGCACACGTCCAGGCCCAGCCCCTCCTCTCGTACCCAGCGCGCCATCGCGCGGGAGAGGAACGCCTTGGCGGCGTAGAGCACCTCGGCGTCGGGGAGGGCGTCCCGGTAGGTGCGGCAGCGGCCGCGCACCTCGCCCTCGTCCAGCACGTAGACGGGGGTGTCGAACCGCTGGGCTACCTCCGCCAGCGACACCCCGCCGACGGCGAGGCCGCCGTGCGGGAGCCGGGCGGTGGAGGCGGGCCAGACGCAGAGGTCGTCGGCACCGGCCGCGACCTCGGGGAGTACTTCGACGGTCATGACGGTCCCTCCCCCTTCAGACGGCCTTGAAGGCCTCGGCGGCCCCGGTCACCCCTGCGGCCCCGGCGGCCCCGGTGGCTGTGACGGCCCGGACGGCGCCGGCGCCGTCGGCGCGCGTGACGTCCCCGGCACGGCCCCCGGAATCCCCCGAGGGCGCAGGCGCGGTCAGCGTCGGGTCGACGGTCAGCGGCGTCGCCCCCAGCGGCTCGGCCAGCGCGCGCAGCGCCGGTTCGGAGAGCCGGATCCAGGGGTGCCCCGCCCCGAGGACGGCGGCCAGCCGTTCGGCGCGGGTGAAGCCGACGGCGGTACGAGCGCCCAGCGGCGTGCGGAACAGCCGCAGCGCCACCTCACCGGCACCCGGCCGGACCGGGACGTACAGGAGTCCGGCCGGGACGCGTTCCTCGGGCTCGGGGTCGTCGTCGTACTGGAACAAACACATGGGGCCCTCCCAGGGGAACCACGGATGACGTACGGGCTCGGGCGCCCCGGGCTGCGGGGAGGCGGTCCGGGGCGCGCCACCGAAGCTATCCCCGCCACCGGACGCCCGCCGACGGCCCCTGACGGGACCTTGACGCCGTCCGGCCCGGTCCTGACGCACCGCTGACGCCCCGCCCGCCGCCGCCCGGCGGTTTCACGCCGCGCCGCGCCGGGACGGTCGGACCCGCGCCCGGCTGGGTAGGCTCCCCGCGGGAGGCGGGCGATGAGCGGAGCTCCGTACGACGGCGCCGACCCGGGACTGTACGGGCCCGGGTCCGTCACCTGGCACTGCCACGGCGACCCGGTCATGTGGATCGCCGGGGTCCGCGCGCTCTACCTCCAGGCCCTGCACCCGCGCGCCGTCCGCGGGGTCCTGGAGAACTCCTCCTTCGCGGACGACGCCTGGGGGCGGCTGCTGCGCACCGCCGACTTCGTCGGCACCCTCACCTACGGCACCACCGGGGCCGCCGAGCGGGCCGGCGCCCACGTCCGCGCCGTCCACCGCCGGCTGTCCGCCACCGACCCGGACACGGGCGAGCGGTTCCCCGTGGACGACCCCGAACTGCTCCTGTGGGTGCACTGCGCCCAGATCGACAGTTTCCTGCACGTACTGCGCCGGTCCGGCGTTCCCCTCACTCCCGCCCAGGCCGACCGGTATGTGGACGAGAACCGCGTCAACGCCCGGCTCGTGGGCCTCGACCCGGCCACCGCGCCCGGCGACACCGCCGCCCTGGCCGCCTACTTCGAGCGGGTCCGGCCCCGGCTCGCCGCCGGGTCCGACGCCCGGGCCGTCGACGCCTTCCTGCGCTCACCACCCGTTCCCCCGCTGCTCGTTCCTGGCCGAAACCTGCTGTGGCGGCCCCTCGCCGGGCTCGCCTACGCGACCCTCCCCGGCTGGGCGCACCAGCTGTACGGCCGGCCCGCACCTCCCTCACGCACGGTCACCCGGCGCCTGCGCCTCACGGGTCGCGTGCTGCGCAGCATTCCCGCAGGTCTACGCTGGCAGCTGCCTCCAGGTCACATCTTGAGAGCGATGCGCCGACTGGGCCCCGGGAGCCGCCCCTCCGCGTACACACTGCGTAAGTCAGCGGCCATACTGGACCGGCTGGGGAGGGCGCGATACGACGACGGGCACGACGACGGGGGCGGCTTTAAGACATGGCGGAGTCCAGACTGATCCAGGGCCGGTACCGGTCACTCGATCTGATCGGGCGCGGCGGCATGGGCGAGGTGTGGCGCGCCCGCGACGAGTCGCTGGGCCGGCAGGTCGCCGTGAAGTGCCTCAAGCCGGTCGGCGCCGAACAGGACGCGCACTTCACGCAGGTGCTGCGCGAGCGCTTCCGCCGCGAGGCGCGCGTCGCCGCCTCGCTCCAGCACCGGGGCGTCACCGTCGTGCACGACTTCGGCGACGACAGCGCCGCCGGCGGGCCCCTCTACCTGGTCATGGAGCTCCTCGAAGGCCGCAACCTCAGCCAGCTGATGGAGGAGAACGAGGCGCGCCCGCTCCCCGTCGACGTGGTCCTCGACATCGCCGAGCAGATGGCCGCCGCCCTCGGCTACACCCATGATCAGGGCGTCGTCCACCGCGACCTGAAGCCCGCCAACATCATGCGGCTCACCGACGGCACGGTGAAGATCTGCGACTTCGGCATCGCCCGCCTGGCCCACGACATCGGTTTCACCGCCAAGCTCACCGGCGGCGGCATGGCCATGGGCACCCCGCACTACATGTCGCCCGAGCAGATCGCGGGCGGTGAGGTCGACCACCGCAGCGACCTCTACTCGCTGGGCTGCGTCCTCTACGAGATCGCCACCGGGGCCCCGCCGTTCGACCTCGGCGACTCCTGGTCCGTGCTGGTCGGCCACCGGGACACCGCGCCGGTGCCGCCGCGCGACCACCGGCCGGAGCTGCCCGAGTACTTCGAGCGGATCGTCCTCGACCTGCTGGCCAAGCGCCCCGATGAGCGGCCCGGGGACGCCCGCCACCTGCACCGGCGGCTGGTCGACGCACGCTTCGGCCCCGGCGCGTCCCGCGAGCGGGGCCCGCTGCCCGCCTGGGCCGCGGGGATGACCGCCGGGCGCAAGGCGGGCATCGACGCCCGGCCGGCCAGTGGCGAGTGGGCGGTCCTCACCGGCTCGTGGACGGCCCCCCGCCGCCCGGCCGGCGCGCATTCCCCGGCCGGGACCGGCCACCCGCACCCGCCGGGCGCTCACCCCGGCGGCGGGCGGCCGGCGGGCGGCCCGGTCCCCGGCACGGCGACGGCCCCCGCGTCCGGCACGGCCTCCCTGCCGCTGTCCGGTCACCCGTCCGCTTCGGGTCACCCCGGTGTGTTCCCGTCCGGTCACGCGGGCGCCCCGGAGTCCGCCGGCACCGGCACGGCCGGCACCGGTCACGCCACCGTCCCCGGGCCGCGGTACGCCGACGGGACCGGTACCGGCCACCCCGGCGTGCCCGGGCCGGGTCACCCCGGCGTGCCCGGGCCGGGTCACCTCGGCGTGCCCGGGCCGGGCCACCTCGCCGTACCCGGGCCGGGTCACACCGGCGGCTTCGCCCCGGACGGGTACCCCGGGCCCGGCTCCCCGTCCGGCGAGCAGCGGATCCTGCGGCCCGCCCCCGCCGACGACCCCCGGCTGACCACCGCCTACGGAACGGCGGTGGTCCGTACGCACGCCCCGACCGATCCGGGCCGGCCCGACTCCCTCGACGCCGGGCACATCCGCGCCTTCGCCCTCAGCCGGGCCGGCCGGCCCGAGGAGGCCCTCGCCGTGTACGCGGCCGTGGCGGAGGGCCGGGCGCGCGTGCTCGGCCCCGACCACGCCGACACCCTGGCCGCCCGCCAGGAGGAGGCGTACGAACTCGGCCGCCTCGGCCGCCACGGCGAGGCGTACGAGATGTACCGGACGGTGCTCGCCGCCCGCGTCCGCACCACCGGCCCGCTCCACCCCGACACCCTGCGCTGCCGCCACAACCTGGCCTGCGCCCTCGGCGCCCTCGGGCGGCACGCCGAGGCGCACGAGGCCGCCGCCGAGGTCGCGGCCGACCGCACCGCCGTACTCGGCCCCGAGCACGTCGACACGCTCCTGACCCGCTACGAGGTCGGCTACGCCCTCGGCCGGCTCGGCCGCTGGAACGAGGCGCTGACGGTGTTCCGCCAGGTCGCCGCCGCCCGCGAGCGCGTCCTGGGCCGGGACCACCCCGACGCCCTCGCCGCCCGCTACGAGACCGGCATCGCGCTCGGCCGCACCGGCCGCGCCGCCGAGGCCCTCGACCTGTTCCGGTCCCTGGTCCGCGACCGCACCCGGGCCTACGGGGCGGCCGACCCGGAGACCCTGCGGGCCCGGCACGTGCTCGGCGTCAACCTGGGCCGCCTCGACCGCTGGGAGGAGGCGGTGGCCGAGGCCCGCGAGGTGGGCGCGGCCCGCGCCAAGGCGCTCGGCGCGGAGCACCCGGACACCCTGGTCAGCCGCCGGGAACTGGCCGTCGGCCTCGGCCGGCTCGGCCGCTGGGACCAGGCGCTGCCCGTCTACCGGGAGCTGTCCGGGATCCGCGAGCGCTCCCTCGGCGACGAGCACCCGGACACCGTCCTGGCCCACGCCGACGAGGCCCACTGTCTGGAGCGGCTCGGTCAGGTGTGTTACCAAGAGCCATGACCGCTGACGCAGGCTCCCGGGGTTTCGCGCACGACGTGTACGACGCGGTGATCGTCGGAGGCGGCCACAACGGCCTCGTCGCCGCCGCCTACCTGGCCCGCGCGGGCCGTTCCGTCCTGGTCCTGGAGCGGCTCGGGCACACCGGCGGCGCCGCCGTCTCCACCCGGCCCTTCGCCGGGATCGACGCCCGGCTCTCGCGCTACTCCTACCTCGTGTCCCTGCTCCCGGAGAAGATCGTCCGCGATCTGGGGCTGCGCTTCCGGGTACGGCGGCGGACGGTGTCCTCGTACACGCCCTTCGAACGCGGCGGCCGCCCCGGCGGACTCCTCGTCGGCGGCGGGGAGGACCGTACCCGGGAGTCCTTCGCCCGGCTCACCGGCTCCGACCGCGAGTACGAGGCCTGGCGCGCCTTCTACGCCACCACCGGCCGCCTCGCCGGACGCGTCTTCCCCACCCTCACCGAACCGCTGCCCACCCGTGAGGAGCTGCGGGCGCGGATCGACGACGAGCAGGCCTGGCGGATGCTGTTCGAGGAGCCGATCGGACGGGCGGTGGAGGAGCGCTTCGCCGACGACCTGGTCCGGGGCGTGGTCCTCACCGACGCCCTGATCGGCACCTTCGCCGACGCCCACGACCCCTCCCTCGCCCAGAACCGCTGCTTCCTCTACCACGTCATCGGCGGCGGCACCGGTGACTGGAACGTGCCCGTCGGCGGCATGGGAGCGCTCACGGACGCGCTGGCCGACGCCGCCCGTGCGGGCGGCGCGGAGATCGCCACCGGTCACGAGGCGCTGCGGATCCACACCGACGGCACCTCCCCGGCCGAGGTCGTCTTCCGGACGGCGGGGGGCGAGGGCACGGTCGTCGGACGCACCGTCCTGGTCAACGCCTCCCCGAGGGCGCTGGCCGAACTCCTCGGGGAGAGCCCGGACCCGGTGCTGCGGGCCCCCGAGGGCGCCCAGTTCAAGGTGAACATGCTGCTGCGCCGGCTGCCCCGGCTGCGCGACACCTCGGTGGACCCCCGCGAGGCCTTCGCCGGCACCTTCCACATCGCCGAGGGCTACGAGGAGCTCCGGCGCGCCCACGCCGAGGCGGCGGCCGGGGAGCTGCCGTCCGTACCGCCCTCGGAGATCTACTGCCACTCGCTGACCGACCCCACGATCCTCGGGCCGGAACTCACCGAGCAGGGCTGCCAGACCCTCACCCTCTTCGGACTGCACACCCCGGCCCGGCTGTTCGAGAAGGACAACCGGCAGGCGCGCGAGGTCCTGCTCACCGCCACCCTGGCCCAGCTCGACGCCCACCTCGCCGAACCGCTCACCGACTGCCTGGCCTTCGACGCCGACGGCCGTCCCTGCATCGAGGCGAAGACCCCGCTCGACCTGGAGCAGGAACTGCGCCTGCCCGGCGGGCACATCTTCCACCGCGACCTGTCCTGGCCGTACGGGCGAGCGGGCCGGTGGGGCGTGGAGACCGAGCACGCCAACGTCCTGCTGTGCGGGGCGGGTGCGGTCCGCGGCGGCGGGGTCAGCGGCATCCCGGGCCACAACGCGGCGATGGCGCTGCTGACCGCTGACCGCTGACCTCCGGCCGCCTACCCCCGCCCGGGGCCGGGCTTCGCCCGACCTCAGCCGGCCCGGTCCGGCTCGATCACCACGATCGGGATGGCCCGGTCCGTCTGCGCCTGGTACTCGTCGTACGCGGGCCACTCGCCGACCATCACCGGCCAGTACGCGCGCTGTTCCTCGGCGGTGGCGGTGCGCGCCGTGCCCTGCATGACCTCGGGGCCGACCTGGATGCGCACCTCCGGGTGGGCGGTGAGGTTCCGGTACCACAGCGGGTGTTCGGGGGCACCGCCCTTCGACGCGACCAGCAGGTAGCGGCCGTCGGCCTCGCCGTAGATGAGCGGGGTCCGCACGGGCCTGCCGGAGACCCGGCCCACCGTGGTGAGCAGGAGGGTCCGGGTACCGCGCCACGCGTGGCCGTCGGCGCCGTCCGACGCGACGTACCGGCGGAGGTGGTCGAGCTGCCAGCTGCCCGGCTTGGGGTCGGCGGGGTGGTCCCAGTCGATGTCGCTCGTCATGCCGTTCTCCCTGTGTTCGATCGCACGGTCAACACCCTCGACAGCGAGTCCCAACGCCCCCGGGCACGGCGGGCATTCCGCCCCGCCCCGTTCGGCCCTACCCGGCCCGGCCGGGCAGGGTGAAGCCGTTGAACAGGTCGTCCAGGGCGCGCAGCGAGGCGCGGGCGGGCAGGGCGCGGAAGGCGAGGTCGCGGGCGGTGGCGGCCAGCGGGTTCCCCAGGGCCGCGACCCGGCCGGCCCGGCGTGCGCGGACCCGGATGGCGTCCGTACGGGCGAGCCGCGCCCGGGTGTAGGCCGCCAGCGCGGCCGGGACGTCCGGGCCGGCCAGCAGATGCGCCAGGACGACGGCGTCCTCGACCGCCTGGCAGCCGCCCTGCCCGAGGTTGGGGGTCATGGCGTGGGCGGCGTCGCCGATCCAGGCGATGCGTCCGTGGTGCAGCCGGGGGAGCGGGGCGGCCAGGTCGTAGAGGTCGTGCCGGAGCACCCGGGCGGGGTCGATCCGCTCCAGCAGGGCGGGGACCGGGTGGTGCCAGGTGCCGAAGCGGCGCAGGAGTTCGGCGCGGACGTCGGCGGGCCGGTACCCCTCGGGGACGACGGCGGTGGCGTACGCGTACAGTGCCCCGTCGGCGAGCGGGACCGTACCGAAGCGCTGACCGCGCCCCCAGGTCTCGGCGGCCTCGATGCCGGCGGGCGCCGTCCCGGCGGGCAGCACGGTGCGCCAGGCGGTCTCGCCGCTGTAGCGCAGGCCGGGGTGGCGGGGGAAGCGGCTGCGGCGCAGCGGGCTGTGGATGCCGTCCGCCGCGATCACCACGTCGGCGGTGAGGTCCCCGGCGGCGGTACGGACCACCGCGCGCCCGTCGGCCTCGTCCACGGCGGTGACGGCGGCCCCGTACCGCAGGGCGCCCTGCGGCAGCTCGGCGGCGAGCGCGGCGGTGAGCGCGGACCGGTGCAGGGCGAGCGGGGTCCGGCCGTAGCGGGCGGTGAGGGCGGCGGGGTCGGCGCGGTTGAGCCAGCGCCCGCCGGGGCGGCGCAGTCCCATGGCCGTCGGGGTGGGGCGGGCGGCCTCGGGGGCGGGGTCGAAGCCGATGGCGTCGAAGGCGCGCAGGGCGTTGGGAGCGAGGACGATGCCCGCGCCGGCGGCGGTGGGCCCGTCCGCCCGCTCGCACACGGTGACCTTCCAGCCCTGGCGGCTCAGGGCGAGGGCGGCGGTGAGCCCGCCGATCCCGGCTCCGGCGACGACGGCGTGGCGCTGGCGTACGGGCATGGCACGGCCTCCTGCGTTCGCGAACGATCCTCTACATCCGTAGAGGGCTCACCGCTCACTCTACAGCTGTAGAGTGGCTCCATGTCCACCCAGGAACCCGCCACCACCCCCGGACCCGCCCCGGACCGCCGCACCCTGATCGCTGACACCGCGATCGGCCTCGTCGCCTCCGCCGGTCTGCGCGGCCTCACGCACCGCGCCGTCGACGGCGCCGCCGGGCTCCCGGCGGGCAGCACCTCGTACTACTTCCGCACCCGGACCGCCCTGATCGCCGCCTGCTACCGGCGGCTGGCCGAGCTGAACGTCGCCGACGGCCCGGCGAGCCCGCCGGCCGACCGGGACGAGGCGGCACGGGCACTCGGCGCCCTGCTGCACCACTGGCTGACGGCCGGCCGCGCACGCCAGCTGGCCCGCTTCGAGCTGAGCCTGGAGGCCGCGCGGAACCCGGAACTGGAACCCGACCTGCGCGAGGCGGGCCTCGCCGTCCGGGCGCGCGGCGTGGCGGTCCTGGCGGCGCTGGGCGCGCGGGAGCCGCAGGAGTCCGCCGAACTGCTGGCCGCCTGGGCCGACGGCCTGCTCTACGACCGCCTCGCGGGCGCCCTCGCCCACTCCCGCCCCGCCCCCGACCCGGCCGAACTCACCGCCACCGTCCGCCGCATGCTCGACGCGGTACTGGACGCCCCGGCCCCGGGCTGATCCCCGCGAGGCGGCGCCGGCTCAGGTCCGCGGGCCCTCGAAGTACCGCAGCAGGAGGTTCTGGACGCCCTGGAGGAGCGTGGTGTTCGTCTTGATCTGGGCGAGCCGTGCCGCCGCCGAGACCGCGTAACCCGCGTCCTCCTCCACCGCCGAGGCGAGGAGGAACCCGCCCAGCACGTCCACCCCGGTGGCGGTCTCGGCGAACTGCCCGACGGGCACCAGCCGGCGGTCCAGCGGCACCGTGTCATCGGTGATCACCCCGACCACCGCCGAAGGCTGCCACTTCTCCGCGTTGACGAGCGAGTGATGGGTGTCGAACCGCACCGCGACCGGCTCGCCGGCGGCGACCGCCACGGCGTAGTACCCGTCCTCGTCGGTGTAGACGTGGTCGATGAGCGTCAGATCGGGCCGGTAGACACTGACCTTGATCATGGCGATGGGCTCGTCGTCGCTGATGCTGCGCACATGCCCGTACATGACACTCTCCCGCGTCGGCCACCCCCGCGTTTCCACGGTATGCCCGCCGGACGGCGCCCGCCATCTAAGCTCTCCCGTCATGATCGCCGAAATGCAGTGCGTGGTACTCGACTGCCCCGACCCCCTCGAACTCGCCCGCTTCTACCAGGCGTTGCTGGGCGGAGAGGTCAACCGCCCCGACCGGCGCTGGTCCTGCGACGACCACTGGGCCACCCTCCACACCCCCGCCGGCGCGGTCCTCGCCTTCCAGCGGGTCCCCGGCCACCTGCCGCCGCGCTGGCCCGACCCCGCCCACCCCCAGCAGGCCCATCTGGACTTCGCCGTCGCGGACCTGGACGAAGCCGAGACCCACGCCCTGGCAGCGGGCGCCACCCTCCTGGACGCCACCCCGGACGCCCGGGGCTGGCGCGTCTACGCCGACCCGGCCGGCCACCCGTTCTGCCTGATCCGGGAATCCGCCTGACCTACTCACCGCGGCCCGCCGGGGCCTTGAGTACGCGTACTCATGTGCGCCCCGGAGGCGCCCCGGCAGGGTGACGGCATGACACACGTTCCCGCCGAAGCCCCGCGCCGCCGCCACCGGCCCTGGTCCCACCGGACCTCGACCGGTGCGGACGTCACCGTCGCCGTCCTGCTGTTGCTCCTCGAAGCCGTCGTGATCGTGCTCGGTCTCTTCGGGCACGGCATGGAGGGGTGGGCCGCCCAGGGGGACCGGGAGCGGATCGAGGCGGCCGAGCTCGCGGGGCGGGTGTGGCTGTCGCGGTGCCTCGTCGCCGTGCTGGTCCTCGCCGTGGTCGCGATGGTCTCGCGGGCCCGCTGGACGGTGGTGGCCCACCTCCTGCTCGCCGCCGGGGTCGCCGCCCTGCTCGTCCTCGACCAGCACGACCGCGACCGCTCCCACCCCACTCCCGAGCCCCGCCCCCGCCTGGAGTTCACGCTCTGCCTCAGCGGCGACAGGTGCGACTGACCGGTTGGACGTTCCGCCGAAGCGGCCCGTCCCCGATGGTCGCCACGGCGCATTGCCCGGTCCGGGGGAGGGCGGCTTGGCTGGGCGGGACCAACGGGGAGGGGTAGGAACGTGACATCGCTGCTCGACGGCTGTACGCCCTGGCCGGAGGAGTTCGTCGACCACTACTGGGCCTCCGGCCACTGGCGGGGCAACACCCTGGACAACCTGCTGCGCGGCTGGGCCCTCCAGTACGGGCCGCGCACCGCGCTCGTCCACGGTGACACCCGGCTCACGTACGCGCAGCTGAACCGGCGCGCGGACCGCATGGCCGCCGGGTTCCGGGGGCGCGGGCTGCGGCCCGGGATGCGGGTGGTCGTCCAGCTGCCGAACGTCCCCGAGTTCGTCGTCACCGCCTTCGCGCTGATGCGCGCCGGGCTCGTCCCCGTGTTCTGCCCGCCCTCTTGCCGTGAGCCCGAGGTGCCCGAACTCGTCCGGGCCGCCCAGGCCGTCGGCTACGTCGGCCCCTCGACGTACCGGGGCTTCGACCACACGGCGATGGCCGCGGACATCGCCGCCCGGTGGCCCTTCCTGCGCAGGGTGTTCACCTACGAGGCACCCGGCACCGAGTCCCCGTACGGCGGCCTGACCACCGACCCGTCGAACTGCCAGTACGCCCCGCTGGGCTCCCTCGACGCCCCGCCCGAGCCGGCGCTCCCGCTCGGCGCGGGGCAGGTCGCCTTCCTGCTGGTCGCCGACGGCACGGTGCTCGTCCCGCGGACCCACGACGACTTCGCGTACCAGGCGACGGCCGCCGCCGCACTGCTGTCGCTCACCGAGGAGGACGTGTACCTCGCCGCGCTGCCCGCCGCGTCCGACCTCGTCCTCGGCAGCCCGGGCATCATCGGAACCCTCTCGGCCGGAGGGACCGTCGTCCTGGCCGACGGACCGGACCCCGCCGCCTGCCTGCCGCTCCTCGACCGGGAACGGGTGACCGTCACCGCCCTGACCACCGAAGCCGCCGCGCACTGGCTCGACGCCGGGCCGGCCCCCGCCGCCCTGCGCCTCGCGCAGCTCACCGGGACACCCCCGGACCGGGCGACCGCCGAACGCCTCGGCGCCGCCCTGGGCTGCCGCGTCCAGCAGGTCTTCGGCACGCCCGAGGGCTTCCTCACCCTCACCCGCCCCTGCGACCCCGGCGCGGACGCCCTCGCCACCCACGGCCGCCCGCTCTCGCCCGACGACCAGATCCGCCTGGTGGACGCCGGGGGTGACCCCGTACCCGACGGCACCACGGGCGAACTCCTCGCCAGGGGCCCGCACACGGTCCGCGGCTACTACCGCGCCCCCGACCGCGACGCCCGCTCCTTCACCCCCGACGGCTACCTCCGCACGGGCCGGCTCGCCCACCGCACCCCCGACGGCGACCTGGTGGTGACGGGCCGCCGCGCCGGGAGGGCCTAGGTTCAGCGGCCGGGCGGGGTGACTAGTCCGACGAGCGGGTCCAGCCCGTGGGTTCGAGGCGGGCGGCGTCCCGGGGGCGGTCTTCGGAGAAGAGGAGGGCGCGGGGTTCGGAGACCCGGATGACGTCCACGTACACGCCCCGGCCCACGTAGCGGCCCGTCGACGCGTGGCGGAAGCGGAGTCTGACCTCTCGGCCCGCCCAGGTGGGGAGGGGGGCCTCCAGACGGTGCCAGATGCGGCCCGACCAGCCGCTCGCCGAGCCGTCGGGCCACTGCTCCGGGGTACCGCCCGTGGTGCGGACCGTCGAGAAGGGGACGGGCTGCCAGGTGGTGCCGTCCGGTGAGGCCTCCAGGTGGAAGGCCCCGGCGCCGGGGACGGTGTCCCACCAGACGGCGCAGCGCAGGCGGGCCCCGTCGGTGGCGGGGGTCAGCGGGGGGAGGGTCAGGGTGCCCGAGCCGCCGGTGTCCATCCCGGAGAACCAGGCAGGGCCGCCGTGCTTCGTACGGACGGGTACGGCCCGGGCGAAGCGGTTGCCGGTGGCCACACGGGGTGCGCTGCCGGCCCGCCAGGTGCGGACGGGGTGCACGGAGTTGCCGAGGAGGACGAGGAAGGAGTCGGTGGAGGGGTCGAGGACCAGGGAGGTCCCGGTGAAGCCGGTGTGGCCGGCCGAGTGGGGGGTGGCCAGGGCGCCCATGTACCAGTGCTGGTAGAGCTCGAAGCCGAGGCCGTGGTCGTCGCCGGGGAAGGCGGTGTTGTAGTCGGTGAAGAGCAGTTCGACCGAGGCGGGGCTCAGGATGCGCCGGCCCGCGTAGACCCCGCCGTCGAGCAGGGCGCGGGAGAGGACGGCCAGGTCCCAGGCGGTGCCGAAGACGCCGGCGTGGCCCGCGACCCCGCCGAGGGCGTACGCGTTCTCGTCGTGGACCTCGCCCCACACCAGCCCCCGGTCCAGGCCCGACCACGGGGGGCGCTGCACCTCGGTGGCGGCGATGGACCGGCGCCAGGCGCGCGGGGGGTTGTAGCGCGTGCGGTGCATCCCGAGCGGAGCGGTGATCTCGTCGTGGATCAGGGTGTCCAGAGTGCGACCGGTGATCCGTTCCAGGAGCAGCTGGAGCGCGATGAGGTTCAGGTCCGAGTACCGGTACACCGTCCCGGGGGTGTCCTGCGGCCGCACCGACCACAGCAGCCTCAACTGCCCCTCGCGGGTGGACTCCTGGTAGAAGGGCGCCCACGAGCGCAGCCCCGAGGTGTGCGTCAGCAGCTGCCGGACGGTGACGGCTTCCTTGCCGCCTCCGGTGAACTCCGGCAGGTACCGGTCCACCGGGGCCTCCAGCTCCAGCCGGCCCCGCTCCATCTGCTGCACGGCGATGATGGAGGTGAACAGCTTGCTGAGGGAGGCCAGGTCGAAGACGGTGTCCTCGGCCATGGCGATCCGGTCGGCGGCCGGGAACTCCCGGGGCCGGTCGGTGCGCCCGTCGTAGTCCGCGTACCGGACGGCGTCCCCCATCGCCCGGTGCAGGGCGACCGTGCGGCCGCGCCCCGCGAGGACCACGGCCCCGGCGTAGTAGGGGTGTTCGGGGGAGGGGCCGAGGAAGCGCCGGGCCTCCTCCGCCACCCCCTCCAGGTGCCGCTCCAGCAGCCCGGCCTGCCGCGCGGACCCGTACCGCAGGCGCAGCCCCTGGAGGGCGCGCCGCTCGGACGGCCCGCCCGCGGCCGCCGCGGACCCGCCCGGCAGGGCCGCGTGCAGCACGAGCACCCCGCCGAGCGCCAGCAACCGCGCCCCAACCCCCCGCCGACTCGGCCCCCGCCCGCACCCCGGCTCCCCACCGACCCCGGCCCCGGCAAAGTCCCTCGTCGCCGTCGCCGTCGCCGTCTCCCCGGCCCCGTCCCGGGCCCCGGCCTCCTCCATCAGCCCGGCTGTGTCCCTCGCCCGGGCCCCGGACGCGTCCCTGCCTCCGGCCCCGGCCTCGGCCCTCGCTCCGGCCGTCGTCGTGCAGGCCCCCGTGCATTCCGTCATGATCGGTCCTCCTCTCCCTCTCCCAACCGCCCCGTCGTGCGCCCTTCGCCGACGCCGACGCCGACGCCGTCCTCGTGCGCCCCCGGCTCCCGGCCGCCGGCCGTCCGTATGCGCGCCCGTGGCGCCCGGGCCGGGAGCCCGTGTCCTGCGCGGCCCGCCGCAGGCGTTCCGCACGCTACTGGGTATCTGCCCGTCCGCCACGTACCCTCCGCACGGGCCGGGCCGCAAGAATCTGACACTGCATCAGAAAACCTCTTCCCTCGGCCGCCCCGCTGCGGCATCCTCACGCCCATGGAGACGGAGCTCAGCAGGAAACTCGGAGTCGAGCACGCCATCTTCGGCTTCACGCCCTTTCCGGCGGTCGCCGCGGCCATCACCCGCGCGGGCGGGTTCGGCGTCCTCGGGGCGGTCCGCTACACCGCGCCCGACGACCTCAAACGCGACCTCGACTGGATGCAGGTGCACACCGACGGCAAGCCGTACGGCCTCGACGTCGTCATGCCCGCCAAGAAGGCCGTAGACGGCATCTCCGAAGCCGACATCGAGGCGATGATCCCGCCCGGGCACCGCGACTTCGTCCGCGACAAGCTCGCCGAGCACCGGGTACCCGAGCTCCCCGAAGGAGAGGCCTCCGGCTGGCGGATCACCGGCTGGATGGAGCAGGTCGCCCGCAACCAGCTCGACGTCGCCTTCGACTACCCCATCAAACTCCTGGCGAACGCCCTCGGTTCCCCGCCCGCCGACGTCATCGCGCGCGCCCACGACCACGGGATCCTCGTCGCCGCCCTCGCCGGAAGCGCCAAGCACGCCCGCCGCCACGCCGAAGCGGGCATCGACGTCGTCGTCGCCCAGGGCTACGAGGCCGGCGGCCACACCGGGGACATCGCCACCATGGTCCTGGTCCCCGAGATCGCCGAGGCCGTCGCCCCGCTCCCCGTCCTCGCCGCCGGCGGCATCGGCAGCGGCGAGCAGATCGCCGCCGGGCTGGCCCTCGGCGCCCAGGGCGTCTGGCTCGGCTCCCTCTGGCTGACCACCACCGAGGCCGAACTCCACTCCCGCGCCCTCACCGAGAAGCTCCTCGCCGCCGGCTCCGGCGACACCGTCCGCTCCCGCGCCCTCACCGGAAAGCCCGCCCGCCAGCTGCGCACCGAGTGGACCGACGCCTGGGACGACCCGGCCGGACCCGGCGCCCTGCCCATGCCCCTCCAGGGGCTGCTGGTCGCGGAGGCCGTCTCCCGGATCCAGAAGTACGAGGTCGGCCCGCTGCTCGGCACCCCCGTCGGCCAGATCGTCGGCCGGATGAACGAGGAGCGCGCCGTCCAGGACGTCTTCGACGAGCTCACCCGCGGCTTCGAGCGTGCCATCGACCGCGTCAACCGCATCGCCGGCCGTCCCCGAGAGGTGTGATCAGCATGAGTGACCAGCCCCCCAACGGCTTCTGGGCGCAGGCCACCGCCGACCCGGGGCGCACCGTCCTCGTCACCCCCGAGGGCGAGGAGTGGTCCGCCGGACGGCTGCACGCCGACGTCAACCGCCTGGTCCACGGGCTGCGCGCGGCCGGGATGGAGAAGGGGGACGCCTTCGCCGTCGTCCTGCCCAACGGCGTCGAGTTCATCACCGCCTACCTCGCCGCCTCCCAGGCGGGGTTCTACCTCGTCCCGGTCAACCACCACCTCGTCGGCCCCGAGATCGCCTGGATCGTCTCGGACTCCGGCGCCAAGGTCCTCATCGCCCACGAGCGCTTCGCCGGGGCGGCGACCGCCGCCGCCGACGAGGCGGGACTGCCCGCCGACCGCCGCTACGCCGTCGGAGCCGTCCCGGGCTTCCGCCCGTACGCCGGCCTCCTCGACGGGCAGAACCCCGGGCCCCCGGACGGCCGCACCCTGGGCTGGGTCATGAACTACACCTCCGGCACCACGGGGCGCCCGCGCGGGATCCGCCGTCCCCTGCCCGGCAAACCCCCGGAGGAGACGTACCTCGGCGGGTTCCTCGCCATCTTCGGCATCCGCCCCTTCGACGACAACGTCCACCTCGTCTGCTCGCCGCTGTACCACACGGCGGTGCTCCAGTTCGCGGGCGCGTCCCTGCACATCGGGCACCCGCTGGTCCTGATGGACAAGTGGGGCCCGGAGGAGATGCTGCGCCTCATCGACCGGCACGCCTGCACGCACACCCACATGGTGCCGACCCAGTTCCACCGCCTCCTCGCCCTGCCGCAGGAGACGAAGGACGCCTACGACGTCTCCTCCATGCGGCACGCCATCCACGGCGCCGCCCCCTGCCCCGACCACGTCAAACGGGCGATGATCGACTGGTGGGGCCGGTGCGTGGAGGAGTACTACGCGGCCAGCGAGGGAGGCGGGGCCTTCGCCACCGCCGAGGACTGGCTGAAGAAGCCGGGAACCGTCGGCAGGGCCTGGCCGATCAGCGAGCTCGCCGTCTTCGACGACGACGGCAACCGGCTGCCGCCCGGCGAACTCGGCACCGTCTACCTGAAGATGAACACCGGCGGCTTCAGCTACCACAAGGACGAGGGCAAGACCCGCAAGAACCGGATCGGCGACTTCTTCACCGTCGGCGACCTCGGCCTGCTCGACGAGGAGGGGTACCTCTTCCTCCGCGACCGCAAGATCGACATGATCATCTCGGGCGGGGTGAACATCTACCCGGCCGAGATCGAGTCGGCCCTCCTCACCCATCCGGCGGTCGCGGACGCCGCGGCCTTCGGCATCCCGCACGAGGGCTGGGGCGAGGAGGTCAAGGCCGTCGTGGAACCGGCCGAGGGGTACGAGGCGGGTGATGGGCTGGCCGCCGAGATCCTGCGCCACTGCGAAGGGCGGCTGGCCGGCTACAAGCGCCCGAAGTCGGTCGACTTCATCGAGACGATGCCCCGCGACCCCAACGGGAAGCTCTACAAGCGGCGTCTGCGCGACCCCTACTGGGAGGGGCGTGAGCGCGCGGTGTGACGGGTCCCTCCGGTCACATGCCGACGGTCCCGTCGATCCGCTCCCGCAGCAGGTCGGCGTGGCCGTTGTGGCGCGCGTACTCCTCGATCATGTGGATCAGGACCCACCGCAGCGACACCTTCCCCCGCCACGGTGACTCGCCCTCGACGTCCAGACCGGGCGCCCCGGCGGCGAACCGTTCCGCGAACTCCACCTCCTCGCGCCAGGCCGCCCAGGCCTCCTCCGCCGCCCCCGGACCGGACACCGCGCCGTCGAAGTCCCCGTCCGGATCGGCCGCCGAGGAGAAGCGCGGCGCCACCTCCTGCCCGTCCAGCACCCGCCGGAACCACTGCCGCTCCATATCGGCGAGGTGGCGGACCAGGCCCAGCAGCGAGAGCGTCGACGGCTCCACCGACCGCCGGGACAACTCCTCGTCCAGCCCTGCGCACTTGAGCTCCAGCGTCGTGCGCTGGGCCGCCAGCATGGACAGCAGCATCGGCCGCTCGTCCCCCGTCGCCGGGCCCGCGAACCGGGCCTCGCCCCCAGCCGCCTCGATCAGTTCCACCCGTCTCGTACGGTCGCTCGTCATGTACCGATCATGAGTCATCCGGGGGGCCGTCCGGAAGCTCCGGAAGCCCCGGAGGGCCTGCCGGAGGGGGCCGGCCCCGTACCCGGAGCAGGTCCGATATTTCGTGAGAAGTACCACTCGGGGGGCCCGGGCGCGCGCCTTGCGCCGCACCGGGGCGGCCGGTCTGGCAACTTGGCTGACATGAGTACGGCAACGCGCAGATCCCCCCTGACCGACTGGACCGTCGTGGTCCCCGTGGTGGCGCTCGCGGCGCTCGCCCTCAGCTGGGGCCGCGACCTGCCCGGACCACTGGTGGGCCTGGTCGCGCTCTGCCTCGCGGGCGCGGTCCTCGCGGCCGTCCACCACGCCGAGGTCGTCGCCCACCGGGTCGGCGAACCCTTCGGCTCCCTCGTCCTCGCCGTCGCCGTCACCGTCATCGAAGTGGCCCTCATCGTCACCCTGATGGCCGATGGCGGAGACAAGACCGCCTCACTCGCCCGCGACACCGTCTTCGCCGCCGTCATGATCACCTGCAACGGGATCGTCGGCCTGTCCCTGCTCGTGGGCGCCCTGCGCAACCGGGTCGCCGTGTTCAACGCGGAGGGCTCCGGCGCCGCCCTGGCCACCGTCGCGACCCTCGCCACGCTCAGCCTGGTCCTGCCGACGTTCACCACCAGCAAGCCCGGCCCCGAGTTCTCCAGCGCCCAGCTGACCTTCGCCGCCGTCGCCTCCCTCGCGCTCTACGGGCTCTTCATCGCCGTCCAGACCGTCCGCCACCGGGACTACTTCCTGCCCGTGCCGACGGGCACTCCCGCCGGAGGCGAGGACCACGCCGAGCCGCCCACCGCCCGCGCCGCCCTGACCAGCCTCGGCCTGCTGCTGGCCGCCCTCGTCGCGGTCGTCGGCGACGCCAAGTCCGTCTCCCCGACCATCGAGAGGGGCGTCGCCGACGCCGGCCTGCCCCAGGCGGTCGTCGGCGTGATCATCGCCCTGCTCGTGCTGCTCCCCGAGACCCTCGCCGCCGTCCGCGCCGCCCGCCGCGACCGCGTCCAGACCAGCCTCAACCTGGGCTACGGCTCCGCCATCGCCAGCATCGGCCTGACCATCCCGGCCATCGCCCTCGCCTCCGTCTGGCTCGAGGGGCCGCTCCTGCTGGGCCTCGGCCCGATCCACATGGTGCTGCTCACCCTGACGGTGGTCGTCGGCGCCCTCACGGTCGTCCCCGGCCGGGCCACCCTCCTCCAGGGCGGGGTCCACCTCGTCCTGCTGGCCGCCTACCTCTTCCTCGCCGTCAGCCCCTAGCCTCGCCGTGACGGACGGGGTTGGCCGAGGCCGAAGATCGCCGTCTCAGCGCCGCCGTGGCGGGTGCCCACGGGGTGCGGCGGGCCGCCGGGCTGACGGCCGGTGGCTCCGGCGTCGACGGCCGCCGCGAACTCGGCGCGGGCGGAGGTGCGCTGCAGGTCCTCGGGCATCTTGTCCTGTACGTCGCCGCCGGGCCTCCCTTTCGGGTCGTACGGCTGCGTCTCCCAGGGCTTGGTCACCCCCGAGAGCGCGGTACCGGTGTCGAAGCCGTCCCCCTTCAGGCTGCTGCCGGCGCTCTCGCTTGCCGCGTCCGGGTGCTTCCCCGCAGGTCCCTGGCCGTTGAGGAGGCCTTTGGCGGCGTGGCCGATCTCGCCGAGATCGTCGTCCTCGACGACGTAGTCGGCCGAGCCCGGCGCCGACGCGGAGCCGCCCGTACTGTCCGCTTTGTTTCATCGCATGATTACGGCCGTCTTGTCTGCGGCCCACTCGTCGTCGAACGACATCGCAGCAGCCGCCAAGTCCCACGGCCGACGACGTCTGCCTCGTGAATCCCCGGCCCTGGCTTCGCGCTGGTCGTCATCGGCCTTTCCTGCCTGCCCACGGGCATGGTGATGCCGGGTTCTGGGCCAGGCGCCGTTGAGAGCGGCCTCTCCGGCCGGATTCCGGCGCCGAGAACGGCCTGCCGTCCGGACGCCGTTGTCGCCCTCGACGTGGAAGAGGACGCCGCGAACGCAGCCGCTGCCGTCGGCGACGAGGCCATGCCGGACCCCTCCGGCCCTGGCCGTCAGGCTGTCAGGCCGGGCACGACGTCCCGTACGACCATCATCCCGGCCAGGGCCAGGAACAGCACCGCGGAGACCGCGGTCAGAAGGCCTTGGCCGCGGGTTCCGATGCGGCGGCCCGAGCGGGCCACGACGAAGGCGATCACGGCTTCGAGGCCCGAGGCCACCACGAACCAGACGACGGTGAAGACGACCAGTCCCCAGGTCCCTTCGAGCGTCTGGGCGCGCAGCATCGTCGGCGTACCGGTCGCGAGCCAGAAGGTCCAGGTCAGCGGATTCACCAGGTTGCCCACAACGCCTTTCCAGAATGCCCAGCCCCCCGGGTGCTCGACCGGCTCCTTGGCCTTCCACAACCGCCGGGCATCACGGAACGCGAGCAGGCCGAGGAAGGTGAAGACGGCTGCGCCGACGATCGCCACCCAGAGGTTCGCGTCGGCGAGGGTCGCGATGATCCACGTGAACGCGAGCGCAGGGAGCAGAAGGATCAGGTCGGCGACGGCTGAGCCGAGGATCACCTTGAAGCTCGCGGCGAAGCCCCGGGTGACCGCCTCGTGGAGGATCGTGACGAAGATCGGACCCACGGAAACGGCCGCTCCGCAGCCGAACAGCACGCCCAGCCAGACAATCTCGCCCATGGTGCGGGCTCCTTTCAGTGTTTCGAACGGTGTCGAACGAGGTGAAGCAGGTGGGGCGCCTGATGGGCGCCCCACCTGCGACGGGATCAGCCTTGGATGAAGACCAGATCGGTCGGGATCGCCGAGAACAGGTCCTCGTACGTCCGCGCGACCTCGCGGCCCGCAGTCGACGCCGCCGCGAGCCGTGCCACGTCCTGCGCCGACGCGCCCTCCACCCACAGCACGCGGTGCAGGGTGCGTGCCAGTTCGGCCAGTGCGTCGGCCCCCTTGTCGAGCCAGAGCGGCAGCGACGCGGGCAGTTCGATGCCCGCTTCCGCGAGCCAGCCGATCCCGACCGTGGCGGCGACGGTGTCCGCGAAGCGGCGGGAGTCGCGCGACAGGTAGCGGATCAGCTCGACGTTGTACGCCGCGGAGAGGTCGCCTCCGTCGACCAAGCGGGCGGCGCACAGCAGGCCGAGCGTGTCGGCGTACGTCTCCTCGAGCGACATGCACTCGAAGGGCGTCAGCCCGTTGTCCCCGACCCAGGTCTTGCCGGCGTCACGCGAGGCTCGCCAGAAGTGCCCGAAGTCGTGGCAGCGGAACCACGCCAGCGAAGCCGCCAGCAGGCGGTCCACCGACGGGACGGGCTCGATGGCCCGGTCCCCGAGCGCGGCTTCGAACAAGGGGAGGGAGCAGCGCTCGATGCGTGCCCGGTGGACGTTCGTGAAGACCACGGTGAAGTCATCGCCCGCGACCTGGCCCTCGGGGCTCTCCAGCGGGAAGAAGTGGGCGAAGTTCTTGTGCCCGAAGCTCGTCTCCCCGCCGCCGAGCAGCAGGTCCATGGTGCGCATCGCGGGGCGCGCGTCGATGAAGACGGGCGCGACGCCGTGCGCTGCGGCGACCGTCGCGGTGACGGTCTCGAACTCCGCGTCCACCGCGTCGATGTGGACCTGCAGGTCCAGGTCCTCGACCGCGATCAGAAGGCCGACCGGCACCTTCGTGGTGCGCGAACCCCAGGTGTTCAGCGGGCCGCAGTAGAGCCAAGGCTCGCCCTGCACGGGCTCGTGCACGGTGTGCGTGGCCCACTCGCCCGTCTGCGCGTACGCGGTGAACAGCCGGCCGGCTTCGGCCGCGGCGGCCGCCAGCGCCGGGCGACCGCCCGGCTGACGTTCCGCCGACGCGATCTCCTCGAACTCCCGGGCGACCCGGCCGGTCAGCTCGCGCGTGTACTCCGCGTGCTGCTCGGTGCCGAATCCCTCGTGGCTGTCGGAAAGCGCGAGGGCGTCGAGGTAAGACTTCGCCTTGACGAGATTCGTCCACGTCTGCGGAAATTCTTCTTTCAGCCGCGTGTACGACGGATCCAGGTGGAACGCCGTTAGCTGCGGTTCGCTCCGGTGCCAGTAGGGGAGGGTGCTGTCTCCCACGGTCCTGGCGTAAGGGAGCAGAGACATACGAGCGGGTCCTTTCCTCGCCAACGACAGGCACGCCAGTGAAGAGCCTGCGCGCACGTGGGTGCTCTCCGAATGAGGAATTGGCGCGGCCAAAACCAGAACTGGCGCACCTGTGTTGAAATGTCCGACCCAAGAGCCGGCCATACGGCATCGGGCCGAATGGCGGTGTGAAGGGCTCGGGGTGGCTGCGCTCCTCGATTCTCTGGCGCAAACACACCCGGGTGCCAGGAAATGGCCTGTCCGGAACCGGAACTGGCCGGTGCCGGAAGCCGCCGTATATACCTGCTCGGATGTGTCACATGCTGAGATGGGACGGCATTGCGGTCGGTACGAGGGGGGCCTGTGCCCCGATGGTGCCGGAGGCGAGGACCGGGGCTTAGAGCCACCCCTTGCGCACCGCGTTGACGCCTGCCTGGAACCGGCTGTCCGCGCCGAGCTGCTCCAGGAGCTCGGCCACCAGCCGCCGGACCGTCCGCTCGGACACGCCCAGCCGGCGGCTGATCACGTCGTCGGTGCTGCCCGCGCTGAGCAGCCGCAGAAGCTCCTGGTGGCGGCCGGTCGGCTGCCACGGTTCGGCGTCGGCGCCGGAGGATTCCTCGGCTGCCTCTGCCATGGGCAGCAATTGCAGGCCCCGGTCCCAGCTGTGCTCGTACAGCAGCTCCAGGATGCGCACGATGCGCCTGTCCCTGATGAGGAGGGCCGAGGAGTTGTCGCCGACACCGTCGGAGGCGGCGGTGGGAGCCGGGACGAAGGCCAGGTCGTCATCGATGATGATCATGCGCAAGGGCAGGGTGTGAAGGGTGCGCACCTGTCCGCCGATCGCCGACAGCCGGCGCAGGTAGTTCGTCATGTGCGGGACGGCCGCGGTCGACGCCATGTGGATGGTCCGCAGCTCGATGCCCCGGGAGAGTACCCGGGCGTCCCGCTCGAGACCGTCGTTGACCATCGACGCGGGCAGTGGGCGCCCCGGGTGCATGGACAGCACGCGGCGGCGGGCACCGTGCGCGGCGTCCTCCAGGGCGGCCCCGATGTTGGCGGCACCGACGATGGTCTGTACCTGGAAGCCGGACGGCGATTCCTGGAGGCGGGGAAGGTGGTCCCGCAGCCCCTTGATGGTCTCCTGGGCGCGGGCGGCCTCGTCGAGAGCCTCCAGGGCCAGCCGCGATGTCTGGCGCAGAAGCTGGTACTCGGCGGTCTCCGGCGACAGCGCGTACCAGCCGCTGGGAGTACTGGACGAGGGCACGATCAAATGCAGGTCGGTCAGCACCCGCACGGCTTCATCGTATTCGGCGCGATTCCACCCGAACTGCTCAATCACCTCGTGTGGGTGCCAATCGGCATCCGCCAGAGCGCGGCTGTACACCGCTCTCACGATGTCCTGCTGGTTCGTCTTCATGAAGTCCCCCACTTCTTCCTTCCGTTTTACGGCGAAAGGAGGCCGCCTGGCGGACTGCATGGTGAGAGGAGGCAGGTCCAATATTTGAGATGCAAGACCGTCAGGAATTCCACTCCAACTCTAACAGTCGGTTTCCAGCCCGTGTCCGCTTCCGGACGCTTCCGATTGCGGACACGAATTTCCCTGGATCGGGCAGGCGGTTTCGGGTCATGATCGAGAAGTGCCGGAGGAACGCTCCACCGGCCGTGCCGAGCGGTCCGCCGAAGTACCGCATCCCGAGCAGCGATCCCGCTGGTTCCCGGACGCCGGTCCATCGCCGGACGCCCCGTCACCCGGATGCGCCGCCGCTCTCCACTCCAGCAGCCCCGTAGGGCCAAGGGCGTCGTCCGCCCCGCCCCGCTCCTTGGAAGGTCCCCATGTCTTCTCTCGCCGGCCACCGCTCCGCCCTGTTCGTCGTACTCTCCGCCGTGGCACTCGTCTCCGCGTGGGCCGGAACCAGCCTCCCGGGGTCCTCCGCCGGCTGGGGGGTCGTCGCGGCCGGCCCGGTGGCCTCATCGGTTTCCGACGAGAGCACCCCGACCGTCGCCCGGCCCTTCTCCCTGCTGTGGCCCTGAGCTGGCTCGCCGCCGAACCGATGAGCAGGAACTCGTCGTTGCGCTCTCCCGCCGTCATCGTGGACCCCTTCTCCTCGGGTGACGAATGGGCCCCGGCCTTCTCCTTGCGCGGAGTGCCGGCCGTCGCGGTCATCTCCTCCCCGGGGGCCCAGGCCGCGTTCACCTCGCGCGGCCTGCGGCCCGCCGATTTCGCCGCAGTGCACCCCTGGTCGCCCGACCTCGAGCACCGTCTGCGCCCCTTGCGTCCCCTGTGCGTACTGCCCGGAACCGAATCCGGTGTCGAGACCGCCGACCGGCTCGCCGCCGCCCTCACTCCGCTGCACGCCAACGCACCCGGCCTGTCCACGGCCCGCCGCGACAAGGGGCTGATGCAGGAGGCGGTGGCCCGCGCGGGACTGCCGGTCATCCGCACCCTCGCCACCGAGGATCCCGCGCGGGTCGCCGACTGGCTGCGCGAGACGGGTCTGGAGGGACACGCCCTCGTACTCAAGCCCCCGGCGTCCGCGGGGACGGACGGGGTCACCCTGGTCGAGCCCGGCCACGACTGGCGGCCCGCCTTCGACGCCCTCCTGGGGCGGGTCAACCGCCTCGGCGAGGTGAACGACACCGTGGTGGTCCAGGAGTTCGTCTCCGGGACCGAATTCGTCGTGGACACCGTGAGCTACGCCGGGCAGCACACCCTCTGCACGATCGCGCGCTACACGAAGCGCCGGATCAACGGGCGCATGGCCATGTACGACAGCGTCGAGTTCGTCCCCTACGACCGGCAGGGGCACGCCTCGCTCGTGACGTACACCCACGGAGTGCTGGACGCGCTCGGTGTCCGCTGGGGCGCCGGGCACACAGAGATCATCATGACCCCGGCCGGACCGCGCCTGGTGGAGTGCGGAACACGTCTCCACGGCGGCGGACAGCCCGAACTCGCCCGCCTGGCAACCGGAAGCAGCCAGGTGGACCGGCTCGCCGACGTCTTCGTCTCCGGCGGCCGCCGGATGGCCGGCGACTACCAGCAGACCCGTACGGTCCTGTCGGTCTTCCTCTCGGCCCGCGCCGACGGCGTACTGGAGAACACCGGCGCGCTGGCCGGAGTCGACGCACTGGCCAGCCACTACCGCACTCGCTTCCCCCACTCCGACGGAGACGCGGTGGTCCACACGACAGATCTGTTCTCCGTCCTCGGGCTCGTCGTCCTCGCACACGAGGACCGGGCCCAGGTCATGGCCGACTACGCAACCGTCCGCTCGCTGGAACGCCAGGTGCGGATCCACGCCCTCGACCCCGCAGGAAGCACTCCCCGTGACTGACGACATCCTCAAGACCGCCCGAGCCGCAGCCGAGGAAGCACCGCCCGTCGGCGACCCCCGCTACGCGCGCTACACCGCGGCGCTCGCGGACGGGCTCGCGGAAGCGGCTGACCGGCTCCGCGCCGCGGCCGACGCCGACGCCGCCGCCGCGCGGGAGCGCGGCATGCCTGGCTCGCAGGCCGAGCTCCTGCGCTTCCCGGAGGCCGAGACCGCCCGGCTCACGGATCTGGCGGCCCAGATCCGCACGATGCTGCCGGAGGTCTCCCGTGCCGGCGAGCCCGTGCCACTGGCCGGCTGGGGCACGCTGCGGACCGTACCCAAACCCCTCGGCGTGGTCCTGATGGTGCACGAGGCACGCCCCTGGCTGACGTTCGAGGCCGCCCTGCTGCCGGTGTCGGTCGGCAACGCCGTGGTCGTCCACGGCGGCACCGAGAACCGGTCGGCCAACGCCGTGCTCGCCGAAGTCGCCGAGGCCGCCCTGCGCGCCGCGGACCTGCCCACCGGGCTGGTCACCGTGGCCGAGGCCGCCGACCGGCGGTTGCTGCGGGCCCTGCTGGCCCGTCGCGACGCCGTGGACGCGGTACTGCCCCGTGAGAGCCGGGCGCTCATCGACTACTGCCGCAACACCAGCACGGCCCCGGTGATCGCCAGCGGTCGTGGATTCAACCACCTGTACGTCCACCGGACCGCCGACCTGGTCACCGCCGCGGGCATCGCACTGGACAGCAAGGTGCCCAACCCGGTCATGTGCAACAGCCTGCAGACGGTTCTGGTCGACCGGGCCGTCGCCCCGGCCTTCACCGCCGCCCTGCTGGCCGCGGCCGCACACTGCGGGCCGGTGACACTGCGCCTGGACCCCGAACTGGGAGAGATCCCCCGCACCAGCGGTGACCTCCGCATCGAGCTGCTGGAGAGCCACGACCTGGGGCGGGAGTTCCTCAACGCCGCCTTCGGCGTGCTCGTCGTGGATGACGCCGATGCCGCGATCACCCACATCCGGACCTATGGATCCGCGCACACCGAGGGTGTTCTCACCGAGGACCCGACCACGGCCGAGGAATTCACGCGCCGCGTGGACGCCGCCACGATCGTCGTCAACGGATCACTCCGGCTGCACGACGGACCGACGCTCGGCATGGGGCCTGAACTCACCCTGAGCAGCGGCCGGATGCACAGCCGCGGCCCGGTCACCATCGCCGCGCTGCTCACCCACAGCTGGGTCGTCCAGGGCACGGGAACGACCCGGGTCGTCACCGACTCCCTGCGCTGAAGTCCGGCGCCCGCCGGGCCGCGCCCGGCCCGCCCCGGTGCCGTCCCTCCCGCCGCCCTTCGGCCGGCCGTCCGCGCCCCGTCCCGCTGCCCGTCGCGCTTCGCGACACGCCCCGCCCCACCCCGTATCGCCAAACATAGGGAACAGTCATGCCTGTTGTGCCCGCTGCGCTGGACGCCGCGACCGTCGACACCGCCGTCAAGCGTCTGGTGATCGCCGAGTCCCGGCTGTCCGTCCCCGTCGAGAGAGTCGCGGACGACGAACTCCTGGACGGCCCGCTGCTCACGGTCAGCTCCTTCGGGCTCGTGGGCATGCTGATGTCCCTGGAGGACGAGCTGGGCACGGAGCTGCCCGACGACATCTTCCTGGGCCGCCCGCTGAAGACCGTGGCAGACCTGGTCGAAGCGGTGCTCGGAGCGTCCACGGTCGTTACGGACCCGCGGTGACCGCTCCCACCACACCGGTGGCCGCCGCCGCGTTCCGGGAAGTCGGGATCGGGACCGCCGAGCAGGTGCACTCGGCCGAACTGGACTGCGTGCAGGCCAATCTGGCCGTACTCGCCGACCACCACCACGGCCCCGCCACGCACCTGCGGATGGGGGCCGAGACCGTCTTTCGGCCACGTTCGTCCGGTACGGGCGGGCTCCCCACCGTCGAGCCGACCCTCGACGCCCACCTCGCCACCGCTGCCCGTGTGCTCGGGCTGGCCGTGCACGCGTACACCGTCGGGGCCGACGCGGCGGAGATCCTGGAGCAGGCAGAGCGCACGGGCGAGACCGTCTACGTCGTCGCCGATGCCTTCCACCTCCCCTGGGTGCCGTACCACCGCCGGCAGCACATGTCCCACAGCTTCCTGCTCTCCTTCGACGGCACGTCCGTGCTGGTGACCGACGCCTATCGGAACGTGACCCCGTGGGGTGAAGCCCAGCCCGGCCAGTGGCGGATGACCCCGGCCGAGTTCGCCGCCACCCTGCCCGACGCGGCTGTGGCCGTGCTGCTGCGCCCCGTCGCCCTGCCCGCGGCTCCCGCGCCGTCGGCGACCCACGGCGGTCCCGCCGAAGTGGGCCTCTACATGTCCCGGTACGCGAGCCACCCGGACCGCGTCGAGGCCCTGCGCCGGCTCTGCCTCGAAACCTGGCTGCTGGCCCGGACCCGGAAGCTGGCGGTCCGCTACCGCGCGGCCGCAGGTCTGCCCGAGCGGCCGGGGACCCGGGAATGGCTGCGCTCCTGGGACGCCCTCTGCGAACAGGTGTTCCTGGCCTGCCGCCGGGTCGAGCGGGGCCGCGCCGAACCGGTGGGCGCCCTGGACCGGCTGGCCGGGCTGCTCGCCGCGGAGCCCGGCCATGTGGCAGGGCCCGCCGGGGGGCGCGAGGAGCACACGGAGCACGAGGAGGGCCGCAGGGAGCACGACGAGGCCGGTGACGGTGTCGGCACGGCGCTGTACGACCTGGTCGCGCGGACCGCCGCCACGTTGCTGGGCACCGACGTCCGGACGCTGTCGGACAGCACGTCCCTGGACACGCTGCCCGGGTTCACCTCCTTCCTGGCGGTGGAGCTGGTCGAGCGGCTCGAAACGGACCTCGGCATCGAGTTCGATGCCGCCGACCTGGTGCCCGAAGTCATCTGCAGGCTCGACGGCCTGGTCGCCGCCGTGCGCCGCAGCGGACCAGCGACGAGGAAGGATCCCGCATGACCACCGCACCCGCCACCACGGGCACTCCTGCCACCACGGCGACCACGGCCAGTCCGGTCGCCCCGGCCACTCCGGCCGACCTGACCGCCGCGACCGCCGCGGCCGACGGCGCAGCCGTACTGCTGCACGACCTCCTCGACCGGGCCGCCGCGCTCCGGCCGGACCTGCCCGCGGTCTCCGGCGGAGCCGACCGCCTCACGCACGCCGCGCTCGCCCACCACTCCCGCCGTCTGGCCGGCCGGCTGCACGGCCTCGGTGTGCGTCCCGGCGACCGCGTCGTGATCGTCGCACCGTCCGACACCCTGATCCCCGTGCTGTGCCACGCGGTGTCCCGGCTCGGCGCCGCGTTCTCCGTACTCCACGAGCAGACCACCGGCCGCCCCCTGGAGCACGTGCTCGCGGATTGCACTCCGGCCCTCCTCGTCGCCGAGGACCCCGGGGCCCTCGCCACCGCGGAGGCCCGCGGGATCCGCGTACTGCCGGCTGCCGAGGCCCGCGACACGGCCGCCCACGACGGACCGCCGGCCGCCTACCCGGAGCGACGCGCCGACCCTTCCGACGTGGCCTGCCTCGTGTACACCTCCGGCAGCACGGCACTGCCCAAGGCCGTCGTCAGCACCCACGCGCAGATGCTCTTCGCGGCGCGGGCCATCCAGACGGAACTGGCCTACCGCCCGGACGACATCGTCTACTGCCCGGTGCCGCTCTCCTTCGACTACGGCCTCTACCAGCTCTTCCTCGGCTCGCTCAGCGGCGCTCACGTACATCTGGGCCGGCCCGCGGAGGCCGGCCCCGGCCTCGCCGGGCACCTCACACGCACAGGTGCCACCGTGCTCGCCGCCGTGCCCTCGGTGGCCGAGAACCTGGCCCGGCTGCTCGGCCGGAGCACCACCCCCCGCCCCCTGGACCTGCGTCTGCTCACCAGCACCGGCGCGGCGATGAACGCCGGGACGCTGGTGGCCCTGCGCGCGGCACTGCCCGCCCTGCGGGTGCAGCTGATGTACGGGCTGACCGAGTGCAAGCGGGTCTCGATCATGCCCCCGGACGGGGATCTGTCCAGGCCCGGCGCCAGCGGCCGTGCCCTGCCCGGTACCGAGGTGCACGTCGAGGACGCCACCGGGCGGCGGCTGCCGCCCGGGGAGAGCGGCGAGTTCGTCGTCTCCGGGCCGCACGTCATGTCCGGCTACTGGGGGCAGGAGGAGCTCACCGAGGCCCGCTTCACCCGCGAGGCCGGCGGACCGCCGCGACTGCGCACAGGTGACTTCGGCCATCTGGACGCGGAAGGCTATCTCTACTTCTCCGGCCGGGGGGACGACCTCTACAAGGAGCGCGGCTTCCGGGTCAGCGGCATCGAGGTCGAGACCGCCGCGTGCCGCGTCCCCGGCGTGGAGGCGGCGGCGCTGCTCCCCCCGCGCGACGGCACGGACGCCGTCCTGGTCGTCGTGGGTCCCCTCACGGCCGCCGAGGTGCTGGCCGCCCTGCGCGGGGAGATCGAGGAGTTCAAGATTCCCCGCACCTGCCTGGTACGCGGGCCGCTGCCGCTGACGGCCAACGGCAAGATCGACCGGGCCGCCGTGCGCGCCTGGGCGCGGGAGCAACCGGTCACGGCGGCGCACGGAGCGTCTCGATGAGCCGGCCCGCGGGGACCCCCGCCCTGCCCGCCGTGTCCCCGCTCTCCGCCGTGGCCCTGCTTCCCGGCTCCGTCGAGACACCGGCGTACGTGTACGACCTCGCCGAGGTACGGGCCAACGCGGACCGTCTGCTCACGGCGCTCCCCGGCAACCGCGACCTGTACTACTCCCTCAAGGCGAATCCGCATCCCGCCGTCCTGCGCACGCTGCGCGCCGCCGGGGCACGGCCCGAGGTGTGCTCGCCCGGGGAGCTCGAAGCCGCTCTGGAGGCCGGCTGGTCCGCCGGGACGGTCCTCTACACGGGTCCGGGCAAGCGGGACCGCGACGTGGCCGCCGCGCTGGCGGCCGGCGTGCGCGAGTTCTCGGTGGACTCACCGACGGCGCTCGACCAGCTCGACCGCCTGTGCGCCGAACAAGGGGTCCGTGCCCGCTGCCTGGTGCGGGTCAACGACGACCAGCCCGTTCCGGGACAGGCGCTGGTGATGACCGGTGTGCCGTCGCCCTTCGGGGCCGACGCCGACTGGATCCGCGAGGAGCCCGCGCTCTTCGCGAACCGGCCGCACACCGAGATCATCGGCCTGCACCTGTACATGGGCACCAACCTCGGTACCGTCGAGGCGCTGCTGGCCCAGTTCACCCGGGCGGCGCAGACCTTCCGGGACCTCGCGCAGGTGCTGCGGGGGGAAGGCGTGGAGCTGCGCGTCCTCGACCTCGGCGGCGGTTTCGGCGCCCCCTTCGCCACCGCCGGCGAGCCCCTGGACCTCACGGGGCTCGCCCGCCCTCTCGCTGCCATGCTGGATGCCGAACTCCCGGGCTGGCGCAGCGACGCCCCGCGCCTCGCCTTCGAGTCGGGCCGCTACCTGGTCGGCACCGCGGGCACCCTGCTCACCACCGTGCTGGATGCCAAGCGCTCGCAGGGCAAGGAGATCGTCGTCCTCGACTGCGGCATCAACCACCTCGGCGGCATGTCGGGGCTGCGCAGGCTGCCCCCGCTGACTCCGCACCTCGACACGGCCGCCCGTCCTGCCGAGGCCGAGGCCGAGGCTGAAGCCGAGGGAGAAGAGACCGTCGAGACCATGGTCTGCGGCCCGCTGTGTACCCCGCTCGACACCTGGGACCGCCGCGCCCGGCTGCCGCGACTGGTGCCGGGCGACCGTCTGACCGTGCCCAACGTGGGTGCGTACGGACTGTACGCAAGCCTCGTCGCCTTCCTCGGGCATCCGCTGCCCGTCGAAGCCGCCGTCGACACCGACCGGCCGGGCGAGGCCCCCGTCCATCTCTCCCGTGTCGCGCTCGTGCGCGGCTCCCACTGAAAGGAGTGTCCCGTGTCCGTGGACACCAGGCTCATCGAACTGCTCCCCCCCTTCCTCAAGTTCATCGGTGACCACGAGCTGACGGCCGCTTCCGACCTGCGCAGCCTCGGCCTCGACTCGATGCAGGCCATCGAGCTGCTGTTCGCCATCGAAGACACCTTCGGAGTCGTCCTGGACGACGAGGACCTGACGGAGGCGACCTTCGCGACGGTCGAGGGCCTGTGGAGCTCCGTCGACCGTGCCCGGGAGGCCCAGGGGGTGGGCGCGTGACCGCGGCTCTGGACGAAGCCCCCGCCCTTCCTGGCGGCGGCCGGGCAGGGGCGGGGGAGGCCGGCTGGGCGGGAGCGGTCGAAGAGGTAGCCGCCGTCGTCGCCGAGCACGGCCGGCGCAACGACGAGCTGGCCTCGTTCCCCGTCGAGGCGCTGTCCGCGCTGCGCGCGTCGGGTCTGATGGGACTGCTGGTCCCGGCCGCCTACGGCGGACTCGGCGGCGGTGTCCGGGAGATGAGCGAGGTCACCCAGCGGCTCGGTCGCGCGGACATGTCCGTCGCGATGATCTTCACCATGCACTGCCAGCAGGTGGCCGCACTGGCGCGGTACGCCGGCCAGGACCTCCGGGACGAACTGCTCCCCGAGATCGCTGCCGGGCGGATCTACCTCGCGTCCGTCACCACCGAGGCGGGCAAGGGCGGGCACCTGCTCAGCTCAGGGTCTCCGCTGGAGAGCGACGAGGCCGGCCGTACGCTCATGGTCGACCGCTTCGCGCCCATCGTCACCGGTGGTCTGCACGCGGACGGCTTCCTTATCACGATGCGCAGCCCGTACTCCGACTCGCCCAGTGACGTCTCGCTGGTCTACGCTCCGCGCGAGCTGTTGGAGATCACGCCCTCCGGGGACTGGCAGCCCCTGGGCATGCGAGCGAGCCACAGCGTCGGTCTGCGGCTGACGGGCCAGGTCCCCGGGCACTACGTGGTGGGCGAGCACGGCCGGTTCCGTGACGTCGCGAGCGGCGTCTTCGCACCCCTCGCGCACATCGGCTGGTCGGCGGCCTGGCTCGGCACGGCCTGCGGAGCGCTCTCGCGCGTGGTCGCCCTGCTGCGCAGTCCGGCCGAACGCGGCCGCTACGACCTGTCCTCGGAACTGCTGCTCACCCGGCTCGCGACCGCCCGCCGGCGGCTGGACACGGTGCACGCGCTGCTGCTGCGCACCGTGGACATGACGGCCACGGCCGAGGACCTCACCACCCCCGCCTGCCAGTTGCTGCTGAACGCGCTGAAGGTGACGGCCTCCGAGGAGTGCCACGCGGCCGTCCAGGACCTGGTCGACCTGCTCGGACTGCGCCACGGCTACCTGCGCGACTCGCCCACCGGGCTCGAGAGGGCCCTGCGCGACCTGCGGTCTGCCGCGCTCAATTACAGCAACGACCGGCTGCGGCTCGCCGCCGGGCGGCTTGCGCTGCTGGACTCGGAGGTCCGTCTTGTCCGTTGAGGGACTCTCGGCCGACGCTGCGTTCAGGGAGTCCGTCGCCCTGGCACTCAAGGAACTCCCCGCCGATGCCTCCGGCGCGGCCGTGTGGACCGCACTCGGCAGCTTCGGCGTGCTGCGGGAGCTGTACGCCCGCACGGACGGGGCCCCGGCCGCCTACGACCCGGGCCGGCTCGCCGTCCTGCTCGCGGCCCTCGACGAAGGCGTGTCCTTCGGGGCCGCCCTGCACGTGTGCGTCGGGTCCGCGGCGGCCGTCCCCCTCCTCGCGGCGGCGACGGCCGCCGAGGCCCCGCAGGCCGGGAACACCCACCAGGGCCGCGTGGTGCGGGACGCCCTCGACGGGCGGACCGGTGTGGCGCTCGCCGCCACCGAGGACGGAGTCGGCAGTGATCTCGCCGCTCTCACCACCACCGTGGACCTGGAGGGTCCTGGCGGCACGATCGTCCTCGACGGGACCAAGCGGTGGGTGACCGGCGCCGGCGCCGGTCACTTGCTGGTCCTCGCCAGGCACCGGCCCGGCCGCCACTTCACCTCGTTCACCTGGGCCCTCGTACCGGCGGACGCCGAGGGTGTCAAGATCTCTCCCGAGGACAGCGTCATCCATCCGGGCGCGGACATCGGCCGGGTCTCCTTCGACGGTGTCAGGCTGCCCCGCGAAGCCGTCGTCGGGCGTGCCGGCCTTGGCCTGGCCCTGTTCGCCCGCCACATGGCCGGTGAACGGCTTGCGGGCGCCCTGTGGGCGGTGGCCCTGTGCCGAAGGGTCCTGGCCGACACCGAACAGCGCCTGTCCGTACGCGAGTCGGACGGACGGCCCCTGCTGCACCGGGACAACGTCCGCCAGCGCCTGGCCGGTGCACTGGTCAGGGCCCAGCAGCTACGAGCCCTGTGCGAGCGGCTGGCCCCCCGGGTCGCCGCGACGTACGACACCTCGGCCGCCGCGGTCCTCAAGGCCGCCGCCGGGGACACCGTGGAAGCGGTGCTCGCGGACTGCCTCCGGCTGCGCGGCGCCGACGGGTTCACCACGGGCGGCCTGCAGGAACTCCGCTCCCAGGCCGCGGTGTTCGCAGTCGGCGGCGGCACCACCGATGTGGTGCTGAGCGCCGTCGCGGACCAGGCCCGCCACCACATCGGCGACCTCGTATGGTGACGCTCGGGCCCGCACGGGTGGCGCCCGGAGTCTGGCTGGTCTGCTCCGCGCGCCGCGGGGCCGCACCCTCCCGGCACCCCGCCGACCTGGAGGCCGGGGCAGCGCTGTCCGGCCGCCGCGCTGTGGAGTTCCTCTCCGGCCGCGGTCTGCTGCGCTCCCTCGTCGACGCCGTCGCCCCCGAAGCCCGGGACGCCGCCGTGCTCCCCGGGCCCAAGGGCCGGCCGGTCGTGGCCGGCTTCCCCCGGCTCGGGGTCAGCATCTCCCACGACGGAGACCTGGTGGCCGCAGCCGTGGCGGCCGGCCAAGTCGTCGGGGTGGACGTGCAGTACCCCCAGGAACGCGTCGATCCCGGGATGCTCCGCCGCTGTCTGCACGAGCACGCCGACGCCGTATCGCACCTGGCGGTGCGCGACCAGGCAGAAGAGATGGCCTGGGTCTGGGCCGTCCAGGAGTCCTGCGTGAAGGCGCAGGGCAGCGGGCTGAGCGGGCGGCCCTGGCGGATCCCCGTCCGGCCCGGCAGCCGGGGCGGCAAGTGGCACGGCTACTCGTGGCTGAGCCTGCGCGACCTCTCGACTGTCCCCTTGGCCTGTGCGTTCGCCGACGCGTCGGCCGCGGATCCGGTGGAAGGAACTCCATGACACACCCCCTCGGCGGTCCTGGCGACGGAGGGCCCGAGCTCAGCTGCTACACCGCCAACCTCGTCGCCTTGCTGGATTCCGTGCGCCCCGGCTTCCCCGAACGCTTCGCCTCCGCCGTCCACCTGGCGGTCCGCCCCCTCGCCACCGGGGCAACCGAGTCCCCGGAGACCGCCGCGCTCCCGGCCGCCGCCGGGGAAGCCGGGGGAGCGGGCGCCACGCGCGCAGGTACGGCCCTGATCGCCTTCTCCCACCACCCGCGCCTCGACGTGCTCGACGACGGGGAATCCGGCCACCGGGAACTCGGCTACCGGCACGCGTCCGACTGGATCGGGGCCCGTGCCGGGCTCCGCGCCGAGCTGGACCGCTTCGGCCAGGTGCTGGCCGTCGCGAACTCCGCCCTGCTGCCGTGGGCTCCGGCCGGTCCGTCCGCCGTACCCCACTGGGTCCGGCTGCTGGACGCCGGCCGGGACGGCTGGCTCGTCGAAGACCGCTTCGCCGCGCTCCTGCCGCACGGCCCCCAGCCGTCCTTCCACGGCCGCCTCGGTGAACCGGAGCTCGCCCGGATGCTGACCCCGGTGAGCCCGCGTCGGGCCGAGGTGCGGCTGCGGGACGAACTGGCCCTGGGCACCTACGTGCCGGTTCCGATGGACGCCGCCTACAGCTGGCTGGCCTTCGGACCGGCGCGGCCTCCCCACGCGGCCCGTGCCGCGGACCCGGCCGACGGCTGGATCACCGCGCCGGACGAAGTGTTCGGCGTGCTCGCGGAGCTGCTGGCGGACGACGCCTCGCTTCTGGGCCGGCATCTGGAGGACCTGTGGGCCGCCTCGCGCCACCAGCTGTTCCGGCTGGGGTCCGCCGGTGTGCGCGCGCAGATGGGCGAGGAGGCGGCTGACCGGGCGGCGGCCGCCTGGTCCGAACTTCCGATGGTCCTGCGGTTCGCGTCCGCGTCTGCCCGGCGCGGGAAGCCCCGTGCCGGGCTGGTCCGGAAGGCCTTCGCGCAGCTCGCCGAGGCCACTGCGGACGCCCCGGGGGCCGGCCTGCCGGTCGAGGCGGTGACCCGATGAGCACGCCGATCACCCTCTACGACTGGTTCGCACGGTCGGTCGACGGCGGCGGGACCGCGGTGGCGGCTCCCGACGCGACCCTCTCCTACGCCGAACTCGACGCGGCTGCGGGCCGGCTGGCGGGCCGCATCACCGCCCTGCTGGGCAGGGTCCCGCGCCGGGTGGGGCTGCTCGCCGGCGGCAGCGCCGCCGCCTGCACGGGATATCTCGCCGTTCTGCGGCTCGGCGCGGCGGTGGTACCCCTGCACCCGGACGCACCGCAGGCCCGCAACGCGCGCATCGTCCGGCAGGCGGGCCTCGACCTCGTGCTCACGGGACGAGAGGGCCCGGACCCCGGTCTCGGCGTGCCCGTCCTGCCGCTGGCCGCCCGGGAGGAAGAGGCGGCGGGCCCCGGACCGGTCGTGCCCGCCGTCGTGGCCGCGGGGCCGGACGACATCGCGTACATCCTGTTCACCTCGGGGTCGACCGGCAGTCCCAAGGGCGTGCCGGTGCCGCACCGCGCGGTCGGCGCCTTCCTCACGCACGTCATCGACCGCTATGCCATCGCCCCGGGGGACCGGATCGCCCAGACCTTCGACCTCACCTTCGACCCTTCCGTCTTCGGCCTGTTCGCGGCTTGGGGCGGCGGTGCGACGGCGGTGCTGCCGGACCGGTCCGACCTGATGGCCCCGGTCCGGTTCGTCAACCGGGCGGCCATCACCCACTGGATCTCGGTCCCGTCGGTGGCGGCCCTCGCCCGGCGGCTGCGCCAGCTCGTCCCGGGCGGCATGCCCGGTCTGCGCTGGAGCCTGTTCTGCGGCGAGCCGCTGCCGGAGGCACTGGCCCGCACCTGGGCCCGGTCCGCCCCGGCCGGTGAAGTGGAGAACCTGTACGGGCCCACCGAGCTGACCGTGACCTGCATGGAGCACCGGCTCTCAGAGGCGGACCCGCATACGGCCAACGGCACCGTTCCGGTCGGAAGCGTCTACCCCCACCTGGAGCACCTGGTGCTGGACGCGGACGGCCACCCGGCCGAGGACGGCGAACTCTGCCTGCGCGGCCCGCAGCGATTCCCCGGCTACCTCGACCCCGCCGACAACGCGGGACGCTTCCTGGCCCTGGACCTGTACCCGGACGAGGACGGGCAGCCGGTCCGCGCCGCACGGCCGGTGGCGGAACCCGGGCCGGAGCACTGGTACCGCACGGGTGACCGGGTGGCCCGGGTGGACGGGGTCCTGGTCCACCTCGGCCGGCTCGACCACCAGGTGAAGGTCCGTGGATACCGCGTCGAACTGGGCGAACTGGAGGCCTCGCTGCTCACCCAGCCCGGAGTGCTGGAGTCGGCGGCGGTGGCCGTCGAGGGCCCGGCGGGCACGGTGCTGCGCCTCTTCTACGTCGGCGGGGCAGGCGAAACCGGGCCGCTGCTGGACGGGCTGCGCGACCGGCTGCCCCCGTACATGGTGCCGGCCGAACTGATCCGGCTGGAAGCACTCCCCCTGAACGGCAACGGGAAGGTCGACCGCAAGGCTCTCGCCTCGGTCGCGACGAACGGTACGAACGAGATGAACGGTGGGACCAATGGACGGAACTGAGCCGAACGGGGCTGGGCCGAACGGAGCCGGGCCCTCGTGGGGCCACCACGGGGACGACGGAATGCTCGATGTCCTCGGCATAGGATTCGGCCCGGCGAACGTCGCCCTGGCGGCCGCGCTGTCCGAGCTCCCGGCCACGGCGGGCATGCGCGTCCGGTTCTTCGAGAAGCAGCCGGAGTTCGGCTGGCACCGGAGCATGCTGATCGAGGGTGCCACGCTGCAGGTCGCCTTCCTCAAGGACCTGGTGACGCTGCGGAACCCGGTGAGTCCGCTGAGCTTCGTCTCCTACCTGACCGCGAAGGGGCGGCTGGTGGACTTCATCAATCACAAGACGCTGTACCCGACCCGGCTGGAGTTCCACGACTACCTGGAATGGGCGGCAGGCCACTTCGGCGACCAGGTCGCCTACGGGGCCGAGGTGGTGTCCGCCCAGCCGCACGTGGAGGACGGCCGGATCACCCACTTCACGGTGCAGGTCCACCACGCTCCGACGGACCGCATGGCCGTCTACCGGGCGCGCAACGTCGTCGTCGCCCCGGGCCTGAGCCCCTACCTGCCGGACGGGGTCTCACCGGACGAGCGGGTGTGGCACAGCTCCGAGCTGCTGGGCCGGCTGGCCCGGTTGCCCTCGGACGCCGCCCCGCGCCGCTTCGTCGTCGTGGGCGCAGGGCAGAGCGCGGCGGAGATCACCGACCACCTGCACCGGAGCTATCCGACGGCCGAGGTCTGCTCGGTCTTCGGGGGTTTCGGCTACAGTCCCGCCGACGACAGCCCGTTCGTCAACCAGGTCTTCGACCCGGCCACGGTGGACCTCTTCCACGGGGCGCCCGCCGAGGCCCGCCGCACCGTCTTCGACCGGCACCGTTCCACCAACTACTCGGTTGCGGACCTGGATCTGATCGAGGAGCTGTACCGGCGGGCCTACGAGGAGAAGGTGGCCGGCGTGAACCGGCTGCGGTTCCTGCGCGGGTCCCGTGTCGTAACGAGCACGTCCCGCCCCGACGCGGTGGACGTGACGGTCGCCTCGCTGCTCGACGGCGCCGGCGGACCGCAGACGCTGACCGCCGACGCCGTCGTCTACGCCACGGGCTACCGGCCCGCGGACCTGCGCTCGCTGCTCGGCGACGTCTCACCGCTGCTGGAGCGTGACGCGCAGGGCGAGTTGGTGGTGGCACGCGACTATCGGGCCGCCCTCCACCTGGACTGTGCGGGAGGCGTGTACCTCCAGGGCGGTACGGAGCACACTCACGGGATCAGCTCCTCGCTGCTGTCCAACGCGGCGGTGCGCGCGGGGGAGATCGCCGCCTCCGTCGCCGAGCGGTCCGCGGCCGCGCAGGTCCCGGCTCTCGCCACCGCAGACCCAGGCCCCGGCCGGTGACCGGGGCCACGACTCTGCCGGTCCGCACCGCCGCGTCGCGGCTGCTGCGGCCCAGCGTGCTCGGCCCGCTGCTGGTCCTGACGTACTGTCTGGTCAACGCGGGCAAGTCCGTACTGGAGGGGGCACTGCTCCAGCGGATGACCCCGGAGTTCCTGGCCTTCAACGCATTCCTCCTGGCACAGGTGTGGTCGCTGTGCACCGTGCGCGACCGACGGGCCCTGGTGCGCGCCGTGCGGAGATCGCTGCGCGACGTCCTGCTGTACAACGTCGCTACGGCCTGCAGCTGGCTGGCGGTGCTGTACGCGCTCACCTATCTCGAGCCGGCGGTCGCCAACTCGCTGATCGTGGGCATCGTCCCGGCCGGGACGATTCTGATCGGCATGTGGCTGCGGCCGGAGAGCCGCACCTTGTTCCGGGAGAAGGCCGCCGCGTGCGGGGTGCTGGGGGCGATGGCCTGGCTGTCCTGGCTGGCCTGGTGCGCGCGGGAGGACTCCGAGGTTACGACGGGCGGCTTCGCGATCGGGCTGGCCGCCTGCGTGGTCACCGCGGCGAGCGTCGCGGCGAGCACACACTTCACCAAACGGCTGAGCAAGGCGGGCTTCACCGTCGGCCAGATGATGGCCTCCCGGTTCGGCCTGCTGCTGACAGCCTGTATGGCCGTGCTGTGGCTGCGCGGCGATCTCGCGCTGTACCAGGACCACGCGCTGCTCCCCGCGGCGCTCGGCTGCGGCGCCGTCACCCTCGCGGCCCTGTGGCTCCTGCAGCAGGGCATCGTACGAACCGAGCCGGTCACGGTCTCCTTCCTGCTGGCGGCGAACCTGCTCGTGACGTACGCCGCGCAGTTGCTGGACCCACGCCTGCGCCCGACCCTGCCCACGCTGCTCGCCATCGTGCTGCTGACGGCCTTCGTCGTGATCGGCGTACTGGCCCGGCGGCGACCGGCGCAATGACCTCCACCATGCACACACCCTCAGCAACACGTCTCCTTGGAAAGGGGTATTCGGAAATGTCCGCGGTGAAGCCCTTCGGCGAGAACCTGACCGCCATGATCACTCCCTTCGAGGCCGACGGCCGCCTGGCCACGGACCGTGCGGTGGCCCTTGCCGAGAGGCTCCTCGACGGCGGCTGCGACGGCCTGGTGCTCTGTGGCACGACGGGCGAGTCGCCGACCATGTCGGCGGGGGAGAAGAGCGAACTGGTCCGCGAGGTGGTCCAGGCCGTCGGCCACCGGGCAGTGATCATGGTGGGCGTGGGTACGTACGACACCGAGGAGTCGGTACGGCTGGCCCGCCAGGCAGAACGGGACGGGGCGCACGGTCTGCTCGTCGTCACGCCCTACTACTCCCGCCCCGCCCAGGACGGTCTGGTAGCGCACTTCACCGCGGTCGCCGACGCCTCAGGGCTGCCGGTGTGCCTGTACGACATCCCCGGGCGCTCGGTCATATCGATCGACTTCTCGACGTACGTCCGCCTCGCCGAGCACCCGCGGATCGTCGCCGTGAAGGACGCCCGGGGCGACCTGCAGTTCGCCTCGGAGGTGATGGCCGCCACGGGGCTGGCCTACTACTCCGGGGACGACCCCCTCAACCTGGCCTGGATGTCCATCGGGGCCGTCGGGTTCATCAGTGTGGCCGGGCACGTCGTCCCCGGCCGGCTCCGCGACCTGATCCGCGCCTACGAGGACGGTGACGTCTTCGGGGCCCGCAGGATTCACGAGGAACTGCTGCCCCTGTACCGCTCGGTCTGCCAGGTCGGCGGAGTCGCCTGGAGCAAGGCCGCGCTGCGGATCACGGGCTTCGAAGCCGGGAACCCGCGGCTGCCGCACGTACCCGCGGACGCCGTCCTGACCAGCGAGATCGCCCATGTCCTCAAGCAGTACGTCTGACGGTCCCGGCCCAGCCCGGCCGTCCAAGGGAATCGGAGTCCACCATGCCAGAGCCGGATCGACCGAGCGGCGGCGTCCCGCCGGAGCTCAGGGCGGCGCCCCCGGGCGTGGGCCTTGTCGTGCAGAAGTACGGAGGCTCCTCCGTAGCCGATGCCGAGGGCATCAAGCGCGTCGCCAAGCGGATCGTGGATGCCAAGAAGA
>NZ_JBEPFL010000018.1:0-167253 GCF_040301925.1 Streptomyces sp. NPDC000075
GGTGCGGCGCCCGGGCGCCGCACCACCCCTCCCCGCTCTCCCGCCGCACCCCTGGAGAAGACCGCCCATGCGATGCCGCGCGACCGTCCTCCGCACCCTCCTCCTCGGCCTGTGCGGACTGCTGCTGCTCCCCGCCCGCCTGTCCGCGGCCGCGGACAACGGCACCTGGGGGGTGTTCCCGACCCCGCCGGCCGGTGCGGCGATGACCGACCGGGCGTACTTCTTCCACCAGGGGCCGGCCGGAGCCGCCGTCACCGACAGCGTGACGATCCTGAACTCCTCCGGCCGGGAGCTGACCTTCCGGGTCTTCGCCACCGACGCGATGAACACACCCTCGGGCGGTGCCTTCGCCCTGCTGCCCGCCGAGACGAAGCCCCGGGACGTGGGGGCCTGGATCGCGCTGGGGCCGGAGGCCGCGGGCACCGTCACCGTCCCGCCCAAGGGCCGCAAGGACATCCCGTTCACCGTCCGCGTCCCCCAGGACGCCTCCCCCGGCGACCACGTGGGCGGGATCGTCGCGCAGAACACGGAGATCGAGGGGATCCAGCGGGAGGGCAAGGTCCAGGTCGGCGTGAAGCGCCAGGTGGGCGCCCGGCTGTACCTGAGGGTGCCGGGGCCGCTGACCCCGGCCGTGAGCGTGGAGGACGTACGGGTCAGCCGGGGCGCCCCGCTGCTGCCCTGGACCAAGGACGCCCACGCCACCATCACCTACACCCTGGTCAACCGGGGCAACGCGGTGCTCGAGCCGAAGGTGGCGGTGTCGGCGCGGGGCCTGTTCGGGCGCCGGGTGCTGGACCTGCCCGCCCGCGCCCCCCGGCAGGCGCTGCTGCCCGGCCAGCGGATCGTACTGACCGAACCGTGGCCGGATTCGCCCCAGTTGGACCGGGTGAACGTCAAGGTGACGGTGAGCGCCCCGGCCTATCCCGACGTCGGCTCCGAGGCGGGCACGGCCTTCCTCGCCGTCCCCTGGCCCGCGCTGGGCGCGCTCCTGCTGCTGGTGGGGGCGGGTGTCGCCGTCCTCGTGGCGCTGCGGCGCCGACGGGTGGCCCGGCACGAAGCGGAACCCGTACCGGACTTGGCGCGGGCCCGCTGACCGGCGAGGGTGTCCCCGGGGGGTGACGGCATTCGGCCATCACCGCGACGGGGAGGCATGACCGATGGAAGAACAGCGCCGCGAGCCGGAGCCCGCCCTCGCGGGGGTGGGCCTGCTGACCCGTGTCGAGCGCGCCCTGAGCAGCGGGACGGCCGCCTACCTGCCCGGGGACGGCTGGATACGGCTGACCCTCCCGATCGAGGACGGCGGCCCGGCGCCGCTGACGGTGGACGTCCTCGCGGACGCGGCGCGGCCCCCGCACGGGATCGCGTACCTGCTGCCCGGCGGCGGCCTGAACTTCACGGCCGCCTTCCACACGGAGCACCGGGGCTTCGCCCCCGGCGGCGGGAGCCTGGCCGGACACCTGCTCCACCGGGGCCTGCTGGTCGTCGGGGTCACCCCGCGCGAGGACGCCGCCACGGGCGCCGACGCCCTGCCCGCCGACCTGGGGCTCGCCGCCCACCGCCGGGACCTGGCCGGGGTGGTGGCCGCGCTGGACTCCGTCCTGGGCCTGCCCTACACGTACGCCGGCCACTCCGCCGGCGGCGCCCTGGCCCTCGACGCGGCCTCCCACGACCCCTCCGAGCGGCTGCGCCGGGTGCTCGTCCTGGACACCACCGGCCCGTACACCGGGGAGGCGGCGCTGCGGGCGGCCGAGCTGCGGGAGGTGTACGAGGAGCAGCTCGCGCGGGGTGTCCACGCCGCCGACCCGGGCCTCGCGGCGCTGGTGGCCCGCGCGGTGTCCGACCCCTCGGGCCCCTCCGCCGTGCCCTGGCCCCCGGACCCGGAGCGGCGCTTCACCCACGCCGGGCTGGCGCACTTCGCGCTGGTCCGCACCGCAGACCTGCCCGGCCCGGCGAACCGGATCTACCGCGAGGGGCATGCCGCGGGCGGCTACGCCTTCGGCGCGACCCCGGCGGAGGACCGTTTCTCCCTCACCCACACCACCCTGGAGACCTGGCACGCGGCGACCTCCGCGCTGGGCAGCGGGCTGGTGCCGACGGCCCTGATGCGCGATCTCGCGGCGGTCTGGGCGGGCGACGGGAAGACGTACCGGATCGGCTGGGAGCGGATCCGCGCGGAGGTGGTCTGGATCAACACCGAGCTGGGCCGGGGCGACGAACCGCACGGCGCGGAGCTGATCCGGGCGGCGGGCAACGACCGCGTCCGCTTCGGCGTCGTCCCCGGCTACGGCCACGGGGACGCCCTCTGGTCGGCGACGGCGGCGGCGGACGTCTGGTCCCGCCTCTGACCGCGCACGGCGGGAACCCCCGGCCGGTGAGGGTGGGCCGGGGGTTCCCGCCGCTCGGGGAAAGACGGCGTCAGTGGTTGCGGGGGAAGCCGAGGTCGACGCCCGCGTGGTCCTCGGACGGGTCGGGCCAGCGGGTGGTGACGACCTTGCCGCGCGTGTAGAAGTGGACGCCGTCGTTGCCGTAGATGTGGTGGTCGCCGAAGAGCGAGTCCTTCCAGCCGCCGAAGGAGTGGTAGCCCACCGGGACCGGGATCGGCACGTTGACGCCGACCATGCCGGCCTGGATCTCCAGCTGGAAGCGGCGGGCCGCGCCGCCGTCCCGGGTGAAGATGGCGGTGCCGTTGCCGAACGGCGAGGCGTTGATGAGGGCCACGCCCTCCTCGTAGGTCTCGGCGCGCAGCACGCACAGCACGGGGCCGAAGATCTCGTCGCGGTAGGCGTCGGAGTCGGTCTTGACGTGGTCCAGGAGGGACAGGCCGATCCAGTGGCCGTTCTCGTGGCCCTCGACCGTGTAGCCGGTGCCGTCGAGGACGACCTCCGCGCCCTGGTCGGCGGCGCCCTTGACGTACGAGGCGACCTTGTCGCGGTGGGCGGCGGTGATCAGCGGGCCCATCTCGGACGCCGGGTCGTTGCCGGGGCCGATCTTGATCTTCTCGGCGCGCTCGCGGATCTTCTCCACGAGGGCGTCGCCGATGGCGCCGACGGCCACGACCGCCGAGATGGCCATGCAGCGCTCGCCGGCCGAGCCGTAGGCGGCGGAGACGGCCGCGTCGGCGGCGGCGTCGAGGTCGGCGTCCGGCAGCACCAGCATGTGGTTCTTGGCGCCGCCCAGGGCCTGGACGCGCTTGCCGTTGGCGGAGGCGGTGGTGTGGATGTGGCGGGCGATCGGCGTGGAGCCGACGAAGGAGACGGCGGCGACGTCCGGGTGGGAGAGCAGGGCGTCGACGGCGACCTTGTCACCGTGGACGACGTTCAGCACGCCCGCCGGGAGACCGGCCTCGGTGGCCAGTTCGGCCAGCTTGTTGGCGGCCGACGGGTCCTTCTCGCTCGGCTTGAGGATGAAGGTGTTGCCGCAGGCGACGGCCAGCGGGAACATCCACATCGGCACCATCGCCGGGAAGTTGAACGGGGTGATGCCCGCGACCACGCCGAGCGGCTGGCGGATGGCGGCCACGTCCACGCGGTTCGACACGGACGTGGACAGCTCGCCCTTGAGCTGCGTGGTGATCCCGCAGGCCAGCTCGACGATCTCCAGGCCGCGCGCGACCTCGCCCAGCGCGTCCGAGTGCACCTTGCCGTGCTCGGCGGTGATCAGCTCGGCGATCGCGTCGCGGTTGGCGTCCAGCAGGGCGCGGTAGGCGAACAGCACCTTGGTGCGGGCGGCCAGCGAGGACTGGCCCCAGGACAGGAAGGCCTCCTTGGCGACCTGCACGGCGGCGTCGACCTCGGCGGCGGAGGCCAGGGCGACCTGCGTGGTGACCTCGCCGGTGGCCGGGTCGGTCACCGGGCCGTAGTTGCCCGACGCGCCCTCGACGGTCTTGCCACCGATCCAGTGGTTGACGGTCTTCATGCTTGCTCCTTCACAGATGGCGACGTCGCTGCGCGGCTTGCCGGTCGTACTCTTCGCGGGCCCGGGCCGCCGACGCACGGGTCGCGGTCTCGGCCACGGGAACATCCCACCACGCCTGTGCCGGGGGTGGGCCCGACACAGTGTCGGGTGTTCGGGTCTGTGCGTAGACACATGTGGGACGGTCGGACCCGCGCGCCTCGGCCAGGGCTTTTCGCAGGTCACCGATGGTGCGGGTGCGGATCACGGCCATGCCGAGGGAGGCGGCGTTGGCCGCGAGGTCCACCGGAAGGGGGTCCCCGGTGTATCCGCCGTCCGGCCCCCGGAACCGGTACGCCGTGCCGAAGCCCTCGCCGCCGACCGCGCCGGAGAGCCCGCCGATGGAGGCGTAGCCGTGGTTGTCGAGGACGACCACCTTGAGCGGGACGCCCTCCTGGACGGCGGTGACCAGCTCCGTCGGGTTCATCAGGTACGAGCCGTCGCCGACGAGCGCCCACACCGGCCGGCCGGGCGCCGCCAGGGCCACGCCGAGGGCGCCCGGGATCTCGTATCCCATGCAGGAGTACCCGTACTCGACGTGGTACTGGTCCGGGGAGCGGGTCCGCCAGAGGCGGTGCAGGTCGCCCGGGAGCGAGCCGGCGGCGTTGACGATCACGTCGGTGTCGTCGACGAGGGCGTCCAGGGCGCCGAGCACCTGGGCCTGGGTGGGGACGGCGTCCTCGTCGGAGGCGTGGAAGGCCTGGTCGACCAGGGCCTCCCAGTAGGCCTTCGCGCGCCGGTACGTCCGTTCGTACGCAGGGTCCACGCGGTGGCCCGCCAGCTCCTCGCGCAGGGCGTCCAGGCCCTCGCGGGCGTCCGCGACCAGCGGGAGGGCGGCCTGTTTGTGGGCGTCGTACGGGTCGAGGTTGAGGCCGAGGAACCGCACGCCCGGGTCCTGGAAGAGGGTCGAGGAGGCGGTGGTGAAGTCCGTCAGCCGGGTCCCGGCCGCGATGACCAGGTCGGCGGCGCGGGCCAGGTCGTCGGCGGTGGCGGTGCCGGTGTGCCCGACGGCGCCCACCTCGGCCGGGTGGTCGTGGCGCAGGGCGCCCTTGCCGGCCTGGGTGGCGGCGACGGGGATCCCGGTGGCCCCGGCGAAGGCCCTCAGCGCCTCCTCGGCCCCGCTGTGGCGGATGCCGCCGCCGACGATCATCAGGGGCCGGCGGGCCTCCCGTACGGCGTCGGCGGCGGCCCGCAGCCCGGCGGTGTCGGGGCGGGGGCGGCGCACGCGCCACACCCGCTCCGCGAAGAACTCCTCGGGCCAGTCGTACGCCTCGGCCTGCACGTCCTGCGGCAGCGCGAGGGTGACGGCGCCGGTCTGGACGGGGTCGGTGAGCACCCGCATCGCCTGGAGGGCCGCCGGAACCAGGGCCTCGGGCCGGGTGATCCGGTCGAAGTACCGGGAGACGGGCCGCAGGGTGTCGTTGACGGAGACGTCGCCCGCGTAGGGGACCTCCAGCTGCTGGAGCACCGGGTCGGCGGGCCGGGTCGCGAAGGTGTCGCCGGGCAGCAGGAGCACGGGGATCCGGTTGACGGTGGCGAGGGCGGCCCCGGTGACGAGGTTGGTGGCGCCGGGCCCGATGGAGGTGGTCACGGCGTGCGCCGACAGCCGCCCGCGCTGGCGGGCGTACCCGACGGCGGCGTGCACCATGGCCTGTTCGTTGCGTCCCTGGAGGAAGGGCATGGCCCCGGGACCGCTCTCCAGCAGGGCCTGCCCGATCCCGGCGACGTTGCCGTGCCCGAAGATCCCCCAAGTGGCGGCGATCAGCCGCTGCCGGCGGCCGTCGCGTTCGGTGTACTGGCGGCTCAGGAACCGTACGAGCGCCTGGGCGGTGGTCAGCCGGACGCTGTGCGGGGCGGTCACGGGGTCTCCTCCACGGGACGGGGGGCGGGGGGTGCGGGCCGGTTCAGCGGGAGCCTGGGATCGACTTCCTGCCCCGCCCACGTCCGGCGAATCCACGCGTGGTCGGGATGGTCGCGGATCAGCCACTCCCGCGTCGCGTCCGGGCCGGCCATCACGTTCAGGTAGTACATGTCGTGGCCGGGCGCCGCGATGGAGGGGCCGTGCCAGCCGTCGGGGATGAGGACGACGTCACCCGTGCGGACCTCGGCGAGCACGTCGGTCTTCCCGGCGGGCGAGGGCGTCACGCGCTGGTAGCCGACGCCGGGGATGCCGTCGTGCGGGGCGATCTCGTAGAAGTAGATCTCCTCCAGGCGTGATTCCTCGCCCGGGTGGTGCTCGTCGTGCTTGTGGGGCGGGTACGAGGACCAGTTCCCGCCGGGGGTGAGCACCTCGACGGCGATGAGCCGGTCGCAGTCGAAGGCGTCGGCGGCGGCGAAGTTGTGCACCTGGCGCGAGCACGGACCCGCGCCGCGGAGCTCGACGGGTACGGCGTCGGCGGGGCCGTAGCGCGGTGCGAGGCGGCGCTCGCACCGCGCCCCGACGAGCGCGAACCGGCCGCCTCCGGCGCTGGTCACGTGGGCGTGGGCGTCCCGGGGCAGGTACGCGAAGTCGCTCGGCCCGTCGAACACCGAGCCCCGTCCGCTCAGCCGGAACGTCCCCGCGGGCTCCGCGCAGCGGACCTCGCAGGCGCCGGTCAGCGGGAGGACGATCCACTCCGCCTCCCCGCACGCGTGCGCGAACCCCTCGCCCGGCGCCAGCTCCAGGACCACCAGCCGGGTGTACTCCATCCCCGTCTCAGACAGCACCGGCACCGCCCAGCACCTCCTCCACCTCGTGCGCGAACGGCATCGCCGTCGAACAGGCCAGCCGCGAGGCCACGATCGCCCCCGCCGCGTTCGCGTACCGCAGCACCCGCTCCAGTTCCCAGCCCGCCAGCAGCCCGTGGCACAGGGCCCCGCCGAACGCGTCGCCGGCGCCGAGCCCGTTGACCACCGTCACCGGCACCGGCGCCACCTCCACCGCCGTCCCGCCGCGGTGGACGGCCAGCACCCCCTCCGGGCCCCGTTTGACCACCGCCAGCTCCACCCCGGCCGCGAGCAGCGCCCGTGCGGCCGCGTACGGCTCGCTCTCGCCGGTGGCGACCTCGCACTCCTCGGTGTTGCCGACGGCCACCGTCGCCAGCGCGAGCGCCCGCGCGTACCAGGGCCGCGGCGGGCCGTCGTCCCACAGCGTCGGCCTCCAGTCGAGGTCGAAGACGGTGGTGCCGGACTTCGAGCGGGCCTCCAGCGCGGCCAGCGTCGCGGCTCGGCTCGGCTCGGCGCTGAGTCCCGTACCGGTCATCCAGAAGACGCGGGCCGCCCGCACCGCCTCCCGGTCGATCTCGTCCGGCTCGATCTCCAGGTCGGGGGCCTTCGGGAGCCGGTAGAAGTAGAGCGGAAAGCGGTCCGGCGGGAAGACCTCGCAGAAGGTGATGGGCGTCGGGTAGCGCGCCACCTCGCCCACCCACCGGGGGTCGACCCCGAACTCCCGCAGCTCGTCGCGCAGATACGCCCCGAAGGGGTCCGCGCCGGTGCGGCTGATCACGGCCGTGCGCCGCCCGAGCCGGGCGGCGGCCACGGCGACGTTCGCCGGGGAGCCGCCGAGGAACTTGCCGAAGGTGTCCGCCTCCGCGAGCGGTACCCCGGTCTTCAGCGGGTAGAGATCCACCCCGATCCGCCCCATCGTGATGAGGTCGTACGCGGTGCCGTCCCCGGCCCCGCTCCCTGCGCCCCCCGTGGTCACGCCGGGTGCTCCTGCCTCTCCCACTCGTCCTCCCTCTCCCCTCGGAACTCGCACCCTAAGGTGGCCGTCATGACCTCCTCCCCGCCCGCGTTGACCCGTATCCGCGTCGGTTCGGCTCCGGACTCCTGGGGTGTCTGGTTCCCGCGGGATCCGCTCCAGGTCCCCTGGGACCGGTTCCTCGACGAGGTGGCCGACGCCGGGTACGAGTGGATCGAGCTCGGTCCCTACGGCTACCTGCCCACCGACGCGGCCCGGCTCGCCGACGAGACCGCGAAGCGGGGCCTGCGGGTGTCCGCCGGCACCGTCTTCACCGGACTCCATCACGGACCCGCCGTCTGGGAGGAGACCTGGGCGCACGTGTCGCGGATCGCCGCGCTCACCCGGGACACGGGGGCGGAGCACCTGGTGGTCATCCCCTCGTTCTGGCGCGACGACAAGACGGGCGGAATGCTGGAGGACCCGGTCCTCACTCCCGCTCAGTGGCGTGAACTGACCACCCAGACCGAGCGCCTGGGCCGGGAGGTCCGGGAGCGGTACGGGCTGCGGATCGTGGTCCACCCGCACGCGGACACCCACGTCGACACCCCGGAGAACGTGGCCCGGTTCCTGGACGCCACCGACCCGGAGCTGGTGTCGCTGTGCCTGGACACCGGGCACTACGCGTACTGCGGCGGGGACAGCGTCGAGGCGATCGAGACGTTCGGCGAGCGGATCGGCTACCTGCACCTCAAGCAGGTGGACCCGCGGATCCTCGCCGAAGTGGTGGCGGACGGGATCCCGTTCGGGCCGGCCGTGGGGCGCGGGGTGATGTGCGAGCCGCCGTCGGGGGTGCCCGCGCTGGAGCCCGTACTGGCGGCGGCGCAGCGGCTCGGGGTGGAGCTGTTCGCGATCGTGGAGCAGGACATGTACCCGTGCCCGCCGGACCGTCCCCTGCCCATCGCCCGGCGCACCCGCGCCTACCTGCGCTCCTGTGGCGCCCGCTGATCCGGAGGAAGACACGCATGAACACGCTCGGCATCGCCGTCATCGGCACCGGGAAGATGGGCGCCGACCACGTCCGGCGGATCGGCGACACGGTCGGCGGGGCGCGGGTGGTGGCCGTCGCCGATCCGGACGGGGACCGGGTCAAGGCGGTCGCGGCGCGGCTGGAGGGCGCGGCCGCGTTCACGGATCCGGCGGCGGCGATAGCGGCTCCGGGGGTGGACGCCGTGCTGATCGCCTCGCCGGGGCCCGCCCACGAGGAAGCGATTCTGCACGCCCTGGAGCGGGAGTTGCCGGTGCTCTGCGAGAAGCCGCTGACCCCGGACCCGGAGGGGGCCCTGCGGGTGCTGGAGGCGGAGCGGCGGGTGGGTCGGCGGCTGGTGCAGGTGGGGTTCATGCGGCGGTTCGACGCCGAGTACGAGCGGCTCAAGGAGCTGCTGGACGGGGGCGGTATCGGCCGGCCCCTCTTCCTGCACTGCCGCCACCGCAACGCCTCCTCGCCGTCCTTCTTCACCAGCGACATGCTGATCAGCGATTCGGTGGTGCACGAGGTGGACGCGGCCCGCTGGCTGCTGGGCCAGGAGGTCACGGCCGTGACGGTGTTCTCGCCGGCGCCGTCCTCGGCCGCGCCCGAGGGGCTGCGCGACCCGCGCCTGGTGCTGCTGGAGACCTCGGGCGGGGCCCTCGTGGACGTGGAGATCTTCGTCAACTGCGGGTTCGGCTACCAGGTGCGGTGCGAGGCGGTCGGGGAGTCGGGCAGCGCCTCCATCGGGGACGGGCACGCGATGGTGGTCCAGTCGGGCGGCCGGTGGGGCGGGGAGATCACCCAGGACTTCACCACCCGGTTCGCCGACGCCTACGACCGCCAGGTGCGGCGCTGGGTGGCGGCGGCCGCACGGGGGCGGGTGGACGGCCCCGATGCCTGGGACGGGTACGCGGCCGCCGCCGTCTCGGAGGCGGGGCTGGCGGCGGCGCGCAGCGGCGTGCGGACCGAGGTGCGGCTGGTGGAGCGGCCGGAGCTCTACCGCTGAGCCACCGCCGGCGTCCCGGGTGCAACGCGTGACTCCTGTGCCGCGCGCGTCACGGGAGTCGCGCCCGTGTCACGCATGTCCGCATCACGCGGGTTTTCCGTCACAGGCGGTCCACAGCCGCTCCCCGGCCCTCACCCGACGTCGTTCTCCGGGCACAAAGCGAGTGATCGTCAGTGTCCGCGCGCCGGCTCCCCCGACGGCCTCCCGGCCGGCCCCGGGGCGTGGACGAGGAGGTGTCGTGGATGAGCGACCGGCAGCTGTGGTCGTACAAGGAGATCGCCGCCCACATCCGGGTCCAGCCGGACACGGTGCGCTCCTACCGCAAGCACGGACTGCTCCCGGCCCCCGACCACGTGGAGGGCGGCAAGCCCTACTGGTACGCGGACACCATCCGCACCTGGGTGGCCCGCCGCCCCGGCAACCGCGGACGGCGTGAGGAGTGACCCCGGCGGCGACCGGCGGCGCCGGGGCGGGTCCCGTACCCGCCCCCGCCGCCCCTCACCAGGATTCCGACGCCCCCGCGCGTTCGGCCGCCGCGCTCCCCCGCGCGGCGCCGGCCCGGCCGCGCAGCCGCAGCGCGAGCAGCGGGAAGACCAGCACCGACACCATCCCGGCCCCCACCAGCGCCGCCGCCTCCCCCGGCTCGACCTGGCCGTCCTGCACCCCGAGGGTGGTGATCGCCACCACCAGCGGCAGCGCGGTCGAGCCGAACAGCACCAGCGCCGAGCGGTCCCGTCCGCCCAGGTCGCGCGGGGCCAGCAGCCGGATCGGGAGCCCGCGCACCAGCAGGAACAGCAGCAGGAAGACGGGCAGCAGGAGCAGCGGCCGGCCGCCGTCGAGCAGGGCCTTCAGATCGAACTGGACCCCGGTGACCACGTAGAACAGCGGGACGAGGAAGCCGAAGCCCATCGCCTCCACCTTCGCGAGCACCTCCTCACCGCTCTCGGGCGAGGCCCCGTCGAGCACCAGCCGGGTGAGCAGCCCGGCGGCGAAGGCGCCGAGGAGGATGTCGAGCCCGAGCGCCTGGGCCAGCCCCAGCATCGCCACGAGCATCAGCGCGACCAGCCGTACCGCGAACTGGGCGCTGCTGTGCAGGGTCTTGGCGACGACCTTCGCGAACCAGGGCGGCCTGGGCCGCAGCGCCCAGAAGACCGCCGCCGCCGTGAGCACCGCGAAGGCGGCCAGCAGGGCCGCCGAGCGGCCGGGCGCCCGGCCGCTGAGCAGCAGGGCCATGGCGATGACCGGCCCGAACTCGCCGACCGAGCCCACGGCCATGGTCACGGTCCCGAAGCGGCTCCCGAGGTCGCCCGCGTCGCGCAGCATCGGCAGGATCGCGCCGAGGGCGGTGCTGGTGAGCGCGGTGCCGACGTAGACGCCCTTGCCGAAGCCGCCGCCGTGGGCGAGGAGGGTGCCGACGGCCAGCCCGAGCGCGAGCGAGGCCAGCCAGGCCGCCACGGCACGGTTGAGGGTGTCCCCCTTGACCTGGTCGAACCGGATCTCGTAGCCGGCCAGGAAGATCAGCATCGCCAGGCCCAGCTGGCTCAGCGTGTCGATCACCTCGCCGGTGTTCGCCCAGCCGAGTACGTCCGGGCCGATGAGGACGCCGAGCAGGATCTCGAAGATCACCAGCGGGACGGGGAGAAAGCGCGCCACACCGTAGGCCAGCAGCGGTGCGAGCACGGCGGCGGCCATGATGAGAATGAGCGTCACCGAATGCCCCATGTGCGCCATTTACATACGGTCGGCCGATCTTGTCCACCGGAGGAGCGGTAGACGGCCACCGGTGGCCGGCCGGATGACGAGTCAATACCCCCTAGGGGTATAGTCTCTGATAGAGAGAGACACCCCCTGATAGGAGAACGACATGACCGCCGTGACGGAAACCGTGTACAAGGTCACCGGAATGACCTGCGGGCACTGCGAGGGCGCCGTGACCGCCGAGCTGACCGCCCTGCCGGGCGTCACCTCCGTCAAGGCCGTCGCCTCCACCGGCGAGGTCACCGTGGTGTCCGCCACCCCGCTCGCCGAGGACGACGTCCGCGCCGCCGTGGACGAGGCCGGCTACGAGCTCGCCGGCCAGGTCTGAGCCCGCCCCCTTCCTTCCGCAGTACCCCGCCGGGCCGTACCCGCCAGCCCCCGACTGGACCGTGCGGCCCGGCCCTTCCCCCGGAGCGGGACATGAGCAGCAGCACAGTGCACGAGGGGCCCATAACCGAGGTCGAGCTGACCATCGGAGGAATGACCTGCGCCTCCTGCGCGGCCCGCATCGAGAAGAAGCTGAACCGGATGGACGGGGTCAGCGCCACGGTCAACTACGCCACCGAGAAGGCCCGCGTCTCCTACGGGGACGGCGTCGGGGTGGCCGACCTGATCGCCACCGTGGTCAGGACCGGATACACGGCCGAGGAGCCCCCGCCGCCGGAGCCCGCGCCCGGGCCCGCCGACGGACCGGACCCCCGCCCCGGGGCGGAGGCCGACCCCGCGCTCGCCGCGCTCCGGCAGCGGCTGCTGGTCTCCGCCGCCCTGGCCCTGCCCGTCGTCCTGCTCTCGATGGTGCCCACCCTCCAGTTCGACAACTGGCAGTGGCTCTGCCTGACCCTCGCGTCCCCGGTCGCGGTCTGGGGCGCCCTCCCCTTCCACCGGGCCGCCTGGACCAACGCCCGGCACGGCGCCGCGACCATGGACACCCTGGTCTCGGTGGGCACGCTGGCCGCCTACGTCTGGTCCCTGTGGGCCCTGTTCTTCGGTCATGCGGGCATGACCGGCATGCGGCACGGCTTCGACCTGACCGTCACCCGCGCCGACGGCTCCTCCGCCCTCTACCTGGAGGTCGCGGCGGGGGTCGTCACCTTCATCCTGCTCGGCCGCTACCTGGAGGCCCGCTCCAAGCGGACGGCGGGCGCGGCCCTGCGGGCCCTGCTGGAGCTGGGCGCCAAGGACGTGACCGTCCTGCGGGGCGGCCGGGAGGTCCGGATCCCCGTGGGCGCCCTCGCGGCGGGCGACCGGTTCGTCGTCCGGCCCGGGGAGAAGATCGCCACCGACGGCAGGGTCGTCGAGGGCTCCTCCGCCGTGGACGCCTCGATGCTGACCGGCGAGTCCGTCCCCGTCGAGGTCACGGTCGGCGACCCGGTCACCGGCGCCACGGTCAACGCCTCCGGCCGGCTCGTCGTGGAGGCCACCCGGATCGGGGCCGACACCCAGCTGGCCCGGATGGCCAAGATGGTCGAGGAGGCGCAGAACGGCAAGGCCGAGGTGCAGCGGCTCGCCGACCGGATCTCCGGCGTCTTCGTCCCCGTCGTCCTGCTGCTCGCGCTCGGCACCTGGGTCACCTGGCTGCTGATCACCGACGACGCCACCGCCGCCTTCACCGCCGCCGTGGCCGTCCTGATCATCGCCTGCCCCTGCGCGCTGGGCCTGGCCACCCCGACCGCCCTCATGGTCGGCACCGGGCGGGGCGCCCAGCTGGGCATCCTGATCAAGGGGCCGGAGGTACTGGAGTCCACCCGCGCGGTGGACACCGTCGTCCTGGACAAGACCGGGACGGTGACCACCGGCCGGATGGCCCTGTCCGGGGTGTACCCCGCCGACGGCGTCGACGAGAAGGAACTGCTGCGGCTCGCCGGGGCCCTGGAGCACGCCTCCGAGCACCCCATCGCCCGGGCCGTCGCCGCCGGGGCCGCCGAGGCGACGGCGGCGGAGGGCGGGCTGCCGGTCCCCGAGTCCTTCCAGGCACCGCAGTCCTTCGAGAACCTCGCGGGGCTGGGTGTGCGGGGCGTGGTCGAGGGCCGCTCCGTCCTCGTGGGGCGCGAACGGCTGCTGGCCGAGCGGGGGATCACCCTGCCGGACGGCCTCGCCGGGGTCCGGGAAGCGGCCGAGGCCGCCGGGAGCACGGCGGTGCTGGTCGCCTGGGACGGCGAGGCCCGCGGCCTGCTGACCGTGGCCGACGCCGTGAAACCCACCAGCGCCGAAGCCGTGGCCCGGCTGCGGGCCCTCGGCCTGACCCCGGTCCTGCTGACCGGCGACAACCGGGCGGTGGCCGAGACGGTGGCCCGCGAGGTGGGCATCGACGAGGTGATCGCCGAGGTGCTGCCGCAGGACAAGGCCGAGGTGGTCAAGCGGCTCCAGGCCCGGGGCCGTACGGTCGCCATGGTGGGCGACGGTGTCAACGACGCGGCCGCCCTGGCCCAGGCCGACCTGGGCCTGGCCATGGGCACCGGCACCGACGCCGCCATCGAGGCCGGCGACCTGACCCTCGTACGCGGAGACCTGCGGGCGGCGGCCGACGCCATCCGGCTCTCGCGCCGGACCCTGGCCACCATCAAGGGCAACCTGTTCTGGGCCTTCGGCTACAACGTGGCGGCGCTGCCGCTGGCGGCGGCGGGCCTGCTCAACCCGATGATCGCGGGGGCCGCGATGGCCTTCTCGTCGGTCTTCGTGGTGACCAACAGCCTGCGGCTGCGCTCGTTCCGGTAGGGACCCTCCCCGTGGCCTCCACAGATCCTTCACTGGAGACGCAGATCACAGTGATGCCAACGTAACCATCCGGGGTCGTCCCGGGTCTAATGGGGCGATGCCAGAAACATCTTGGGGGATGTTTCACGGAGGTCTTGGGGGACGTCCGCGGCATTCGCCGGCCGGGACGCGTGCCCTCGGGAAGCTTTGAGCGGCCCTCCCGACCCGAACGGGTCCCGGCACACACCGACACCCCGGCGCGGGTCCCGTGGGGGGAATCCGCCGCCGGGGAAAGGAAAGCGCCCCGACCGTCGACCCGTGGGGGGATCGACGGCGGGGCGCTTTTCGCGTCTCCGGGCCCTTGGGGCTCAGGTTCAGCGGGCCTCGACCGGGACGAAGTCGCGCAGGACCTCGCCGGTGTAGATCTGGCGCGGGCGGCCGATGCGGGAGCCGGGCTCCTTGATCATCTCGTGCCACTGGGCGATCCAGCCGGGCAGGCGGCCGAGCGCGAACAGCACGGTGAACATCTCGGTCGGGAAGCCCATGGCCCGGTAGATCAGACCGGTGTAGAAGTCCACGTTCGGGTAGAGGTTGCGCGAGACGAAGTACTCGTCGGCGAGCGCGTGCTCCTCCAGCTTGAGCGCGATGTCCAGCAGCTCGTCGCTCTTGCCGAGCGCCGAGAGGACGTCGTGCGCCGCCGCCTTGATGATCTTCGCCCGGGGGTCGAAGCTCTTGTAGACGCGGTGCCCGAAGCCCATCAGGCGGACGCCGTCCTCCTTGTTCTTCACCTTGCGGATGAAGGCGTCGACGTCGCCGCCGTCCTTCTTGATGCCCTCGAGCATCTCCAGGACGGACTGGTTGGCGCCACCGTGCAGCGGGCCCCACAGGGCCGAGATGCCGGCGGAGATCGAGGCGAACATGTTCGCCTGCGAGGAGCCGACGAGGCGCACGGTGGAGGTCGAGCAGTTCTGCTCGTGGTCCGCGTGCAGGATCAGCAGCTTGTCGAGCGCGGAGACCACGACCGGGTCGAGCTCGTACTCCTGGGCCGGCACGGAGAAGGTCATGCGCAGGAAGTTCTCGACGTAACCGAGGTCGTTACGCGGGTAGACCACCGGGTGGCCGACCGACTTCTTGTACGCGTAGGCCGCGATCGTCGGGAGCTTGGCCAGCAGGCGGATCGTCGAGAGGTTGCGCTGCTTCTCGTCGAACGGGTTGTGGCTGTCCTGGTAGAAGGTGGACAGCGCGCTGACGACCGACGACAGCATGGCCATCGGGTGGGCGTCGCGCGGGAAGCCGTCGTAGAACCGCTTGACGTCCTCGTGCAGCAGGGTGTGCTGGGTGATCTCGTTGCGGAACGACGCGAGCTGGTCGACGGTCGGCAGCTCACCGTTGATCAGGAGGTAGGCGACCTCGATGAAGGTCGAGCGCTCCGCCAGCTGCTCGATCGGGTAGCCGCGGTAGCGCAGGATGCCCTGCTCACCGTCGAGGTAGGTAATCGCGGACTTGTAGGCGGCGGTGTTGCCGTAGCCGCTGTCCAGAGTGACGAGCCCGGTCTGGGCCCTCAGCTTCGCGATGTCGAAGCCCTGGTCACCGACGGTGCTCTCGATCACCGGGTAGGTGTATTCGCCGTCCGCGTACCGGAGTACTACAGAGTTGTCGCTCACGTCATCCCTCACCGACGTAGTGCCTCTTCTTCGAGGTGCCCTGACTGCCTCTACCTTCCCCCATTTGGCGCAGGAGAGTGCACTCGGGGTCGGCCTTTGGTCTTTTTGACGGCACTGAGTGCCGTCAACCTGCACATCCTGCCCTGCCCGCGGGGCTTGTGGGAACCCAAATGATCGATCATCTAGGTGATGTTTCCCACCGGTATACGTCCGGCGAGCCTGGCGGCGACCGCCGTGAACCTCCTGCCTGCGGAAACCGTCCGCACGGCCTGGCCGAGGGCCTTGCGCGACCCGACGAGCACGACCAGTTTCTTCGCCCTGGTCACAGCGGTGTAGAGCAGGTTCCGCTGGAGCATCATCCAAGCGCCGGTCGTGACCGGGATCACGACCGCCGGATATTCACTCCCCTGGGAGCGATGGATGGTGACGGCGTAGGCGTGGGCCAGCTCGTCCAGCTCCGCGAACTCGTACCCCACCTCCTCGTCCTCCTCCGTACGGACCGTCAAGCGCTGCTCGTCCACGTCGATAGCGGTCACCACGCCGACGGTGCCGTTGAAGACGCCATTGGCGCCTTTCTCATAGTTGTTCCTGATCTGGGTGACTTTGTCACCTACTCTGAAGACCCTGCCGCCGAACCGCTTCTCGGGCAGGTCCGGCCTGGCAGGGGTGATGGCCTGCTGGAGGAGCCCGTTGAGGTGGCCCGCGCCGGCCGGTCCCCGGTGCATGGGCGCCAGCACCTGGACGTCGCGGCGCGGGTCGAGCCCGAATCTGGCGGGGATCCGGCGGGCCGCGACATCCACCGCGAGGACGCCGGCCGCCTCGGTGTCCTCCTCCGGGAAGAGGAAGAAGTCCGGCAGGCCGTCGGTGATCGGCGGCGCCCCGGTGTTGATGCGGTGGGCGTTGGTGACCACGCCCGACTGCTGGGCCTGCCGGAAGATCCGGGTGAGCCGGACGGCGGGCACCGGCCCGCCCTCGGCGAGCAGGTCGCGCAGCACCTCGCCCGCGCCGACCGAGGGCAGCTGGTCCACATCGCCGACCAGCAGCAGGTGCGCTCCCGGGGCCACGGCCTTGACCAGCTTGTTGGCGAGCAGCAGGTCCAGCATGGAGGCCTCGTCGACCACGACCAGGTCGGCGTCCAGCGGCCGGTCCCGGTCGTAGGCGGCGTCCCCGCCCGGTTTGAGCTCCAGCAGCCGGTGCACGGTGGAGGCCTCGGCGCCGGTGAGCTCGGACAGCCGCTTCGCCGCCCGGCCGGTGGGGGCGGCCAGCACCACCTTGGCCTTCTTGGCCCGGGCCAGCTCCACGATGGAGCGGACGGTGAAGGACTTCCCGCAGCCCGGCCCGCCGGTGAGGACGGCGACCCGGCGGGTCAGCGCCAGCCGGACCGCGTCCCGCTGCTCGGGGGCGAGCGCGGCCCCGGTGCGCGCCGCCAGCCAGCCGAGGGCCTTCTCCCAGTCCACGTCCCGGAAGCCGGGCATCCGGTCCTCCTCGGCGTTCAGCAGCCGGCGGACCTGGCCCACCAGCGACAGTTCGGCCCGGTGGAAGGGGACGAGGTAGACGGCGGTGAGGGGGTCGGGGCCGCCCTGGGGGTCGGGCACGGACTCCCGTACGACTCCCTCCGGATCGGCGGCGAGCTCGGCCAGGCAGTCGATGACCAGCCCGGTGTCCACCTGGAGCAGCTTGACCCCGTCGGCGATGAGCCGCTCCTGCGGGAGGAAGCAGTGCCCCTGGTCGGCGGACTGGGACAGGGCGTACTGGAGCCCGGCCTTGACCCGCTCGGGGCTGTCGTGCGGGATGCCGACGGCCTGGGCGATGCGGTCGGCGGTGAGGAAGCCGATGCCCCAGACGTCGGCGGCGAGCCGGTAGGGCTGGTTGCGCACCACCGAGATGGAGGCGTCCCCGTACTTCTTGTAGATGCGGACGGCGATGGAGGTGGAGACCCCGACGCCCTGGAGGAAGACCATGACCTCCTTGATGGCCTTCTGCTCCTCCCAGGCGGCGCCGATCAGCTTCGTCCGCTTGGGCCCCAGGCCCGGTACCTCGATCAGCCGCTTCGGCTCGTCCTCGATGACGTCGAGGGTGTCGAGGCCGAAGTGCTCCACGATCCGGTCGGCGATCCTCGGGCCGATGCCCTTGATCAGGCCGGAGCCCAGGTAGCGCCGGATGCCCTGGATGGTGGCGGGCAGGACCGTCGAGTAGTTCTCGACGCTGAACTGTCTGCCGTACTGCGGGTGGGAGCCCCAGCGGCCCTCCATCCGCAGGGACTCGCCGGGCTGCGCGCCGAGCAGCGAGCCGACGACGGTCAGCAGATCGCCGGACCCCCGGCCCGTGTCGACCCGGGCGACCGTGTAGCCGCTCTCCTCGTTGGCGTAGGTGATGCGCTCCAGCACCCCCTCGACCACCGCAAGTTGCACCGCCCCGTTGTTCGCCATGGCACGACGCTACCGTCCCCCGCCGACAGCCCGCCGGGCCTGTGGACAACCGCCCGCGGGGCGGGCTGTGGAGAAACGAAAGGGGGTCCGGCCTCACGGCCGGACCCCCTCACGGTTACCCCTCCCTCGCCGGACTTCCCGATCCCCCCGGATCCCCTCCCGGAAGTCCCGACGCACCATACGACCCGCGACCGGTCCGGAGGGTTGCATGCGGAATCACAGCTTTACCTTTCCATTACCGACGGTGGCCCGGAGGTCGCTCTGAGATGCCGATAAATCCGGGCACACGTAGCGTTCCAGGCATGAGCGAATCTTCCTTCCAGGACGACGTGATGCAGGAGCTCGGCGACGACAAGCTCCAGGAGATCGCCGGTCTGATCGGCACCGACGCCGACGGGGCCCGCGAGACCGTCGCGCACACGGTCGGCGCGATGACCGGCGGCCTCCAGGAGAAGGCCGAGGGCGGCGACGACGAGGTCCGCCAGGCCTTCGCCGAGGTGGCGCAGCCGCCCCTCCAGGGCGTGGCCACCCTCGGCGGCGGCCTCGGCGGGCTGCTCGGCGGCGGGATGATGGCCGGGGTGCTCGCCAAGGTGAGCACCCCGGTGGCCAACGCGGTGTCGAAGAAGACGGGCATCCCCGCCCCGACCGTCTCCCGGGTCATCGAGATGCTGATCCCGGTCGTGCTGGCCGTCCTCGCCAAGCGCGCCGCCGCGAACAAGGGCGCACCCGCTGCCGGGGCACCCACGGAGGGCGCCGGAGGCCTCGGCGACCTGCTGGGCTCGATCCTCGGCGGCGGCAAGAAGTAACGGCAGCCCGGCCCACGACAGGCCCTAGGGACGGGCCGCCCCCACCGCACCGGGACCGGCGGCCGCCCCCGCGGCGGCCGCCGCGCCCCGCCGGCCGCCCGCCGGGGCCAGCGAGGTCAGGCCCACCCCGCCCACCAGCAGCACCGCCGCCAGCCAGCGCGGCCCCGAGACCGGCTCCCCGAGCGCCAGCGCGGCCGAGGACATCCCGAACACCGGCACCAGCAGCGAGAACGGCGCCACGGCGGAGGCCGGGTAGCGGCGCAGCAGGTAGCCCCAGGCGCCGAAGCCGAACACCGTCGACACCCAGGCGACGTAGCCGATGACGGCCACCCCGGACCAGTCCAGGGCGCGCAGCGCGGCCAGGTCCCGTGCGGGGCCCTCCACCAGCAGCGACAGGGCGGACAGCGGGACCACCGGCACCGTGCACACCCACACCATGAAGTTCAGCGCGTCGGGCGGGGCGGCCTTGCGGGTGAGCACGTTGGACACGCCCCAGCAGGCGGCGGCCGCCACGACCAGGGTGAACCCGGTCGCCGGACCGGACAGGCCCGTCTCCACGGCCGCGACGGCGATCCCGGCGAGCGCCACGGCCATGCCCAGCAGCCGCACCGGCCCGGGCCGCTCCCGCAGCACGGCGGCGGCCAGCACGGCGGTGAACACCGCCTGGATCTGGAGCACCAGCGAGGACAGCCCGGCCGGCATCCCGGCGGCCATCCCCGTGAACAGCAGCCCGAACTTGGCGATGCCCAGGGCCACCCCCACCCCGACGATCCACTTCCAGGCGACCTTGGGCCGCCCCACGAAGAACACGGCGGGCAGTGCGGCGACGAGGAAGCGCAGCGCCGACAGCAGCAGCGGCGGGAAGTGGCCGAGCCCGATCTGGATGACGACGAAGTTGAACCCCCAGACGGCGGCGACGAGTACGGCGAGAGCGGTGTGTACGGGACGCATGCTCCGAGCATCGGCCGCCCGACCATGTAGCACCAGCGCGTATGTCTTCCGGGATGGATGAAGCAGCCCTTACGATTCCCGCCCCGCACCCCTACGATGGCCGGATGCTCGACCTGCCCCGGCTGCGCGCCCTGCACGCCGTCTCCGTCCACGGCTCGGTGGCCGCCGCGGCCGCCGCCCTCGGCTACACCCCCTCCGCCGTCTCGCAGCAGATCGGCAAGCTGGAGCGGGAGACCCGCACCACCCTGCTGGAGCGGCGCGGGCGCGGCGTCGCCCTCACCGAGGAGGCCCGCCACCTGGCCGAGACCGCCCGGGAGTTGCTGGCCATCGTGGAGCGGGCCGAGACCACCCTGGAGGAGCGGCGCGGGCTGCCCGGCGGACGGCTGACGGTGGCCGCCTTCGCCTCGGCGGCGCGCGGGCTGCTGCCGGGGGTCCTGGCCGACCTGGCCGCCCGCCATCCGGCGCTCGACGTACGCCTCACGGAGGTGGACCCCCACCTCTCGGTGGACCTGGTGGCCCGGGGCGTCACCGACCTCGCGGTGGCCCACGACTGGGACATCGCCCCGCTGCCCGCCCCCGAGGGCGTGGAGCAGGCGCTGATCGGGGACGACCGCTGCGACCTGGTGGTCCCGGCCGGACACCCCTTCACCGCCCGGCGCCTCGTCCGCCGGGCGGACCTCGGCGGCCAGCGCTGGGTGTGCCAGCCGCCGGGGCGGGTCTGCCACGACTGGCTGATGCGGACCCTGCGCACGGCCGGGTTCGAGCCGGACGTCGCGCACATGGCCGAGGAGAACCACACCATCATCGCCCTGGTCGCGGCCGGGCTCGGGATCGCGGTGGTGCCCCGGCTGGGCACCGGCCCGCTGCCGCCCGGCGCGGTGGCCGTCCCCCTGGATCCGGTCCCCGTACGCCGGTTGTACGCCCTGTGGCGGACGGGCGCGTCCCGCCGCCCGGCGATCACCGAGACCGTCCGCACCCTCCGGGAGCACTGGCCGGCCGTGGCGGGCCTGCTTCCGGGGGACGGGCCGAGTGTCCCGGGGACGCGGGGCGCGGAGCGGGAGTAGGGTCCCGGGGGTGCCGTACCACGCCTCCCGCCGGGCCCTGCTCGCCGCCGCGGCCATGGCCGCCGCCACGGCCGCCGGCGCCGCCGCCTCCGCCACGGGCTCCCACCGCACTCCCGACGACCCCCGCTCCCCCGGGGGCCCGCCGGCCCGCCGCCCGGACCGGGCCGGGCTGCGCGCTCTGGTGGCGTCGATGGAACTGCCCGAGCTGGTGGGGCAGCTGTTCGTGTCGCGGGCGTACGGGCATTCGGCGACCGACCCCGACCCGGCCGACGCGGAGCTGAACCTGGCCCAGTTCGGCGTGCGCACCGCCGCCGAACTGGTGGCCCGCTACCACCTGGGCGGGATCGTCTACTTCGCCTGGGCGCACAACACCCGCTCCCCGCGCCAGATCGCCGCCCTCTCCAACGGTCTCCAGCGGGCCGCTGCCGCCGCCGGCTCCGGGATCCCGCTGCTGCTCTCCGTCGACCAGGAGCACGGGGCCGTCGCCCGGATCGGCCGCCCCGCGACCCTGCTGCCCGGGGCGATGGCGCTCGGCGCGGGCGGCTCCGCCGCCGACGCCCGCCGGGCGGCCCGGGTGGCGGGGGCCGAACTGGCCGCCCTCGGCATCCGGCAGGACTACGCGCCGGTGGCCGACGTCAACGTGAACCCGGCCAACCCGGTGATCGGCGTGCGCTCCTTCGGCTCCGACCCGGACGCGGTGGCGGAGCTGGCGGCCGCCCAGGTGCACGGCTACCAGGGGGCGGGGGTGGCGGCGACGGCGAAGCACTTCCCGGGGCACGGGGACACCGAGACCGACAGCCACGTCGGGCTCCCGGTGATGCGGCACAGCCGCGCGCAGTGGGAGGAGCTGGACGAGCCGCCGTTCCGGGCGGCGGTCGAGGCGGGCGCGGACGTGGTGATGACGGCGCACATCGTCTTCCCCGCGCTCGATCCCTCGGGGGACCCGGCGACCCTCTCGCGGCCGATCGTGACGGGCATCCTGCGCGAACGCCTCGGCTTCCGGGGGGTGGTGGTGACCGACGCCCTCGACATGGCCGGGGTCCGCCAGAAGTACGGGGACGAGCGGGTGCCGGTACTGGCCCTCAAGGCGGGCTGCGACCAGTTGCTGAACGCGCCCGACCTGGGGCTGGCGTACCGCGCCGTGCTGGCGGCCGTCGGTTCGGGCGAGCTCACCCGGGAGCGGATCGAGGAGTCGGTGCTGCGGATCCTGGAGGTCAAGGCCCGCCGGGGCCTGTTCGAGGACCCGTACGCCGACGAGGAGCGGGTGGACGCGCTGGTGGGCACCGCGGAGCACCTGGCGGCGGCCGACGCGGTCGCGGCCGGGACGACCACCCTGCTGGCCAACCCGGCCGGGCTGCTGCCCCTGGACGCGTCGGCGGGGCCCCGGCTGCTGGTGACGGGGGCGGATCCGGCCTCCCCCACGGGTACGACGGGACCCCCGACGGCGGTCCTGGCGCGGGAGCTGACGGCCCTGGGCTGCCGGGCGCGGGCCCTGCCCCCGGAGCGGGCGGTGGCGGCCGCGCCGGGCAACGCGGCGGTGCTGGTGTGCACGTACAACGTCCCGGAGGGGGAGAGCCCGCAGCGCACGCTGGTGGCGGACCTGGTCGCGACGGGCGTCCCGGTGGTGCTGGTGGCGATCCGCAATCCGTACGACCCGGCCCGGCTGCCCCGGTGCGCGGCCGAGCTGGCCACGTACACCTGGACGGACGTGGAACTGCGGGCTGCGGCCCGGGTGCTGACGGGGGCGGAGCGGCCGTCCGGCCGTCTTCCGGTCCCGGTCCCGGGCCGCTACCCGCTGGGCCACGGGCTGGAGTACTGACGCACTCCGGCCCGTGGCCCGGCGGGGGTCGCCGGACGGTCCCTAGGGCCGCAGGGAGTCGTGGCGCAGGTCGGTCCGGTCGAGCTCCGGGTCCGGGGCGGCGAGCGGGGCGGCCTGCGGGGCGGTCTTCTGCGTGGCGAACACGTTCGCGGCGGGGGCCACTCCGGCCCACTGCAGGATCCGTGCGGTGGCCAGGGCCTTCTCGCCGTCCTGGAGCTTGGCGACGTTGGCCCCGTGGTTGGCGCCGGGCGCGATCATCACGTAGCTGTCCGTCGCCCCGTACCCGATGTGGAAGGGCTCGGCGCCCCACGGGTCGTTCTGCCCGTACACGAACAGCATCTGGTGGGCGTTGTTCTTCACCCAGTTGTCCACGTCCGCCATGACCCCCGGCTGGAAGGTCATGGGGATGTCGCGCGGGACGAAGTCGCGCGGCGGCTGGTAGCCGTAGCGGCTCAGGTCCTTCAGCCAGGGCTGCTTGATGTCGGGCGAGCCGAGCTGGGTGCCGGCCTGGTAGTAGTACGGCGTGAACGTCTCCAGGCCCTGGTCGGTGTAGGCCGAGAAGCCGGAGACGGTGTCGACGCTGTCCCAGATCTGCTGGTCGGTCGCGGTCCTGGCGTCCGGGATCGCGGCGCAGTCGGAGAGCAGGCTGTACTGCCAGAAGGCCCAGGTGTAGTCGAGGACGACGGCTTCGAAGGCCTTGTCCAGGCTGCCGACGGTGTTGAAGGTCCAGCCGCCCGCGGCGGCGGCCTCCTTGTACTTGGCCTCCAGCGGCTCGCGGCGGACGAGGGCCTCGCGCTGGACGGCGGCCAGCTTGTCGCGGCACTCCTTGGTGCCGACCTTGGACAGGAACCGGTCGTAGGCCGAGTCCTCCTTGTTGACGACGTCGTTGGGCGCGACGTAGGCGACGACGCCGTCCATGTCGCGGGGGTAGAAGCGCTCGAAGTACGTCGCCGTCATCCCGCCCTTGCTGCCGCCGGTGGCGAGCCAGTTCTTGGTGTAGATCTTCTTCAGGGCGGTGAAGATCCGGTGCTGGTCGCTGGCGGCCTGCCAGATGTCGAGCTTCGACCAGTCCGCCGGGTCGGGGCGGGACGGGTTGAAGAATCGATACTCCATGGACACCTGGTTGCCGTCGACTATGGTCGTCGGCTCGGCGCGGCGCGGGTTGGTGTTCACGTTGTAGCCGGAGGTGTAGAACACGGTCGGCCGGGACTCGTCCTTGTGCAGCAGGGTGATGCGCTGCTTGAAGGTGCCCTTCGACGGCTGCCGGTGGTCGATCGGCTGCTCGTAGTTCAGCACGAAGAACCGGTAGCCGGGGTAGGGCTTCTCCTCGATCAGGCTCATGCCCGGGATGGCGAGGATCCGGTCCTTGATGTCCGCGGTGGTGCCCTGCCCGGCGGTGGTCGGCGCGGCGGCGGCCGGCTCCGCGGCGGTGGCCGCCTGAGCCGTCAGACCGGTCGCACCGAGGGCGCCGATGAGCGCCGTGAGCGGCAGCAGCCGGCCAAGCGTCTTGCGCATGCACTCTCCCCATTCAGTCCACTGGTGGTCGCCGTGAACCTAGCGGGGCCAACAGGGCCGTGAACAGTACCGGTTGGGCCGCTGCGTCAGCACAGGATCCAGCCGGACTCCACGGATCCGGCCGCCACACTCCCCCTTACATACACACATCGGTTGATCGCACCGACGATGACGGGGCCCGCGTAACGGGTGAATTGCCCCGCATCGCCCACGGGGACCCCGCCGCGCGGCTGGACGCTCACCGACAGGTGGCGGCGCTCCCCCGGGCTCAGGGCCACGTTCACCGCGCAGACCTGGGTGCGGCTCTTGTACACGCGCACCTCGGCGCCCGGCAGCGGCAGCGTCCTGACCAGCTCGCCCGGACAGCCTCCGGTCGCGGCCGCCGCCCGGGGCGCCGCCGCGAACACCCCGCCCACGGCCAGCCAGAGCGCCGCCCCGAACACCCCGAGGGACACGCCCCGCCGCCGCGCCTTCCACCCCTGAGACACCCTGGCCCCCCGATCCGTCGTACGTGAGAGGTACTGACGTACTGACGTACGTACGACGCGCCGGACCCCCGGAAGGTTGCACTACTCTAGGCGACCGACCGCATGCTCAACGTAGCCATGAAAGGCGTCCTCCCATGACGACCGACCTGCTCGACCGGAAGCTGGAGCGCGCGTTCGCGCACCTGGACGCGGACGACAACGGCGTGATCGACGAGAAGGACATGATCGCGCTCGGCTCCCGGCTGCTGACGGCGCTGGCCGAGCCCGCCGACTCCCCCAAGGCGGCGGAGGTGTTCCGCGGGCTCACCGACTTCTGGGTGGACCTCTTCAACGAGCTGGGCGTGGGCCAGGACCAGAAGCTGACGCCCGGCCAGTACCGGGACGGGATGACCCGCCTCTACAAGGACGGCGGCCCGGCCTACGAGAAGTCCTTCCGGCCGATGATGAAGGCGATCCTCACGGTCGTCGACACCAACGGGGACGGGCACATCAGTCCCGAGGAGTTCCACAAGGCGCAGCTGGCCTTCGACACCAAGCTGGAGCCGGCCGACGCGGACGTCCTGTTCGAGCGGATCGACAAGAACCACGACGGGTACCTCTCGGTGGACGAGCTCCTCGACGCGGTACGCGAGTACTACACCGGTGACGACGAGGACGCCCCGGGCAACCTGCTCTTCGGCGAGCTCTGATACCCGGGGCGTACTCCTGAGGGGCTCCGCTACGCGGCCGCGGCCGGCTCGTCCTCGCCGATGAAGGTCCGCCACAGCACGGCGTAGCGGCCGCCCCTGGCGAGCAGCTCGGCGTGGCTGCCGTCCTCGACGACCCGGCCGCGCTCCATGACCACCACCCGGTCCGCGCGGGCGGCGGTGGTCAGCCGGTGGGCCACCACCAGGGTGGTGCGCTTGCCCGCGAGCCGGTCGGTGGCCAGGTTGACCTGCGCCTCGGTGGCCAGGTCCAGGGCGGCGGTGGCCTCGTCGAGGAGCAGGACGTCCGGGTCGACGAGCTCGGCGCGGGCCAGTGCGATCAGCTGGCGCTGGCCCGCGGAGAGGTTGCGGCCGCGCTCGGTGACGGTGTGGAGGTAGCCGCCGTCGAGGGTGGCGATCATGTCGTGCGCGCCGACCGCGCGGGCGGCCGCCTCCACCTCGGCGTCGGACGCCCCCGGCCGTCCGTAGGCGATGGCGTCGCGGACCGTCCCCGGGAAGAGGTACGACTCCTGGGGGACGACCCCCAGCCGGTGGCGGTACGCCGTCAGGTCCAGCTCCCGCAGGTCGGTGCCGTCGGCTGTGACCCGGCCCGAGGTCGGGTCGTAGAACCGGGCCACCATCTTGACCAGCGTGGACTTCCCGGCGCCGGTCTCGCCGACGAAGGCGACGGTCTGCCCGGCGGGTATCCGCAGGCTGATGCCGCCCAGCGCCTCGCCCTTCTCGCCGCGCTCCTCGGCGGTGGCGTACGCGAAGCGCACGTCCTCGAAGGCGATCTCGCCGCGCAGGGCGGGGACCTCGCGGGGAGCGGCCGGGGGCGGGGTGGTGGTGGGCTCGCGGAGCAGGTCCTGGATGCGGCCGAGGGAGACGGTGGCCTGCTGGTAGCCGTCGAAGACCTGGGAGAGCTGCTGGACCGGGGCGAAGAACAGGTCGATGTAGAGCAGGTACGCCACCAGTGCGCCGGTGGTGAGGGTGGCCGCCTCGACCCGGCCCGCGCCGACGATCAGCACGGCCGCCGCCGCGCCCGAGGACAGCAGCTGGACGAACGGGAAGTAGACCGATATCAGCCACTGGCCGCGCACCCGGGCCTGCCGGTAGGAGTCGCTGCGCTCGGCGAAGCGGTCGGCCCCGGAGTGCTGGCGGCGGAAGGCCTGCACCAGGCGCAGCCCGGCGACGGACTCCTGGAGGTCGGCGTTGACCAGGCCGACCCGGTCGCGGGCGAGCTCGTAGGCGGCGACCGACTTGCGGCGGAAGACGACCGTGGCCAGGACCAGGACGGGCAGGGTGGCGAAGACGATCAGGGCGAGTTCGACGTCGAGGACGAGCAGGGCGACCAGGATGCCGAAGAAGGTGAGGACGGAGACGACGGCCGTGACCAGCCCGGTCTGCAGGAAGCTGGACAGGGAGTCCACGTCGGTGGTCATCCGGGTCATGATCTTGCCGGTGAGCTCGCGCTCGTAGTAGTCCAGGCCGAGGCGCTGGAGCTGGGCGAAGATTTTGACGCGCAGGGCGTAGAGCACGCGCTCGCCGGTGCGGCCGGTCATCCGGGTCTCGGCGAACTGGGCGGCCCACTGGGCGAGCACGAGGGCCAGGGCGAGGCCGGCGGCGGCCCACACCGCTCCCAGGGCGGCCTTCTCGACGCCCTGGTCGATGCCGTGCCGGATCAGCACGGGCAGGAGCAGGCCGGCGCCCGCGTCGAGGGCGACGAGGCCGAGGCTGACGGCGAGCGGGGCCCAGAAGCCGTGCAGCAGGCGGCGCAGGCCGTAGCCGTCCTCGGGGGCGGCGGCCCGGTCCTCGTCGACCCGGGGCCGGTCGTCGACGGGCGGGAGGGCGGCGACCTGGGCGAGCAGTTCGGGGGTGGCGCCCGGCAGGCCGGGACCGGTGTCCCCCTCGTCCCGGCGCCGCCACAGTTCGGGGGTGACCCCGTCGGCCACCCGCCGCTTGGCGTTGACCGGCTCGGAGTCGATCTCGGCCTCCAGCTCGATGTCCCGTTCGAGGTCGCGCCGGAGGTCGCGTTCGAACTCGGTCATGGAGGGGGCTTCGGGGGTGCGCGGGGAGCCGGCGCCGAGGGCGTCGGGGTCGGTCAGCAGGCGGCGGTAGAGGGCGGAGCGGCGCTCCAGTTCCTCGTGCGTGCCGAGGTCGGCGAGCCGGCCGCCGTCGAGCACGGCGATCCGGTCGGCGAGGGCGAGGGTGGAGCGGCGGTGGGCGATCAGCAGGGTGGTGCGGCCGGCCATCACGGCGCGCAGCGCCTCGTGGATCTCGTGCTCGACGCGGGCGTCGACGGCGGAGGTGGCGTCGTCGAGGAGGAGGAGCCGGGGGTCGGTGAGGAGGGCGCGGGCGAGCGCGATGCGCTGGCGCTGGCCGCCGGAGAGGGTCAGGCCCTGTTCGCCGACCTTGGTGTCGTAGCCGGCGGGGAGGGCCAGGATGAACGATTCCGCCTGGGCCGCGCCCGCGGCCGCGCGTATCTCCTCGTCGGTGGCGTCCGGGCGGCCGTAGGCGATGTTGGCCCGGATGGTGTCGGAGAAGAGGAAGGAGTCCTCGGGGACCAGGCCGATGGCGGCGCGCAGGGAGTCGTAGGTCAGCTCGCGCACGTCGTGGCCGCCGACGCGGACGGTGCCGTGGTCGGCGTCGTAGAAGCGGGGCAGCAGCAGCGAGACGGTGGACTTGCCGGAGCCGGAGGCCCCGACGACGGCGACGGTCTCGCCCTCGGCGAGGGCGAGGGAGAAGCCGTCGAGGACGGGCCGCTCGGGGTCGTAGCCGAAGCGGACGTCCTCGAACTCGACGGTGGCGGGGGCGTCGGCGGGCAGCTCCCGCGTCCCCTCACGGATCACCGGTTCGGTGTCGATGAGCTCGAAGACCCGCTCCACGCCGGCCCGGGCCTGCTGGCCGACGGTCAGCACCATCGCGAGCATGCGGACGGGGCCGACCAGCTGGGCGAGGTAGGTGGAGAAGGCGACGAAGGTGCCGAGGGTGATGTGCCCCCGGGTGGCCAGCCAGCCGCCGAGGGCCAGCATGGCGACCTGGCCGAGCGCGGGGACGGCCTGGAGGGCGGGGGTGTAGCGGGAGTTCAGCCGGATGGCGCGCATCCGCCCGCCGAAGAGCCGGCGGCCGGCCGCGCGGAGCTTGTCGGTCTCCTGGCCCTCCTGGCCGAACCCCTTGACGACGCGGACGCCGGTGACGGCACCGTCGACGACGGTGGCGACGGCGGCGGCCTGGCCCTGGGCGTACCAGGTGGCGGGGAAGAGCTTCTTGCGGCTGCGCTTGGCGATGAACCAGAGGGCGGGGGCCATCAGCAGCGCGACGACGGTCAGCAGCGGCGACAGCCAGACCATGACGGCCAGGGATATCCCGAAGAGCAGGAAGTTGCCGATGGTCATGGGCAGCATGAAGAGCAGGCCCTGGATCAGCTGGAGGTCGCTGGTGGCCCGCCCGACGACCTGCCCGGTCGACAGCTCGTCCTGCCGCCGCCCGTCGAGGCGGGCGATGGTGGCGTACATGTCGGTGCGCAGGTCGTGCTGCACGTCGAGGGCGAGGCGGCCGCCGTAGTAGCGGCGGACGTAGGTGAAAACGTAGACGAGCAGGGCGGCGCCTATGAGCAGTCCCGCCCAGGGGCCCATCTCCCGGGTCCCGTCCCCGATGACGTCGTCGATGATGACGCGGGTGACGAGCGGGACGAGCGCCATGACGGCCATGCCGGCCAGTGAGGAGCCGAGCGCGAGCAGCACGTTGAGCCTGTACCGCCAGGTGTAGGCGGCCAGCCGCCTGCCCCAGCCCTGTTTCTCCCCTGCCGCCGTCACGTGGGTGCCTCCCCGTAGGTCCTGTCCTGCCGAGACCCCCAACGCTCCGACCGGCGGATTTCATCCCGCCGCAACATTTCGAACATGCGCGTACGGCGCCTCCGGCGCACGCCGGGAGCACCCGGACGGGCTACCCCAGGTGGGTCGGGGCGAACATCTTCAGGGTGGCCGGGAGGACCAGGACCGAGGGGCCCGGGGTGGCGAGGGACTCGGCGAGGTCGGCCCGGAGGGTGGCCGGGGTGGTCGTGGCCGCCGGGATGCCGAAGGAGGCGGCCAGGGCGGCGAAGTCGGGGCGGGTGAGTTCCGTGCCGGCCGTGCGGCCGTCGAAGGCGTCCGTCATGTACTCGCGCAGGATGCCGTAGCCGCCGTCGTCCACGATCAGCCAGGTGACGTCGAGGTCGTACTGCTTCGCGGTGGCCAGTTCGGCGACGGAGTACATCGCGCCGCCGTCGCCGGAGACGGCCAGGACCGGGGTGCCCGGCTCGGCGAGCGCGGCTCCCAGGGCGGCCGGGAAGGCGTAGCCGAGGCCGCCGGCGCCCTGGGCCGAGTGCATGGTGTTCGGGTGCTTGGCGTCGAAGGCGGACCAGGCCCAGTAGGCCAGGATCGTCATGTCCCAGAAGGACGGGGAGCGGGCCGGGAGGGCGGACCTGATCGAGGTCAGGAGCTCCTGTTCCAGGGTGAGGTCCTGGGCGGCCAGGCGGGCGGCGACATCGGAGAGGACCGCGCGGACCCGGGCGGGGGCGTCCTCGTCCTCGCGGGGCTCGACCGTCTCCAGGAGGGCCTGGAGGGCCAGGCGGGCGTCCGCGTGGATGCCGAGCGCCGGGTGGTTGGACTCCAGCTTGCCGAGGTCGGCCTCGATCTGGACGACCCTGCCCGTGGGGAAGAACGTGTGGTAGTTGGAGCTGAGTTCCCCCAGGCCCGAGCCCACGACGAGGAGGACGTCGGCGTCCTCCAGGAAGTCGGTCATGTGGCGGTCCTCCAGCCAGGACTGGAGGGAGAGCGGGTGGGTCCAGGGGAAGGCGCCCTTGCCGCCGAAGGTGGTGACCACGGGGGCGTTCAGCCGCTCGGCGAGCTGCCTGAGCTTGCCGGCGGCGTCCGCGCGGACGACGCCGCCGCCCGCGATGATCACGGGGCGGGCCGCCCGGGACAGCCAGTGCGCCGCCAGCGCGGTCAGCTCGGGGCGCGGGGCCAGCTCGTGCGGGCTCGCGTCCATGCCCGTGACCTGCGGGATCACCGTCTCCGCGCGGAGCACGTCCTCGGGGATCTCCACCCAGACGGGCCCGTGCGGGGCGGTGAGCGCCGACTCCCAGGCCTCGGCGACGACCGAGGGGATCTGGGAGGGGGTGCGGGCGATGTGTACGGACTTCACCACGTCGCGGAAGGACGCCGACTGCTCGCGCAGCTCGTGCAGGTGCCCGCGCCGTCCCCCGCCCAGGCCCGCGGAGGGGACCTGGGAGGAGATGGCGAGGACGGGGGCCGAGGCGGCCGCCGCCTCGGCGAGGGCCGGCAGGGACATGAGCGCCCCGGGGCCCGTGGACAGCAGGAGCGGGACCGCCTCGCCCGTGAGGCGGCCGTACGCGTCGGCGGCGAAGGCCGCGTTGTTCTCCGTACGCAGGCCGACCAGGCGCAGGTCGGAGCGGCCGACGGCGTCGAAGAGGGCCAGCGCGTGCTGCCCCGGCAGACCGAAGACGGTCGTCGCGCCGAGGCCGCGCAGCGTCTCCACGACCAGGTCCCCGCCCGTGCGGCCCGGCGGCGGCGCCAGGGCGGCCGCCGTCTGCGCCTCGGTGGGACGGAGAACCAGGTCGTGGTCGTGCGTCACGTGCTTGCGTGCCCTTCGTGCCGTCGCGCCGCCGTGCCCCGCCTCACCTCGCCGGGTGTTACTTCGCCTTCGAGGCGGCGATCTGGCGGCTCATGATCGTGGTGAGCTCGTACGCGGTGTGCGAGGCCGCGACCGAGGTGATCTCGGCGTGATCGTACGCCGGGGCGACCTCGACCACGTCGGCGGAAACGAGGTTGCAGGACGACAGACCGCGGATGATCTCCAGCAGCTCGCGGGAGGTCATGCCGCCCGCCTCCGGGGTGCCGGTGCCGGGCGCGTGGGCCGGGTCCAGGACGTCGATGTCGATGGAGATGTACAGCGGGCGGTCGCCGATGCGCTGGCGCAGCTGGTCGGCGATCTCGTCGGCGCCGCGGCGGTAGACGTCCGCCGAGGTCACGATGCCGAAGCCCATCTTGGCGTCGTCGTCGAGGTCCTGCTTGCCGTAGAGCGGGCCGCGGGTACCGACGTGGGAGAGGGCCTCGGTGTCGAGGATGCCCTCCTCGACGGCGCGGCGGAACGGCGTGCCGTGGGTGTACTCGGCGCCGAAGTAGGTGTCCCAGGTGTCCAGGTGGGCGTCGAAGTGCAGCAGGGCGACCGGGCCGTGCTTCTTGGCGACCGAGCGCAGCAGGGGCAGGGCGATGGTGTGGTCGCCGCCGAGGGTCATCAGACGGGAGCCGCCCGCGAGGAGCTCGTCGGCGGCGGCCTCGACCGTCTCGACGGCCTCGTTGATGTTGAAGGGGTTCACGGCGATGTCACCGGCGTCGGCGACCTGCGCGAGCGCGAACGGGGAGGCGTCCTGCGCCGGGTTGTACGGGCGCAGCAGGCGGGAGGCCTCGCGGATGGCGTTGCCGCCGAAACGGGCGCCGGGGCGGTAGGAGACACCGGAGTCGAAGGGCACACCGACGACGGCGACGTCGGCGGAGCCGACCTCGTCCAGGCGGGGCAGGCGGGCGAAGGTCGCCGGACCCGCGTAGCGCGGGATGCGGGAGGAGTCGACGGGGCCGCGCGGCGTCTGCTCGGTGCTCATGGGGGGTGCCCTTCTGGTGGTCCTGCTAGTGCGGTCCTTCGAGCGTAAGGGGGCGGGGAGGGGGCGCGAAGTGTACGTTTCATCCACCGACCCGTTTCGATGTGTACGGAGTATCCATGGCCGTCGAGGCCCCTCCCACCGCGCCGGTCGCCCTCGCGGCCCTGCTCGCCGACCGCGAACTGGGGCTGCGCCGGCTGGCGGGCCCCGCCGAGGCGGAGGTGCACGGGGTCCACGCCTCCGAGATGCCCGACCCGTCGCCGTACCTGCTGGGCGGGGAGCTGCTGCTGACGGCGGGGTCCGGGCTGACGGGGGCGACCGCCGGGGACCCCGGGGCGCCGGGCCGGGGGCCGGGGCAGGCGGCTTCGGATGCGGCTTCGGCTTCGGCTTCGGCGGCCCGTGCGTACGTGGCGCGGCTGGTGCGGGCCGGGGCGGCCGGGCTCGGGTTCGGTGTGACCCCGGTGCACGAGACGGTGCCGCCCGGCCTGGCGGAGGCCTGCGCGGAGTACGGGCTGCCGCTGGTGGAGGTCCCGCCGGGCACCCCGTTCACGGCGGTCGCCCGCGCGGTGTGGCGGCTGATGGCGGAGGCCCGCACCCGTGAGCTCCGCCGCGTCACCGAAGCCCAGCAGTCCCTGGCGTCGGCCGCCGCCCGCCCGGACCCGGTCCCGGCGGTCCTGTCCCGCCTGGCGACGGCCCTGGGCGGCTGGGCGGCCCTGTGGGGCCCGGGGGGCGGGACGGGCCCGGCGGCCGGTACCGGGCCGGGCGCCGGGGTGGGCGCTGCCGGGGGCGTCTCGGGTCCCGGGTTCCGCCCGGTCGGGGTCACCGCCGGGGTGCGGCCCGGGGAGGAGGTGCGGGTGGCGCTGGCCGCGCTGGCCCTGCGGGTGGCCCCCGGGAGCGCCGCGACCGCCACCGACGCCCTGGGCGGCACCCATCTGGCCGCCTACGCCGTCGGCGGCGGTCAGGTGCTGGCCCTGGCCACGCCCGGGCGGGCCCCCGGCGACCACACGATCGCCTCGGTCGCGGCCGTCCTGCTGACCCTGCTCACCGCGAGCCGCCCGGCCGGCGCGGAGGCGGCCGCGCTGACCCGCCTCCTGCTGGACGGCGACCCCTCCGCCGCCCTGCCCCCGGGCCCCTGGTACGCCGTCCGCGCCCGGGGCGGCGGCGACCCGCACGCCCTGGCGGCGGCACTGGGCACCGTACTGCTGGACCCGCGCGGGGACGGCGTACGCCTCCTCACCGACCGGGAACCCGCCCCGCAGCCGGGGTGGCGGCTCGGGGTCAGCGCCCCGGCCGCGCCGGCGGAGCTGCGCACGGCCGACGCCCAGGCCCGCCGGGCCCTGGCCCGCGCCGAGGCCTCCCGCACCCCTCTGGCCCGCCACGCGGACCCCGGCGTCACGGGCCTGGTCGGCGAGGCGGAGGCCCGCGCCCACGCCGAAGCCCTCCTCGCCCCCCTCTCCCCCGCCCTCCGCGAGACCCTGCGCGCCTGGCTCGCCCACCACGGCGGCTGGGACCGCACCGCGGCGGCCCTGGGCCTCCACCGGAACACGGTCCGCCAGCGGATCACCCGCTGCGCGGCCCTGCTGGACGACGCCGACCTGGACGACCCGGACACCCGCATGGAGCTGTGGTTCGCCCTGCGGTGGTGCGGCCCGGCCCCGGACGGGACGTCGGGGCCCCCCGCCTGACGCCCCTCACGCGGCCGGTCTCAGCGTGCACCGCCCGTCCTCGCAGGCCCGCTCCAGCCGCCCCCGGGAGAGGGTCTGCGCCAGGCCGACCGCCCAGCACATCGGGCAGCCGCGCAGCGCGAGCAGCCCGGCCGGCAGCAGGGCCAGGCTCACCGGCCAGGCGTACGGCAGGAGGACGACGGCCAGGGCGATCGAGCCGAATCCGAGCGCGCCGCGCACCAGGTGCCGGGGCAGGGAGGCGCTCGCGAAGTCGGAGCGGGAACTGGGGCTGGGGCGGGGGCGGGGGCTGGGGGCGGTCCTCGTCGCGGTCATCGTCCGTTCCTTCCGGGGGCCGGTTCGGGTGGGGTGAGCAGGGTGGCGCGGACCGCCGCGCGGGCCCGGTGGAGGCGGGACTTCATCGCCGCCGTGCTGAGGCCCAGGGCGTCGGCGACCATCGGGCCGCTGTGCCCCTGGACGTCCCGCATGATCAGCACCCGCCGCTGGTCGGGCGGCAGGGCCGCGACCGCCGCCGCCACCCTGCCCGCCTCCAGCCGGCGCAGCGCCTCCTCCTCGGCCGAGTCCACGGCGGTGTCGGGGGCCGTGGGCCGGTCCCGGTCGCGGACGACGGCCCGGGCGCGCCGCAGGCACTCGTTGCGGACGATGCGGAACATCCACGAGGCCAGGGCGCCGGAGGCGCGCAGCATGCCGATCTTGCGGTAGAGGATGATCAGGGCCTCCTGCGCCGCGTCCTCGGCGTCCTCCGGGGTCGCGCACAGCGAGCGGGCGAAGCGCCGTACGTTCGGGTGCGAGCCCGAGACCAGCGCCGTGATCGAGTCGAGGTCACCGCGCTGGGCTTCGGCGATCAGGCGCTCGCCGGGCCAGTCAGCCACGTGCGCGCCCGCGCTTCAGGACGAACACGCACGTGCAGAGCAGCACGGCGCCCGCGGCGATGGCGATTCCGATGATCATGGCGACCTCCAGGTCCCGTTCCGTACCCGCGTCCCTCGCGGTACGGGGATAAGAGGCGCGGGGCCCCGGAAAGGATTCAGCACCGGTCGGCCGCGTCTGGACAGGATGGACAACCCGCCGGTAACTTAGGTATGAGCAAGCGCTTAGACATAAGCGGCGGACCGCCGCGACGAAGGGAGCCGGCCGTGCGCCGTACGGTGTTCAACGAGGACCACGAGGCGTTCCGCGAGACCCTCCGCGCCTTCATCGAGGCCGAGGTCGTCCCCGTCTACGACGAGTGGTTCCAGGCCGGCCAGGCGCCGCGCGACTTCTACTACAAGCTCGGCGAGCTCGGCATCTTCGGCATCAACGTCCCCGAGGAGTTCGGCGGCGCGGGCCTGGACACGCACAAGTTCGAGGCCGTCCTCTACGAGGAGACCTCCCGCGCGGGCGTCAACTTCGGCGGTTCCGGCGTGCACGTGCTGCTCGCCCTGCCCTACATCAAGATGCTCGCCACCGACGAGCAGAAGAAGCGCTACCTCCCGAAGTTCGTCTCCGGCGAGGAGATGTGGGCCCTCGCGATGACCGAGCCGGGCACCGGTTCCGACGTCGCGGGCATGAAGACCACCGCCAAGCTCTCCGAGGACGGCACGCACTACGTCCTCAACGGCTCCAAGACCTTCATCACCGGTGGCGTCCACGCCGACCGCGTGATCGTCTGCGCCCGCACCTCCGCCCCGGGCGAGCAGGACCGCCGCTTCGGCATCTCCCTCTTCGCCGTGGACACCAAGTCCGAGGGCTACTCCATCGGCCGCAAGCTGGACAAGCTCGGCCTGCGCACCTCCGACACCGCCGAGCTGGCGTTCGTCGACGTGAAGGTGCCGGTCGAGGACCTGCTCGGCGAGGAGAACAAGGGCTTCTACTACCTCGGCGCCAACCTGCCGTCCGAGCGCTGGGGCATCGCCTTCGGCGCGTACGCGCAGGCCAAGGCCGCCGTCCGGTTCGCGCAGCAGTACGTGACCGACCGCACCGTCTTCGGCAAGCCGGTCGCGCACTTCCAGAACACCAAGTTCGAACTGGCCTCCTGCCAGGCCGAGGTGGACGCGGCCGAGGCCGTCGCCGACCGCGCCCTGGAGGCCCTGGACGCCGGGGAGCTGACGGCGGCCGAGGCCGCGTCCGCGAAGCTGTTCTGCACCGAGGTCGCGCACCGCGTCATCGACAAGTGCCTCCAGCTGCACGGCGGCTACGGCTACATGAACGAGTACCCGATCGCCCGCCTGTACGCCGACAACCGCGTCAACCGCATCTACGGCGGCACCAGCGAGGTCATGAAGTCGATCATCGCCAAGTCGATGGGCCTGTAAGTCCCGTTGAACGACGCGCTCTCCGGTCTCCTCGATCTGCTCGACCTGGAGCAGATCGAGGAGAACATCTTCCGCGGGACCAGCCGGCCGTCGCTGATCCCGCGCGTCTTCGGCGGACAGGTCGCGGCCCAGGCGCTGGTCGCGGCCGGCCGCACCGTGCCCGGGGACCGTACGGCGCACTCGTTGCACTCGTACTTCCTGCGCACGGGTGACCCGGGCGCGCCCATCGTCTACACCGTCGACCGGATCCGCGACGGGCGCTCCTTCACCACGCGCCGGGTCGTCGCCGTGCAGCACGGACAGCCGGTCTTCCACCTGTCGGCGTCCTTCCAGGTGTACGAGGAGGGGCTCGACCACCAGATCCCGATGCCCGGCGCACCCGACCCGGAGACCCTGCCGACGGCCGCCGAGGCGCTGCCCGCCTACCGGGACCTGTTCCGGGACCCGGGCACGGTGGAGCGGCTGCTGGAGGCGCGCGGCGCGGTGGACCTGCGGTACGCGACGACGCCGCCGTGGGGGTCGATCGGCGAGCCGGTGGAGCCGCGCTCGCAGGTGTGGTTCCGTACGGCCGGCAAGCTGGACAGCGCCGACCCGCTGCTGCACACGTGCCTGGCGACGTACGTCTCCGACATGACCCTGCTGGACTCGGTGCTGCTCGCGCACGGGCGCGGCGGCTGGGCGGTCGGCGACGTGGTGGGGGCCTCGCTGGACCACGCGATGTGGTTCCACCGGCCGCTGCGGGCGGACGAGTGGCTCCTGTACGACCAGGACTCGCCGACCTCGCACGGCGGGCGGGGCCTGGGCCAGGCCCGGATCTGGACCCGGGACGGCCGGCTGGCCGTCACCGTGATCCAGGAGGGCGTGGTCCGCGTACCGCGCGCCTGAACCGCCGCTTCCCGAAGGCCCCCCGGACCGCGTCCGGGGGGTCTTCGGCGTTGCCTACTCCTTCGGGCGGGCCTTGAGCTTCGCCCAGACCGCCTCCAGCGCGGCGATGTCCCCGTCGTCCAGCAGGTCGTCGAAGACCTCGGCCAGGGCCTCGCGGCGGGTGGCGTCGGCCTCGGCGTAGAGGCGGCGGCCGGCCTCGGTGAGGGCGATGCGCACCGAGCGGGCGTCGGTCGGGGAGGGTATCCGCTCGATCAGCCCGCGGGCCTGGAGCGAGTCGGCGACGCGCGAGACCTGGCTGCGGCTGAGCAGGGTTCTGGCACCCAGCTCCGAGGGGGCGACCGGCTCCTGCTGCACGCTCAGCCACAGCATCACCTCGAACCACGACAACGGCAGGTCGTGGCGGCGTGTGAGGGCCTGGTCGACCCGGGCCGTCAGGGTGGTCCCGGCCCAGACCAGGCCGTAGAAGGCGTGGTCACGGGGGGTGAGACCGTCCAGGTTGAGGTTCGTGTGCGCCATGGGGGAAGGATACCGGGTTGCGTGCACACGCACACATCATTAATGTGTGTGTGCACGCACAAACCTAGGGAGCCTCCCATGAGTACCACCCCCGCCAAGACCGTCCTCATCACCGGCACCTCCTCCGGCATCGGACTCGCCGCCGCGGTGGCGGCGGCCCGGGCCGGCTGGCACACCGTCGCCACCATGCGCGACACCACCCGCTCCGACGCCCTGGTCAAGGCCGCCGCCGAGGCGGGCGTCGAAGGCCTCGTCCAGGTCAAGCGGCTGGACGTGACCGACGCGGACTCCGTCGCCGCCTGCGTGGCCGAGGTCGTCGCCGAACACGGCCGCCTCGACGCCGTCGTGAACAACGCGGGCGCCGGCTTCGTCGGCACCGTCGAGCAGCACGGCATGGAGCAGGTGCGCTCCGTGATGGAGGTCAACTTCTTCGGCGTCGTAGAGCTCACCCGGGCCGCCCTCCCCCACCTGCGCGCCTCGGGCGGCCGGGTCATCACCGTGACGAGCGTCGGCGGCGTGGTCGGCCAGCCCTTCAACGAGTCCTACTGCGCGGCCAAGTTCGCCGTCGAGGGCTTCATGGAGTCCCTCGCACCGGTCGCCGCGGCCGCGGGCGTCCAGGTCTGCGTCGTCGAACCGGGCGCCGTCTCCAGCGAGTTCGTCAACAACGTCGGGCTCGACATCCCGGCCCTGCTCGCCCAGGCCGGCCCGTACGCCCCCCAGCTCCAGGGCTACATCGACCACGCCATGCGGTCCTTCGGCAGCGACACCGCGCAGACCCCGGAGCAGGCGGCGGCCCCGGTGGTCGGGGCGCTGACCGCCGAGAGGATGCCGTTCCGGATCCAGACCTCCGACTGGGCGCGCACCTTCGTGGGCATGAAGCTCGCCGACCTGGACGGCTCGGCCGTCCAGACGGAGATGAGCTCCTGGCTCGGCTAGGGCTACCGCAGGCCCGCCGCGGTGAGGAGGTAGGCGACCATCGGGTCGTAGAAGCGCGGGTCGCGGACGTGGTCGTCGAGGGGGACCGCCACCTGGAGGGTGCCCTCCGCCTCCGCCAGGAAGAGCGCCGGGTCGTTGCAGTCGGCGTAGCCCACCGCGTCCAGCCCCCGCTGCGCCGCGCACCCCGCCCAGCCGTGGTCGGCGACGACCAGGTCCGGCTGGGGGCGGCCGTCGTTGGCGAGGGCGTCGAGGATGGCGGCCATCGGGTTCGGCGAGTGGGTGTGCCACAGCGTCGCGCCCCGCTCCAGGACCGCCACGTCGGCGAACTGCCACACCGAGCCCTCGTCGGCGACGAGGCCCGCCGGAATGCGGACGATCTCGCAGCCCGCCGCGCGCAGCGCGTCCGCCGTGGCCCGGTGGACGTCCAGGAGCCCGCCCGGGTGCCCGGTGGCGAACAGTACGCTCTGCCGGTCCAGGGCGGCCTTACGCAGGCGGGCCGCCATCCGGTCGAGTCCCGCGACCGTCAGCTCCGGGTCGATGGTGTCCTGTCCGGCGCGGTGCGCCGGGTCGTCGACGACGCCGACGCGCTCCGCCATCACCGCCAGGACGTCCTGCTCGTCCGCCCAGCGGTCGCCCAGCTCCAGGCCGAGCCAGTAGTGCCGGTCGCCGTTGGCGAGCTTGCGGTAGTGGGAGAGGTTGTTCTCGCGCGGGGTCGCGACCTGTCCGGCGATGCGGGTGCGCACCAGGTGGTCGACGAGCTGCGCCCGGCTGGGGGCGGCAGGGGTCTGTATGGGCTCTGTCGGCTTCGGCATGCGGCCCATTCTGCCGCCGCCCGGCCGGATCCGTACGCTCCGCCAAGCCGCCCTCAAGCCCTGGCCCCGGCCTTCGTCCCGGCCCTCACCCCGGCTTTCGTCCCGGCTTCCGTCCCGGCCCTTCCCCCGTTTCACCCCGACAGCGCCCCGAAGGCCCCGTGCGCGAGCCCGCGCAGCAGCGACTCCGTCGCCTCGCGGCTCAGCGCGCCCAGGTGCGGGGTGGAGTTCAGCAGGCCGAACACCGCGTGCACGGCGACCCGCACCTCGGCCTCCCCGACGACCGGGTGCAGTTCCCGTACGACGGCCACCCACAGCTCGACGTACTGGCGCTGGAGCTGCCGTACGAGCTTGCGGTCCTCGTCCCGCAGCCGGTCGAGCTCCCGGTCGTGCAGGGTGATCAGCGCCCGGTCGTCCAGCGCGAAGTCGATGTGGCCCTCGACCAGGGAGGCCAGCAGCGCCCGCGGGTCGCCCGCGGCCTCCTCGACGCGGCGCCGGCCCCCGGTCAGCAGGCGCTCGCTGATCCCGACGAGCAGTTCGGCGAGCATCGCGTCCTTGCCGGCGAAGTGCCGGTAGAGGCCCGGTCCGCTGATGCCGACCGCGGCCCCTATCTCGTCCACGCCCACGCCGTGGAAGCCGCGCTCCGCGAAAAGACGAGCGGCCTCTCGGAGGATCTGCTCGCGGCGGGTCGGGGTGGCAGCTCTGGTGCTCATGGGAATCCATTCTAGACAGGGCGGTTAGCGCTCGTTAACCTGTGACCCATACGCGTTAACGGTCATTAACACAGCAGGTACCGAGCAAGGGAGCTCGACCGATGCAGCAGGCACCAGTGCTGACGAGCGCCGCGGACCCGGCGTCCGAGGCCTGGCGGACCAATGAGGCCGCCCACCGCGAGCTCGCCGAGGGCCTGCGCGCCCGGCTGGACGCGGCCCGCCTCGGCGGCGGGGAGAAGGCCCGCGCCCGGCACACCGCGCGCGGCAAGCTCCTGCCCCGCGACCGCGTCGACACCCTCCTCGACCCCGGTTCGCCCTTCCTGGAGCTGGCCCCGCTGGCCGCCGAGGGGATGTACGGCGGCGCGGCCCCGGCCGCCGGCGTGATCGCGGGCATCGGCCGGGTCAGCGGCCGCGAGTGCGTGATCGTCGCCAACGACGCCACCGTCAAGGGCGGCACGTACTACCCGATGACGGTCAAGAAGCACCTGCGGGCGCAGGAGGTGGCGCTGGAGAACCGGCTCCCCTGCCTGTACCTGGTCGACTCCGGCGGCGCCTTCCTGCCCATGCAGGACGAGGTCTTCCCCGACCGGGAGCACTTCGGCCGGATCTTCTACAACCAGGCCCGCATGTCCGGCGCCGGCATCCCGCAGATCGCGGCCGTCCTCGGCTCCTGCACGGCGGGCGGGGCGTACGTCCCGGCGATGAGCGACGAGGCCGTCATCGTGCGCGGCCAGGGCACGATCTTCCTCGGCGGCCCGCCGCTGGTGAAGGCCGCCACCGGTGAGGTGGTCACGGCCGAGGAGCTCGGCGGCGGCGAGGTGCACTCGCGCACCTCCGGCGTGACCGACCACCTCGCGGAGGACGACGCGCACGCGCTGCGGATCGTACGGAACATCGTGGCGACCCTGCCCGAGCGCGGGGCCCTGCCCTGGTCGGTCGAGCCGGCCGAGGAGCCGAAGGTGGACCCGTACGGGCTCTACGGCGCGGTCCCCGTCGACTCCCGCACCCCCTACGACGCCCGCGAGGTCATCGCCCGGGTCGTGGACGGCTCCCGCTTCCAGGAGTTCAAGGCGGAGTTCGGGCAGACCCTGGTCACCGGCTTCGCCCGGATCCACGGCCACCCGGTCGGCATCATCGCCAACAACGGCATCCTCTTCTCCGAGTCCGCGCAGAAGGGCGCCCACTTCATCGAGCTGTGCGACCAGCGCGGCATCCCGCTCCTCTTCCTCCAGAACATCTCCGGCTTCATGGTCGGACGGGACTACGAGGCGGGCGGCATCGCCAAGCACGGCGCGAAGATGGTCACCGCCGTGGCCTGCGCCCGGGTCCCGAAGCTGACGGTCGTGGTCGGCGGCTCGTACGGCGCGGGCAACTACTCGATGTGCGGCCGGGCGTACTCGCCGCGCTTCCTGTGGATGTGGCCCAACGCCAAGATCTCCGTCATGGGCGGCGAGCAGGCCGCCTCCGTCCTGGCCACGGTCAAGCGCGACCAGATCGAGGGCGCGGGCCAGGAGTGGCCCGCCGAGGACGAGGAGGCCTTCAAGGCCCCGGTCCGCGCGCAGTACGAGGAACAGGGCAACGCCTACTACGCCACCGCGCGCCTGTGGGACGACGGGGTCATCGACCCCCTGGAGACCCGGCAGGTGCTGGGGCTGGCCCTGACCGCGTGCGCGAACGCCCCGCTCGGCGAGCGCGGCTACGGCATCTTCCGCATGTGACCCGTGACTTGTGACCTGTGACTTGGCTTGTGACGTGAGGACCTCACAGATGTTCAGCACTGTTCTGGTGGCGAACCGGGGCGAGATCGCCGTACGGGTCATCCGCACCCTGCGGGAGCTCGGGATCCGGTCCGTGGCCGTCTTCAGCGACGCCGACGCGGACGCCCGCCACGTACGGGAGGCCGACACGGCCGTCCGGATCGGCCCGGCGGCGGCCGCCGAGAGCTACCTGTCGGTCGAGAAGCTGCTCGACGCCGCCCGGCGCACGGGGGCCGAGGCGGTCCACCCCGGCTACGGCTTCCTCGCGGAGAACGCGGCCTTCGCGCAGGCCTGCGCGGAGGCGGGGCTGGCCTTCATCGGGCCGCCCGCCTCGGCGATCTCCCTGATGGGCGACAAGATCCGGGCCAAGGAGACCGTGAAGGCCGCCGGGGTGCCGGTGGTGCCCGGGTCCTCCGGGAGCGGGCTGTCGGACGCCGAACTGGTCGAGGCCGCCGAGAAGATCGGCATGCCGGTACTGCTGAAGCCCTCGGCGGGCGGCGGCGGCAAGGGCATGCGGCTGGTCCGGGACGCGGGCCTGCTCACGGAGGAGATCGCGGCGGCCCGCCGCGAGGCACGCTCCTCCTTCGGTGACGACACCCTGCTGGTGGAGCGCTGGGTGGACCGGCCGCGGCACATCGAGATCCAGGTGCTGGCCGACGCCCACGGCAACGTGGTGCACCTCGGCGAGCGCGAGTGCTCGCTCCAGCGCCGCCACCAGAAGGTCATCGAGGAGGCCCCGTCGGTCCTGCTGACGCCGGAGATCCGGGCCGCGATGGGCGCGGCGGCGGTGGAGGCGGCGCGCTCCTGCGGGTACGTCGGCGCGGGCACGGTGGAGTTCATCGTGCCGGGCGGGGACCCGTCCTCGTACTACTTCATGGAGATGAACACCCGTCTCCAGGTGGAGCACCCCGTCACGGAGCTGGTCACCGGGCTCGACCTGGTGGAGCAGCAGCTGCGGGTGGCGGCCGGGGCGGAGCTGGGCTTCGGGCAGGACGACGTCCGGCTCACCGGGCACGCGATCGAGGCCCGGGTCTGCGCGGAGGACCCGGCGCGCGGGTTCCTGCCGTCCGGCGGCACGGTGCTGGCCCTGTCCGAGCCCTCGGGTGGTGCGGTGCGGACGGACTCCGGGCTGGTGGCCGGGGTGGACACGGGGTCCACGTACGACCCGATGCTGTCGAAGGTGATCGTCCACGGCCCGGACCGGGCGACGGCCCTGCGGATGCTGCGGGGGGCCCTCGCGGACACGGTGATCCTGGGCGTCCAGACGAACGCCGGCTTCCTGCGGAGGCTGCTGGCCCACCCGGACGTGGTGTCCGGCAACCTGGACACGGGGCTGGTGGAGCGGGACCTGTCCGGCCTGCTGCCCGAGGGCGTCCCGCCGGAGGTCTACGCGGCGGCCGCGCTGCTGGCCCAGGCGTCCCCGGCGGGGCCGGACCGTACCGGCGCGTGGGCGGACCCCTTCTCCGCCGCCGACGGCTGGCGCCTGGGCGGCACCCCCGCCTGGACGGTCCACCACTTCCGCCTCCCGGGCCAGGACCCGGTCACGGTCCGCACCCGGACGCGGGGCACGCAGCAGGAGATCCTCCTGGACGAGGCGAACGCGGCCTCACCGGCCCGCGGCCGGATCATCAGCCTCGCCCACGACACCGTGACCCTCGAACTGGACGGCGTCACGCACCGGTTCAGCCACGCCACCTCCCCGGAGGGGACCTGGCTCGGGCGTGACGCCGACTCCTGGCACGTCCAGCACCACGACCCCGTCACCGCAGCCCTCAGTGGCAGCGGAAGGGCGGGGGCCGACACCCTCGCCGCCCCCATGCCCGGCACCGTCACCGTCGTCAAGGTGGCCGTCGGGGACACGGTGACGGCCGGGCAGAGCCTGCTGGTCGTCGAGGCGATGAAGATGGAGCACGTCATCTCCGCCCCGCACGCCGGCACCGTCACCGAGCTCGACGTCACCCCGGGCACCACCGTGGCCATGGACCAGGTCCTGGCCGTGGTCACCCCGGACGAGACCGAGGAGGAGACCGCGTGAACGGGCTGCCCATGACCGTCCCGGCACCCGCCGGGCTCCCGCCCCGGGTGCGGATCCACGAGGTCGGCGCCCGGGACGGGCTCCAGAACGAGAAGACGGCCGTCCCGACCGAGGTGAAGGCCGAGTTCGTCCACCGCCTGGCCGCCGCCGGCCTGACCACGATCGAGGCCACCAGCTTCGTCCACCCCAAGTGGGTGCCCCAGCTGGCGGACGCCGAGCAGCTCTTCCCGCTGCTCTCCGACGTCCCGGCGGACCTCCCCGTCCTGGTGCCCAACGAGCGCGGCCTCGACCGCGCGCTCGCCCTCGGCGCCACCCGCATCGCGGTGTTCGGCTCGGCCACCGAGACCTTCGCCGCGCGCAACCTGAACCGTACGGTCGCCGAGTCCCTGGCCATGTTCGAGCCCGTCGTGGCCCGCGCCAAGGAGGCGGGGGCGCACGTGCGCGGGTATCTGTCGATGTGCTTCGGCGACCCCTGGGAGGGCGCGGTCCCCGTCCACCAGGTGGTCCGCGTCGCCAAGGACCTGCTGGACCTGGGCTGTGACGAGCTGAGCCTCGGCGACACGATCGGCGTCGCCACCCCCGGCCACGTCCAGGCGCTGCTCGGCGAGCTGAACGCGGCCGGGGTGGGCACCGACCGGATCGGCGTGCACTTCCACGACACCTACGGCCAGGCCCTGTCCAACACCCTCGCCGCGCTCCAGCACGGCGTGACCACGGTCGACGCCTCCGCCGGCGGCCTCGGCGGCTGCCCGTACGCGAAGAGCGCCACCGGCAACCTGGCCACCGAGGACCTGGTGTGGATGCTCGACGGCCTCGGCATCGAGACCGGGGTCGACCTGGCCGCCCTCACCGCCACGAGCGTGTGGATGGCCGAACGGCTGGGCCGTCCCAGCCCCTCCCGTACCGTCCGCGCCCTCTCCCACAAGGAGTAACGAAGCCATGCCCCTCGACCACCGGCTCACCCCCGAGCACGAGGAACTCCGCCGTACCGTCGAGGCGTTCGCGCACGACGTGGTGGCGCCCAAGATCGGCGACCTGTACGAGCGCCACGAGTTCCCGTACGAGATCGTCCGCGAGATGGGCCGCATGGGCCTGTTCGGCCTGCCCTTCCCGGAGGAGTACGGCGGCATGGGCGGCGACTACCTCGCGCTCGGCATCGCCCTGGAGGAGCTGGCCCGCGTCGACTCCTCGGTGGCCATCACCCTAGAGGCGGGCGTCTCGCTGGGCGCCATGCCCCTCTACCTCTTCGGCACCGAGGAGCAGAAGCGGGAGTGGCTGCCGAAGCTGTGCGCGGGCGAGGTGCTCGGCGCGTTCGGCCTGACCGAGCCCGGCGCCGGCAGCGACGCGGGCGGCACCCGTACGACGGCCGTCCGGGACGGCGACGAGTGGGTGATCAACGGCTCCAAGTGCTTCATCACCAACTCCGGTACGGACATCACCGGTCTGGTCACGGTCACCGCGGTCACCGGCCGCAAGGCGGACGGCCGCCCGGAGATCTCCTCGATCATCGTCCCGTCCGGCACCCCCGGTTTCACGGTGGCGGCGCCCTACTCCAAGGTCGGCTGGAACTCCTCGGACACCCGTGAGCTGTCCTTCGACGAGGTCCGGGTGCCCGTCGCCAACCTGGTGGGCCAGGAGGGCCGCGGCTACGCCCAGTTCCTGCGGATCCTCGACGAGGGCCGCATCGCCATCGCGGCGCTGGCCACCGGTCTGGCGCAGGGCTGTGTGGACGAGTCGGTGAAGTACGCCAAGGAGCGGCAGGCCTTCGGCAAGGCCATCGGCGACAACCAGGCCATCCAGTTCAAGCTCGCCGACATGGAGACGCGCGCCCACATGGCCCGGCTGGGCTGGCGCGACGCGGCCTCGCGGCTGGTGGCGGGCGAGCCCTTCAAGAAGGAGGCGGCGATCGCGAAGCTGTACTCCTCCACCGTCGCCGTCGACAACGCCCGCGACGCCACGCAGATCCACGGCGGCTACGGGTTCATGAACGAGTACCCGGTGGCCCGCATGTGGCGGGATTCGAAGATCCTGGAGATCGGCGAGGGCACCAGCGAGGTCCAGCGCATGCTCATCGCCCGCGAACTGGGCTTCGCCGGCTGATCCCGGCCCCGTCCCGCACCGTCCCGACGAACGGCCCGCGCCCCCCGGCGCGGGCCGTTCGCGCGTCGTGCGCCCGTGCGCCCCGGGTGAAGTTAGGGCCCCCTTACCGCTTTCGGCCAAGGTTAGGCTAACCTTCCCCCCGAACGCCCTACCCTCGTAGCGCACGTACGAAAGCGGACACCGACATGCCCAAGCCCAGCCCCACCTTCCTCTCCCGCCGCGGTCTCATCGCGGCCGGCGGCGCCCTCGGCCTCGTCGCGGCGCTCACCGCGTGCGGCGGCGGCGACAAGGCGAAGGACGGTGCGGCCGACAAGGGCGCGAGTGCCGCGTCGGGCGCCTGGAGCTTCAAGGACGACCTGGGCAAGGAGGCCACCGCCAAGTCCACGCCGAAGAACGTCGTGGCCTACACCGGCACCGCCGCCGCCCTGTACGACTACGGCGTGCAGGTCAAGGGCGTCTTCGGCCCGACCAAGCTGGCGGACGGCAAGCCCGACCCGATGGCCGGCACGATGGACATCTCCAAGGTCGAGATCCTCGGCAACGTCTACGACGAGTTCAACGTCGAGAAGTACGCGGCCCTGCGGCCCGACCTGCTCGCCACCAACACCTGGGACGGCTTGTACTGGTACGTCCCCGAGGCCTCCAAGGACAAGATCCTCAAGCTGGCCCCGGCCGCCGCCATCGGCGTCGGCGACAAGGTCTCCATGGACAAGGCCCTGGAGCGCACCGCCGACCTCGCCAAGTCCCTCGGCGCCGACCTCAACACCAAGAAGAGCGCCGACGCGAAGGCCCGTTTCGACGCCGCCTCCGCCAAGGTCCGCGAGGCCGTCAAGGCCAACCCGGGCGTCAAGGTGCTCGTCGGCTCCGGCTCCGACCAGATGTTCTACGTCTCCACCCCGAAGACCTCCGCCGACCTGAAGTACTTCGAGTCCCTCGGCGTCGAGTTCGTCAGCCCGGAGCAGGACAAGCTGGACCCGCAGGGCTTCTTCGAGAGCCTCAGCTGGGAGAACGCCGGCAAGTACAAGGCCGACGTCATCCTCCTCGACAACCGCACCCAGGCCCTCCAGCCCGAGGCCCTGAAGGCCAAGCCGACCTGGAACGAGCTCCCGGCGGTCAAGGCGGGCCAGGTCGCCCCGCGCGTGACCGAGCCGATCTACTCGTACGAGAAGTGCGCGCAGATCCTCGAGGACCTCGCGAAGACCATCCAGAACGCCAAGAAGCTCGGCTGACCCGGTAACCCAGGGGGGACCTCCGCATGACCGCCACCGCTTCCGACGCCGCTTCCGCCACCGCTTCCGGCGCCACCACCGACGCGGCCCCGGCCGCCGCGCACTTCCGCTTCTTCACCCTCGAAGTCCTGCGCACCCGCCGCCTCGGCCACTCGTTCCTGCGCGTGACCTTCGGCGGCGAGTCCCTCGCGGACTTCCGCTCGGGCGGCTACGACCAGAGCCTCTCGCTCTTCCTCCCCGTCGGGGACCGGGAGCACACCGAGCTCCCGGCCACGGACGAGGACACCTGGTTCGGGGCCTGGCGGGCGATGCCGGACGAGGAGCGCCCGGTGATGCGTTCGTACACGGTGCGCGAGCAGCGGCGTACGGCGGAGGGGGCGGTCGAGGTGGACGTCGACTTCGTCCTCCACGGCGACTCCTCCCCGGCCTCCCGCTGGGCGGGCCGGGCGGTCACCGGCCGGCGGATCATGGCGATCGGCCCGGCCGTGGCGGAGAACAAGTCGGTCCGCTTCCAGCGGCCGGAGGGCTCCGGCCCGGTGCTGATGTACGCGGACGAGACCGCCCTGCCGGCGGCCGCCGCGATCCTGGACCGGCTGCCCGCCGGAACCCGGGTGAAGGCCTGGTTCGAGGTCCCGCACGCGGACGACCGCCTCGGCCTGCACACCCTGGCCGACACCGACATCACCTGGATCGTGCGCGAGCGGGGCACGGACGGGCCGGCGCGCGCCGAGAGAGTGCTGTCCGAGCTGCGCGCCGCCGGACTCCCCGCCGGCGGGGCCCCGTACGCCTGGCTCGCGGGCGAGGCCGGGACGGTCAGGGCGGTACGCCGCCACCTGGTGCAGGAACGTTCCGTCGACCGCCGCGCGGTGCGGTTCACCGGCTACTGGAGGCTCGGCGCGAGCGAGGAGCAGCTGCTCGCCGAGGCGTACGCGGGCCAGGCCCCGAGCGAGGACCCGGCGTCCGACCTGTAGTCAACTCCCGCTGCTCACAAGGCATTTGAGGAAGGGCCCCGGCACCAGCCGGGGCCCTTCCTTATTTGTGATCTAACTTAGGTTAGGCTAACCTAAATCTCGCACCCACCCCCCGCCCCCTGCCCGGAGGAAAGTTGATGCGCTCGCATCTGCTGAACGAGACGACCGCGGACCTGTACCGGCGCACCGTCACCGAGGGCGTCGACCGCGTCGCCGCCAAACTCGCGACGACGCGGCGCCCCCACACCGGCATCTCCGTGGACGAACTCACCCCGGTCATCGACGGCATCGACCTCGACCGCCCCCTGGGCGACGCCTCCGCCGCCCTGGACGAGCTGGAGGACGTGTACCTGCGCGACGCCGTCTACTTCCACCACCCGCGCTACCTGGGCCACCTCAACTGCCCGGTCGTCATCCCCGCGGTGGTCGGCGAAGCCGTCCTGTCGGCCGTCAACTCCTCCCTCGACACCTGGGACCAGTCCATCGGCGGCACGCTCATCGAGCGCCGCCTCATCGAATGGACCGCCCGCCGCATCGGCCTCGGCGAGGGCGCGGACGGCGTCTTCACCTCCGGCGGCAGCCAGTCGAACTTCCACGCCCTGCTCCTCGCCCGCGACGAGGCCTGCCGGATCGTCATGAAGCGCGCCCTGGACGCGGGCACCGAGCTCACCAAGGCCGAACTCCTCCCCAAACTGCGCATCTTCACCTCCGAGGCCAGCCACTTCAGCGTGCAGAAGTCGGCCGCCATGCTCGGCCTGGGCTACGAGGCGGTCATCGCGGTCCCCGTCGACCGGGCCCGCCGGATGGACACCTCCGTACTCGCCCTGGAACTGGAGGAGTGCGCCGCCGAGGGCCTCTTCCCCATGGCCGTCGTCGCCACCGCCGGCACCACCGACTTCGGGTCCATCGACCCGCTCCCCGAGATCGCCCGCCTGGCCTCCGAGCACTCCGCCTGGATGCACGTGGACGCCGCCTACGGCTGCGGACTGCTGGTCTCCCCCACCCGCCGGCACCTCCTCGACGGCATCGAGCACGCCGACTCGGTCACCGTGGACTACCACAAGTCCTTCTTCCAGCCCGTGAGTTCCAGCGCCGTACTGGTCCGTGACCGCGACACCCTCAAGCACGCCACGTACCACGCGGACTACCTCAACCCGCGCCGGATGGCCGAGGAGCGGATCCCCAACCAGGTCGACAAGTCCATCCAGACCACCCGCCGCTTCGACGCCCTCAAGCTCTGGATGACCCTGCGCGTCATGGGCGCCGACGGCGTCGGCTCGCTCTTCGACGAGGTCGTCGGCCTCGCCGCCGCCGGCTGGGAGATCCTCGACGCCGACCCCCGCTTCGAGGTGGTCGTCAAGCCGCAGCTCTCCACCCTGGTCTTCCGCTACGTCCCCGCCACCGACGGCGACGGCCCGCGCCCCGACCTCCTCGACGAGGCCCAGCTGCACGCCCGCAAGGCGCTGTTCGCCTCCGGCGAGGCCGTCGTCGCCGGGACCAAGGTCGACGGGAAGCAGTACCTGAAGTTCACCCTCCTCAACCCGCAGACCACGACGGCCGACATCACGGCCGTCCTCGACCTCGTCGCCGCACACGCCGAGCAGTTCCTGGGAGAGTCCCTTGCCGTCCACCACTGAGCCCTACGACTTCATCGGCATCGGCCTGGGCCCCTTCAACCTGGGACTGGCCTGCCTCACCGCGCCGATCGACGAGCTGGACGGCCTGTTCATCGAGTCGAAGCCGCACTTCGAGTGGCACGCCGGGATGTTCCTCGACGGCGCGCACCTCCAGACGCCGTTCATGTCGGACCTGGTCACCCTCGCGGACCCGACCTCGCCCTTCTCCTTCCTGAACTACCTGAAGGACAGGGACCGGCTGTACTCCTTCTACATCCGCGAGAACTTCTACCCGCTGCGCGCCGAGTACAACGACTACTGCCGCTGGGCCGCCGACCGGCTCGACAACGTCCGGTACTCCACCTCCGTCACCGAGGTCACCTACGACGAGGCCGCCGGCGTGTACGAGGTGCGCACGGACCGCGGCGAAACGTTCCGGGCCCGCCGCCTGGTCCTCGGCACCGGCACCCCGCCGCACGTCCCCGCGTCCTGCGAGAACCTCGGCGGCGACTTCCTCCACAACTCCTCGTACATGGAGCACAAGGAGGCCCTCCAGAAGAAGAAGTCGATCACCCTGATCGGCTCGGGCCAGAGCGCCGCCGAGATCTACTACGACCTCCTCGCCGAGATCGACGTCCACGGCTACCGGCTCAACTGGGTCACGCGCTCCCCGCGCTTCTTCCCGCTGGAGTACACCAAGCTCACCCTGGAGATGACCTCCCCGGAGTACGTGGACTACTTCCACGCCCTCCCCGAGGAGACCCGCTACCGGCTGGAGACCCGGCAGAAGAACCTCTTCAAGGGCATCGACGGCGACCTCATCAACGCCATCTTCGACCTGCTCTACCAGAAGAAGATCACCATGCCGGGCCCGGTGCCCACGACCCTGCTCACCAACACCTCCCTGAACAGCACGGCCTACGACACCACCACGGGCACGTACACCCTGGGGCTGCGCCAGGAGGAGCAGGAGCGCGACTTCTCCCTCACCACCGAGGGCCTGGTCCTCGCCACGGGCTACAAGTACCGCGTCCCCGAGTTCCTGGCCCCGGTCCGCGACCGCCTGAACTTCGACGGCCACGGCCGCCTCGACGCCGGCCGCAACTACGCCGTCGACGTCACCGGCCGCGGGGTCTACCTCCAGAACGGCACCACCCACAACCACTCCCTCACCTCGCCCGACCTGGGCATGGCCGCGTACCGCAACGCGTACATCGTCGGAGAGCTCCTCGGCCGCGAGTACTACAAGGTCGAGAAGTCCATCGCGTTCCAGCAGTTCGCGGCCCCGGAAGGCAGCCACGCATGAGCACCACCGAGACCCTCTTCACCCGCACCGATCCCGCCCTCGGCGCCTTCTCGATCCGGCCCCTGGACCCGTTCTCGGACGCGGAGCTGCTGCACGCCTGGGTCACCCACCCGAAGGCCGCGTTCTGGATGATGCAGGACGCCACCCTCCCGGACGTGGAGCGCGAGTACGTGCGCATCACCGCGCACGAGCACCACCAGGCCTTCCTCGGCTTCCACGAGGACCGCCCGGCCTTCCTGATGGAGAGCTACGACCCCGCGCACCTGGAGCTCGTCGGCCTGTACGACGCGCAGCCGGGGGACGTGGGCATGCACTTCCTGGTCGCCCCGACCGACACCCCCGTCTCCGGCTTCACCCGCGCCGTCATCACCACGGTCATGGCGGCCCTCTTCGCCGACCCGGCCACCGCGCGCGTCGTCGTCGAGCCGGACGTGCGCAACACGGCCGTCCACGCCCTCAACGAGGCGGTCGGCTTCATCCCCGAAGGCCCCGTCACCAAGCCGGAGAAGGAAGCCCTCCTCAGCTTCTGCACCCGCGCCCGGTTCGAGGCGGCCACCGCCCTCACCACCGGGGTCTCGATATGAACCTCTCCGCCGACATCGCCCACCTCAGCCCCGAGCTGTGGGCCCGCGCCAACCGCGCGCTGGTCCGCAAGGCCCTCGCGGAGTTCTCCCACGAGCGCCTGCTGACCCCCGAGCCCCTCGGCGAGGACCACTACCGCGTGCTCTCCGACGACGGCACGGTCGAGTACCGCTTCCGCGCGGTCCGCCACGCCCTGGACCACTGGTCCGTGGACGAGGAGTCCGTCACCCGCCGGGTCGGCGGCGCGGAGGCGGAACTCGACGCCCTGGACTTCCACATAGAACTGCGGGAGACCCTGGGCCTGAACGCGGAGGTGCTCCCGGTCTACCTGGAGGAGATCTCCTCCACCCTGGCCGGCACGGGCTACAAGTACACCAAGCCCCAGACCCCCTCCGCGGTCCTCGCGAAGTCCTCCTTCCAGGACATCGAGACGGGCATGACCGAGGGCCACCCCTGCTTCGTGGCCAACAACGGCCGCCTGGGCTTCGGCGTCCACGAGTACCGCGCCTACGCCCCGGAGACCGCGAACCCGGTCCACCTGGTGTGGGCCGCCGCCCACAAGGACGTCTCCACCTTCACGGCGGGCGCGGGCCTGGACCACGACACGTTCATGCGCGAGGAACTGGGCGAGGCGGCGGTCGCCGGCTTCTCGGCGAAGCTGACGGCCCTCGGCCTGGACCCGTCGGACTACCACTTCCTGCCCGTCCACCCCTGGCAGTGGTGGAACAAGACGACGGTCACCTTCGCCGCCGAGATCGCCAACCGCCGCCTGGTCCTGCTCGGCGAGGGCGAGGACGCCTACCTCGCCCAGCAGTCGATCCGGACCTTCTTCAACACCACCACCCCCACGAAGCACTACGTGAAGACGGCCATCTCGGTCCTCAACATGGGCTTCATGCGCGGGCTGTCGGCCGCCTACATGGAGGCCACCCCGGCGATCAACGACTGGCTGCACCAGCTGATCGAGGGGGACGAGGTCCTGCGGTCGGTCGACTTCTCGATCATCCGCGAGCGCGCCGCCATCGGCTACCACCACCGCCAGTACGAGCGCGCGACGGACCGCTACTCCCCGTACCGCAAGATGCTGGCCGCGCTGTGGCGCGAGTCCCCGGTGGGCTCCCTCGGGGAGGGCGAGCGGCTGGCCACGATGGCCTCGCTGCTCCACGTGGACGCGGAGGGCAAGTCCTTCGTCGGCGCCCTGATCGCCGAGTCGGGCCTCACTCCGGCGCAGTGGCTGAAGCCCTACCTCCGCGCGTACCTGCTGCCCCTGCTGCACTGCTTCTACCAGTACGACCTCGCCTACATGCCGCACGGCGAGAACACGATCCTGGTGATCAAGGACGGGGTGGTCCAGCGGGCGGTCTTCAAGGACATCGCCGAGGAGATCGTGGTCATGGACCCGGACGCGGTGCTCCCGCCGGCGGTGGAGCGCATCCGGGCCGACATCCCGGAGGACATGAAGCTCCTGTCGGTCTTCACGGACGTCTTCGACTGCTTCTTCCGCTTCCTGAACTCGATCCTGGTCACGGAGGGCATCTGCGACGAGGACACGTTCTGGCGGGCGGTGGCCGACTGCGCCCACGACTACCAGGCCTCCGTCCCCGCCCTGGAGGACCGTTTCGCCCGCTACGACCTCTTCACCGCCGAGTTCCAGTTGTCCTGCCTCAACCGCCTCCAGCTGCGCGACAACAAGCAGATGGTCGACCTGGCCGACCCGGCGGCGGCCCTCCAGCTGGTCGGCACCCTCCAGAACCCCGTCGCGCCCTTCGCCCGGCGCTGACGGCCCCCGCCGGGGCGGGCGTGACGTCGATACGGTCCCTCGACGCCACGCCCGTCCCGGCCTCGACGCGGGTTCGGCGCGTATGGTGCTTGCGCCCCTTCAGCGGCCGGTGTTTGGCTCTCCCCGAAACGATCAACGCGACTCACGGGGGAACCGCATGACCGCACGCCGCACGCTGGCCGCCCTGACCATAGGCGGCGCAGCCGCCCTCACCGCCGCCTTCACCACGGCCGCCCACCAGGAAGCCCCGGTGCCGGCCGCCTTCGCGGCTCCCGCCTTCCGGACCACCCCGACCACGGCCCCGGACTACACCCCCTCACCGGCCCGGCCGCCGTACACCCCGTCCCCGGCCTACACCCCCTCACCCACCCGGCCGCCGTACACGCCGTCCCCGGCCTACACCCCGTCACCCACCCGGCCGCCGTACACGCCGACGCCGACGGGCACCCCGGCCTACACCCCGGTACCGACGGGCACCCCGGCCTACACGCCCAAGCCGACGGACACCCCGGCCTACACCCCGACGCCGACGGGCACCCCGGTCTATCCCTCGGTGCCGCCCTCCTACACCCCGGCCCCGACCTCGTCCCCGGACTACACCCCGGTCCCGACCGGTACCCCCACAACGGTTCCGCCGTACACCCCGGTCCCCACCGGGGCGCCGTCCTACCCCTCGGCGCCGGCCGCCTGGAACTGAGGCCCGGCCTTCCGCGCCCCGGCCGGCGCAGCGGCAGCCGGCCGGGGCTCACCGTGCGCCGCTCCGGCCCCGGACCTACGCTGAGTTCCTGCCCGGGTTCCCGGACGGGAGGAGCGGCGCGGTGAAACCTTCCCACCTCCGGCTGCGCCGGGCCTGCGCGGCCGCCGCCGCCACCGGCGCACTCCTCGCACCGGCGCTCGCCGCTCCCGCGTACGCGGTGCCCGGCATCCCGCTCCCGCCCCCGTCCCCACCCCCCTCGGCCTCGGCGTCCACCGCCGCCCCCGTCTTCCGGCAGCTCACGCCGGACGTGGTGGCGCGGCTCGACGCCGCCGTGCGGCGGGTGATGCGCGAGGCGGACGTGCCCGGGGTGACGGTGGGGCTGTGGGCCCCCGGCCGGGGCAGCTACGTCAAGAGCTTCGGCACCGCCGACAAGGCGACGGGCGCGCCCATGACCCGCCCGCTGCACGTGCGCATCGGCAGCGAGACCAAGACGTTCACCGTCACCGCCCTCCTGCGGCAGGTCGACCGGGGCAGGGCCGGCCTGGACGACCCCATCGGCACGTACGTCACGGGCGTCCCGAACGGCGACCGGATCACCCTGCGGCAACTGGCGGGCATGCGCAGCGGGCTGTTCAACTACAGCGAGGACCCGGACTTCGACAAGGCGTTCCTGGCCGACCCGAACCGGTCCTTCTCCCCCCGCCAACTGCTGGACTACTCCTTCAGGCACGGGCCGCAGTTCGAGCCGGGCGCCCGCTTCGCCTACTCCAACACCAACCTGGTCCTGCTCGGCCTGGTCGTCGAGAAGCTCACCGGCCGCCCGCTCCACGAGGTCATCACCCGTGACGTCCTGGGGCCGGCGGGCCTGCGCTCCACGGTCTTCCCCACGACCGCCGCGCTCCCCGACCCGTACGCCCGCGGCTACAGCGACCAGACGGCCTCGGGCCGGACCGAGGACGCGACCGGCTGGAACCCCTCCTGGGCCTGGGCGGCCGGCGCGATGGTCTCGGACCTCGACGACCTGCGCAGCTGGGCCCGCACCCTGGCCACCGGCACCCTGCTGAAGCCCGCGACCCAGGCGGAGCGGCTGAAGACCACCCCGATGGACGTGCCCGGCGCCGGCTACGGACTCGGCATCTTCGACGTCCAGGGCTGGATCGGCCACAACGGCTCGATCCCCGGCTACGAGGTCCTGCCGGTCCACCTCCCGCAGGCCGGGGCGACGATGGTCATCGTCCTCAACACCGACTCCCGCCACGACGGCCAGGAGCCGAGCACCCTCTTCGGCCAGGCGGTCACGGAGATCGTCACCCCGGAGCACGTCTACCCGAGCCACCGGCAGCTCGCGCCGCGCACGGGCTGATCCGGACGGCTACGGCCACGGCACCTCCGGGTCGCGGTAGTAGATGACGTCCTGGGCGTCCAGGCGGGGGCCCTGGGCGGCGAGGCGGTCGCGGTGGGCGGGCCAGGAGAGGGCGCCGGCCGGGGACCAGGCCAGTTCCGCGAGGCTGAGGAGGCGCGGGAAGGCCATCAGCTCCCAGTCGGAGCGGGTGGCGACGGTCTCCGTCCAGAGCGGGGCCTCCACGCCCAGGACCGCGGATTCGGGGACGTCCGGGAGGTAGGAGCCCGGATCCCAGGAGTAGGCGCGGCGGGTGGGGACGTAACCGGCCCAGGCCAGGCCGGGCTTGGTGCGCTCGTCGTACTTCATGTCCAGGTAGGCGTGGTCCGCCGGGGAGAGGACCAGGCGGTGGCCCGACTTCGCGGCGGCGGCCACCGCCGCCTTCTCCGTGGCCGGGGTCCGGTCATGGCCCCAGTACTGGAGGACCGCTCCGGGCGCCGGGCGGGCGGCGGCCAGCTGGTGCCAGGCCATCACCGTCTTGCCGTGCCGGGCCACCACCGCCTGGGCGCGGTCCATGAAGCGCGCGTAGTCGGCCGCCGGGGTGGAGTGGGCCTCGTCGCCGCCGATGTGGAGGTAGGGGCCGGGGGTGAGGGCGGCGAGTTCGCCGAGGACGTCGTCGACGAACTCGTAGGTGCGCTCCTTGCCCACGCACAGGGAGCTGAAGCCGACCTTGACGCCGGTGTAGCGCGCGGGCGCCTTGCCGTCGCAGGTCAGCTCGCCGTAGGCGGCCTGGGCGGCGTTGACGTGGCCGGGCATGTCGATCTCGGGGACGAGGGTGACGTAGCGGTCCGCCGCGTAGGCGACCAGGTCGCGGTACTCCTCCTTGGACCAGGAGCCGCCCGGCCCGCCGCCGACCTCGCTCCCGCCGCCGTACTCGGCGAGCCGGGGCCAGGAGTCGACGGCGATCCGCCAGCCCTGGTCGTCGGTGAGGTGCACGTGCAGGGTGTTGATCTTGTACTGGGCGAGCTGGTCGACGTACCGCTTCACCTGCTCCACCGGGAAGTGGTGGCGGGCGACGTCGACCATCGCGCCGCGGTAGGCGAAGCGGGGGGTGTCCGTCACCGTTCCGCCCGGGACGGTCCCCGCCCCCCGCACCGGCAGCAGCTGGCGCAGCGTCTGGGCCGCGTGGAAGAGGCCGGCCGGGGTGCGGGCGGTGAGGGTGACGCCGGAGGGGGTGGCCCGGAGCCGGTAGCCCTCCTCGCCCAGCTCCCCGGCCCCGCCGTCGAGCCGCAGCCGCACCCCGTCGCCGCCCTCGCCGCCGGTTCCGTCCGGCCCGTCCGGCCCGTCCGCCACCGGCAACGGCAGCCCGGTCGGCCCGCGCAGCTGCTCCGCGAGGAGCTCGCCGATCCGCCGGACCTCCTCGGGCGAGCCGGGGCCGCCGGCGCGGATGACGGTGCCCGCCCCGAAGGCGTACCCGGGGCCCTCGGCCCGTACGGAGGCCGGCGCGGGCAGGAGCCGCTCGTACGGGGTGAGGGCGGCGGCGGCCGGCTTGGCGTCGTCGCCGTGCGCCGCGGTGCAGGAGACGGCGGCGGTCAGGAGCAGGAGGGAGCACAGGGTGCCGAGCGTGCGGCGCGGTACTCGCGGGACTCTCATGTGCCCAGATATAGGCCAAACGGTCTCCACCCGGGCCCCACATACCGGTGCGAGAATCCCCGGATGGCGGAAATCATCCAGAAGGACGGTACGTGGACCTTCGACGGGGACGCGGTGCGGATCGTGCCGGGCCGCGACAAGGGGGTGGGGCTGCTGCGGCAGCAGCTCGGTGAGGTGGTCGTGCCGCTGCGCGCCATCGGGGGGATCAGCTACGAGCCGGGCCGCAAGTCCGGGCGGCTGCGGCTGCGCCTGCGCGACGGCGCGGACCCGCTGCTCCAGGTGACGGGCGGGCGGCTGCCGGAGTCCTCGGACCCCTACCGGCTGACCGTGGAGGCGGACCGGGCCGGGGTGGCGGAGTACTTCGTGGACGAGGTGCGCAATGCGCTGCTGCTGGACGGCGTGGACCCCGGTCCCTCGGACGCGTACCTGCTGCCGGGCCCGCCGGTGCCGATCACGGTCGGCGCGGGCGACGGGACGGCCGCCTTCGACGGCGACCGGGTGGTGCTGGAGTGGAACTGGACCACCGAGGACGCGAAGTCCTCGGGCGGCCCGCGCGAGTTCCGGGTCGCGGACCTGCGGGCGGTGGAGTGGGCCCCGTCGAAGGGCCTGGAGAACGGCTGGCTGCGCTTCACCCTGACGGGTGCCCCGCCGGCCCCCGCGCCCAAGTACGACCCCTGCGCGGTGGAGCTCTTCGGCTTCAAGAAGGACCCGCTGATGGCACTGGTCGCGGCGGCGGTGGCGGTGCGGATGCCCCACCCGGCGGCCCCGGACCCGTCGGCGGGTGCTCCCGCCGCCCTCCCCCTGGCGGACGCGGCCCCGGCCCTGGCGGGCGAGCCGGCCGACCACGACACCCTGCTGCGCCGCCTGCGCGAGCTGGGGGAGCTGCACCGGAGCGGGGTCCTGACGCCGGAGGAGTTCTCCGCGGCGAAGGCCGCCATTTTGGGCGGTTTCTAACCAAACAAGACCGGAATCACCTATTCCCTGGTCCAGACCAGCGCGATCCTGCCCGATTCCGGGCAGGATCTTTGCGTTTCTGCCCCCGGGCCGTCAATATCTACTGGTGCTCGACCGCCGACCGTCCCATGACGACCTCGTCGACCACCTGGTACGCACCACCGCGCTGCAGCGCGGCGAGGCCGCCCGGGTGGTGCTCGACGTGCTCGCGTACTTCGACGAGACGACCGAGGAGTTCGTCCGTCGCCGCCACCGGGAGCTGCAGTCCGGCGGAGCGGTCAACGCGGAGATCTTCGAGCGGATCGCGGCGGAACTGCCGCACCGCGCCGTGGCGCCCCCGGAGCTCTCGCTCCGGCAGCTGCGCCGCATCGTCTACGGCTGAGGCGCCGCATCGTCTCCGGGCACGGACACCGAACTTCAGGAGGGGCAACACCGTATGTGCGGAATCGTCGGTTACATCGGCAAGCGTGACGTGGCACCACTGCTGCTGGAAGGCCTCCAGCGGCTCGAATACCGCGGCTACGACTCGGCGGGCATCGTCGTCAACAGCCCGAAGTCGGCGGCCCTGAAGGTCGTCAAGGCCAAGGGCCGGGTCCGTGACCTGGAGTCCCGCGTCCCCAAGCGCTTCGCCGGCACCACCGGCATCGCCCACACCCGCTGGGCCACCCACGGCGCGCCGAGCGACCTCAACTCGCACCCGCACCTGGACGCCGAGAACAAGGTCGCGGTCGTCCACAACGGCATCGTCGACAACGCCGCCGAGCTCCGCGCCAAGCTGGAGGCCGACGGTGTGGTCTTCGTCTCCGAGACCGACACCGAGGTGCTCGTCCACCTGATCGCCCGCTCCCAGGCCGTCACCCTGGAGGAGAAGGTCCGCGAGGCGCTCAAGGTCGTCGAGGGCACCTACGGCATCGCCGTCATGCACGCCGACTTCGCCGACCGCATCGTCGTCGCCCGCAACGGCTCCCCGGTCGTCCTCGGCATCGGCGAGAAGGAGATGTTCGTCGCCTCGGACGTCGCCGCGCTCGTCGCCCACACCCGCCAGGTCGTCACCCTCGACGACGGCGAGATGGCCACCCTCAAGGCCGACGACTTCCGCACCTACACCACGAGCGGTACGACGACCACCGCCACGCCCGAGACCGTGGAGTGGGAGGCCGCCTCCTACGACATGGGCGGCCACGACACCTACATGCACAAGGAGATCTCCGAGCAGCCCGACGCGGTCGACCGCGTGCTGCGCGGCCGGATCGACGACCGCTTCTCCACCGTCCACCTGGGCGGCCTGAACCTGGACCCGCGCGAGGCGCGCGGCATCCGCCGGGTCAAGATCCTCGGCTGCGGCACCTCGTACCACGCGGGCATGATCGGCGCCGGCCTCATCGAGAGCCTCGCCCGCATCCCCGCCGACGCCGAGCCGGCCTCCGAGTTCCGCTACCGCAACCCGGTCGTGGACCCCGACACCCTCTACATCGCCGTCTCCCAGTCCGGTGAGACCTACGACGTGCTCGCGGCGGTGCAGGAGCTCAAGCGCAAGGGCGCGCGCGTCCTCGGCGTGGTCAACGTGGTCGGATCCGCCATCGCCCGCGAGGCCGACGGCGGCGTGTACGTGCACGCCGGCCCCGAGGTCTGCGTCGTGTCCACCAAGTGCTTCACGAACACCGTCACCGCCTTCGCCCTGCTCGCCCTGCACCTGGGCCGCATCCGCGACCTGTCCGTCGCCGACGGCAAGCGGATCATCGAGGGCCTGCGCAAGCTCCCCGGCCAGATCCAGGAGATCCTGGAGGGCGAGGAGGACATCAAGAAGCTGGCGGCCGAGTACGCCGAGGCCAAGTCGATGATGTTCATCGGCCGGGTGCGCGGCTACCCGGTGGCCCTGGAGGCCTCCCTCAAGCTGAAGGAGATCTCCTACATCCACGCCGAGGCCTACCCGGCCTCCGAGCTCAAGCACGGCCCGCTCGCGCTCATCGAGCCGGCGATGCCGACGGTCGCGATCGTCCCGGACGACGACCTGCTGGAGAAGAACCGCGCGGCGCTGGAGGAGATCAAGGCCCGCAGCGGCCGGATCCTGGCGGTCGCCCACCGGATGCAGGAGAAGGCCGACCACACGATCCTCGTCCCCAAGAACGAGGACGAGCTGGACCCGATCCTGATGGGCATCCCGCTCCAGCTGCTGGCGTACCACACCGCCCTGGCCCTGGGCCGGGACATCGACAAGCCGCGCAACCTGGCGAAGTCGGTCACGGTCGAGTAGCAGCCGCACCCCGGCACACGACAGGGGCGCCACCGGTGATCCGGTGGCGCCCCTGCCCGTCGTGCCCGCGGTGCGGGCGGGGTTCAGCCCGCCGCGACCGCACCCCTTCCGGAGACCTTGCCGAAGGCCGTCGGCCAGTGCGCCAGCGCGGCGGTGGCCCCGTACCAGGCCAGCAGCCCGGAGACGGCGGCGACCCAGCCGCCCGCCTTGGCCAGGCCCGCGCTGTCCGCGAAGGCGCCTATGGCCAGCAGGACGAGGGAGAGGGTGAGGAGCCCGTAGACGCCCTGCCCGAACAGGCCGCCGGCGGCGGCGAGGGCGAGGGTCAGCGCGAGCATCGCGAAGAGGACCAGAAACGTTCCGGCTGCCTCGTCGGACACCGAGGCGCCCGCACCCTTGGCCCAGGTGAACCAGAAGACGCCCAGGCCCGCGAAGGCGGTGCCGTTGAATCCGTCGCCGCCCCGGTACTCGAGGAGGCCGAGGAGGAAGAGGGCCGCGCCGCCGACGTACATCGCGAGCGACACGGAGTTGGCGGCGGTGACACCGGAGAGGACGCCGGTGTGGCCGATACCGAACGCGAGAAGGGTGAGACCCAGGGCGATGTTCCCCAGGGTCGAAGTCGAGGCCGTGCTTCCCGCAGAGACACCATTGTCCACGGCGGGCTCCCTTCGATCTGCAGTTGTTTGCTGCGTCCCAGCAGCACTTATCTACCCTTTACGCGGGTTCACAACCGCACAACCGGAATACAGGCGGTCACGGAATGACAACGACCGGTCGCTGTGCGCGCTTGGCCAGCCGGCCCGCGACCGAGCCGAAGATCCGCCCGACGATGCCGTGGGTGGAGCCCACCACGATCGCGTCCGCCGAGTACTCCCGGCCGACCTCCTCCAGCTCGTGGCAGATGTCGCCGCCGCGCTCGACCAGGATCCACGGCACCTCGGACAGGTAGTCCGCGCAGGCCAGTTCCAGGCCCAGCACCTCGGTGCGGTGGTCGGGGACGTCCACGAACACCGGCGGCTCGCAGCCGGCCCACACCGTGGTGGGGAGGCGGTTCGCCACGTGCACGATGATCAGGCCGGAACCGGAGCGCCGGGCCATGCCGATCGCGTACGCGAGGGCGCGCTCGCTGGACGTGGAGCCGTCGAAGCCCACGACGACTCCGTGCCGGAAGGCCGGGTCGCAGGGCATGCGTGTCTGTTCCACCGCGCGCAGGTCGCTCGATACGGAATCGGCGAGGTGATGTTTGCGCTTGCGGTCCGCGGGTTCGAAGAATTCGTGACCGGCCATGGATGTCTCGGCGAAAAGTCCTCGGGGGAAGCGACAGGGGCGGTTTCGGCGACTCGGGCTTTCTGACGATGACGAGGGCGTTCTGGCGACGCTGCGTGACGGAGCTCTGTCCAGGAAGCATCTTTCCAAGCCCTTACCCACCAGGGTACGGCGACACTCCCGTCCTGCACAGGGCATGCCGCCCTTGGAGAGCGTCCAAGGGAGCATGCCGGAGCCGAGCCCCCTTGGCAATGGCCGCTGTCCCCTACAGCCAGTGACCGAAGACCCCCGCGCCACCCGTGCGCGCAGTGACCGGGACCTGCGCGCGGACGTTGGACAGGAGTCCGACCGTCCAGGAAGAGCCCGCAGGGAGTACGCCGTGCCCGGCCATCCGGTTCACCCCGTCCAGCCCGTCCAGCCCGCTCCGCCGACGCGGTCCGCCCCCTCCGGGCGCCCCGCTCCGCTCCCCCCGCCGGCCCGCCCCCGGCTTCACCCGTCCGTGCGGTCCGCCGCCGGGCGGCCCGCTGACGACCCTGCGGGTGACGTGGTGCGCTGGGCCGCCTTCAGCTGCCTGCTCGTACCCGTGGTCCTGGTGGTCTACGGGACCTCGTACGGCGGGGCCGCCGTGGCGACCCTGGGGCTGGCGGCCGTCACGGCCGCCTGCCGGGTGCTGCTGCGGCACTCGGAGAAGACCGCGCGGGCCGCCGTACGGGTCGCGGCGGAGGAGCCGCTCGCGCACGGGCACCGCGGCCGGCACTCCCGCAGCGGGTCCGGCGCGCACCGCGGCTGCCACGGCTCCCCGGGCGCGTCCCCTCACGACTGACCGATTCGCACGTACACACCCGGTTGTTTTCAGCCAACTTCCGGACTGGGTGCTTCCCTTGCCGGAATGTCCCCCCAACCCCCCTACCACCAGCGACGACAGAGCGAAGGGGGCGAAAACACCCCATGGGTACTGGCCACGACCGGATCGCAAGGTTCCCCTGCGGGTAGCGGAGTGGAACGCTTCCTGATCGAATGCTTTTCGCCAAGTTGCCAAGTCGACATAGCGGTGCGTGCTGAACTTGTCACGCCGACACCACGGGACGCAGTAGATTCGATCATGTATTTACGGCGGGGGATCCACGTGCAAGGCCGAGGGGAAACGTGCAGGTGCGACCAGACCAAGGAGTCGCGACACCCAAGGGGGGCTTAGCGCCATGAGCCAGGATTCCACCGCAGTCATCGCCGACGCGGGCAGGAAGCTCGCGGGGCGTCGCCGCAGAGAGATCGTCGCCGTGCTGCTGTTCAGCGGCGGTCCGATCTTCGAGAGTTCCATTCCGCTGTCCGTGTTCGGCATCGACCGCCAGGACGCCGGAGTACCGCGCTACCGACTGCTCGTGTGTGCCGGGGAGGACGGTCCGCTGCGGACCACCGGCGGACTCGAACTGACGGCGCCGTACGGACTGGAGGCCATCGCCCGCGCGGGCACGGTCGTCGTCCCGGCCTGGCGCTCCATCACCTCCCCGCCGCCGCCGGAGGCGCTCGACGCCCTGCGGCTGGCACACGAGGAGGGTGCCCGGATCGTCGGCCTGTGCACGGGGGCGTTCGTGCTCGCCGCCGCCGGGCTGCTGGACGGCCGGCCCGCCACGACGCACTGGATGTACGCGCCGACGCTGGCCAAGCGCTACCCGTCCGTCCACGTCGACCCGCGCGAGCTGTTCGTCGACGACGGCGACGTGCTGACGTCCGCGGGCACCGCGGCCGGAATCGACCTGTGCCTCCACATCGTGCGCACGGACCACGGCAGCGAGGCGGCCGGGGCACTGGCCCGCCGGCTCGTCGTCCCGCCGCGCCGCACCGGCGGCCAGGAGCGCTACCTCGACCGGTCGCTGCCCGAGGAGATCGGCGCCGACCCGCTCGCCGAGGTCGTCGCCTGGGCCCTGGAACACCTCCACGAGCAGTTCGACGTGGAGACGCTGGCCGCCCGCGCCTACATGAGCCGGCGCACCTTCGACCGGCGGTTCCGCTCGCTCACCGGCAGCGCTCCGCTCCAGTGGCTGATCACCCAGCGGGTGCTCCAGGCCCAGCGGCTGCTGGAGACCTCCGACTACTCGGTCGACGAGGTCGCCGGACGCTGCGGCTTCCGCTCGCCGGTCGCCCTGCGCGGCCACTTCCGCCGGCAGCTGGGCTCCTCCCCGGCCGCCTACCGCTCCGCCTACCGGGCGCGCCGGCCGCAGGCCGACGTGTCCCCCGTCTCGGAGATCTCGGGGACCCCGCTGCCGCACCAGCGCACCCCGCAGCCCCAGCGGGCCGCGGCGGCTCTGGCCGCCTCCGGTCCGAGCGTGACGGAGCTGTACGCCCCGGGCCGGGTACTGCGCGAGCACGCGTAGCACCCCCCGTCCGGAACCGTCCGGAAGACACATGACGAAGGCCCCCCGCATCGGCCGGACACCACCGCGGGGGGCCTTCGGCATAAGGTGGGGCGCATGAACGATCGCATGGTGTGGATCGACTGCGAGATGACCGGGCTCTCGCTGACGGACGACGCACTTATCGAGGTGGCCGCACTGGTCACCGACTCGGAGCTGAACGTGCTCGGCGAAGGCGTGGACATCGTGATCCGCCCGCCGGACGCGGCCCTGGAGAACATGCCGGACGTGGTGCGCGAGATGCACACCGCCTCCGGCCTGCTCGACGAGCTGGCCGGCGGCACGACCCTGGCCGACGCGGAGGCGCAGGTCCTGGCGTACGTGCGTGAGCACGTCAAGGAGCCGCGGAAGGCGCCGCTGTGCGGGAACTCCGTCGGCACCGACCGCGGCTTCCTGGCGCGCGACATGCCGGCGCTGGAGGGCCATCTGCACTACCGGATCGTGGACGTGTCCTCGGTCAAGGAGCTGGCGCGCCGCTGGTACCCGCGGGCGTACTTCAACAGCCCGCCGAAGAACGGCAACCACCGGGCGCTCGCGGACATCAAGGAGTCCATCGCCGAGCTGCGCTACTACCGCGAGGCGGTCTTCGTCCCGCAGCCCGGGCCCGACTCGGACACGGCCAAGGCCATCGCCGCCAAGCACGTGGTCGCCGGCGAGTAGGACCGCCGGGGACACCGCGGGAGGGGGTGCGGGGAAAGGGGGGAGCGAGCACCCTCCCGGACCCTGTACCCTTTTCTTCGGCCGGTCGTTCCACGACCGGACATGGTGGGTGTAGCTCAGTTGGTAGAGCACCTGGTTGTGGTCCAGGTGGCCGCGGGTTCGAGTCCCGTCACTCACCCTGTGGGAAGGCCCCGGTTCGCGCGAGCGAGCCGGGGCCTTCCGCGTGTTCCGGGGCGCGGGGCCGGGGGCTAGGCCAGGGTGCGGACCTCGGAGAGGATCTCCGTCAGCTCCTCCCCGGTCGTGACCGGGGAGATCTCCACCTCGGCGTGGAAGCGGCTGAACAGGTCCCAGGTCAGCAGGGGCACCTGGGCGCTGTCCTGGAGGTCGAAGACGATCCAGCAGGAGCGCACGCCCTCGTGGAGACCGAAATAGGCCGCCTCCGGCCGGACCCGCTCCATGAACTTCCGCAGGGCCTGGACCAGCGCCCCGGTCTTGATGCCCTCGTTGGCGGCGGCCGTGTCCAGATGGGCCCTGAGCATGACTCTCACGTGTGGCTCCCTCCGTCACACCCACCCTCCGCACGGGCCCGGGGCGCGGCAACATCTGCGCCCCCGTCCGGGCGGGGTCCGTCCGGACGGGGGCACGGGAGTCAGGAGGAGGGGCGGGCCGTCTGGATGTGGAAGTTGAAGTCCGCGTGGCCCAGGGCGTTCATCAGGCGCAGCCACACCGGCAGGAGCATCTCCGTGCCGCGTGCGGTCTCGATCCCGCCGAGGTCGATGATCGACCGGTCGGGCCAGCCGAAGGAGCTCAGCAGGCCGTGGACGGCCTTCTTGGCGTCGGAGTCGTCGCCGGAGAGGAAAACGGAGTGCTCGCCGGGGACCCGGGCGGGGTCGACCATGATCTGGCAGTTCATGGTGTTGAGGGTCTTGACCACCCGCAGCTGCGGGAAGGTGCGCTGGATCAGCTCGCCGAGGCTGTCGTCGTCGACCGGGTCCAGGCGGGGCGGGAAGCCGTGGGAGAAGTCCAGCGGGTTGGCGATGTCGATCAGGACCTTGCCGTCGAGGTGGGCGGCGTCGGCCTCGGTGAGCGCCTCGACGCTGACCCGTCCGCCGGTGGCGTTGACCAGCGTCTCGCCGTGCCGGGCGGCTTCGGGGAAGGCGGCGAGGCCGATCGACGGGTGGGCCTCCTGCCATTCGGCGTACTCGGCCCGGTCGAGGGTGGAGCGCGGGTCGCGGGTGCCGATGACCACCTCGTGGCCCAGGGAGGCGAGGCGGGCGGCCACCGTACGGCCGACGATGCCGGTGCCGAGAACTGCGTAACGCATGCGTACGTCCAATCGGGAAGGGTGTGACACGAGCCGTGCGCGGATGCGGCCGGGCGGGACGACCGGTGCACACCGGCCCCCAACTGGCTGGGACCGTACGGTATTCCACGCGCGCGGCACCCGCGCGCCCTCACCCCGCCGGGTCGGTCCGCTCGCCTCGGCGCCTGCCGCGCGTCCGGCGGGCGCGGCGGCCGCCCGGGCCACGGCGCCGGGCCCGGTCGTCCAGTGCCAGCCACACCCGCACCTCGGTCCCCCCGAGCACCGAGCGCCCCAGTCGTACGTCGCCGCCCGTGGACTCCGCGACCCGGCGCACGATGTCCAGGCCGAGCCCCGTGGAGCCGTCGCGGGCTCCGTCGTTGCCCCGGCGCAGGGCCGCGTCCGGGTCGGTGATGCCGGGGCCGGCGTCCGAGACGAGGACGATGACGGCGTCCCCGGCGTCGTGCACGTCGACGGCGAAGGGGGTGGCCTCCGGGGTGTGCCGGAAGACGTTGCCGAGCAGGGCGTCCAGGGCGGCCGCGAGCTCGGGCCGCGCCACCGGGACCCGTACCGTGCGGTCCACGCCCGCGAGCCGCACCTCGCGGCCCTCGTCCTCCGCGAGCGCGGACCAGAAGGCCATCCGGTCCCGGATCACCTCGGAGGCGTCACAGCCCGCCGTGGCCGCCGCGGCGGCGGGCGGGCGCTGTTCGCGGGCGGTGCGGATGATCGTGTCGACCTCCCGCTCCAGCTGCTCCACGGCCGCCCGGGTGTGCTCGGCGGCGGGGCCGTCGCCGAGGGAGGCGGCGTTGAGCCGCAGCACCGTCAGCGGGGTGCGGAGCCGGTGCGAGAGGTCGGCGGCGAGCTCCCGCTCGTTGGCGAGGAGCTCGACGACCTGGTCGGCCATCGAGTTGAACGCGACGGCCGCCGAGCGGAGCTCCTTCGGCCCGTCCTCGGGCACCCGGGCCCCGAGCCGGCCCTCCCCCAGCTGGTGCGCGGCGTCCGCGAGCCGTTCGGCCGGGCGGACGAGGCGGGCGCCGAGCCGGTCGGCGACCGCCACCGAGCCGACGACCAGGGCGAGGCCGACGCCGGCGAGGATCAGCCAGGCGGTGGCGACCCCGTTGCTGACCTCGCTCTCCGGCACGTAGATCTCGATGACGGCGATGTCCCCGGAGCCGAGGGCGATGGGCTGGAGCAGCGCGGAGCCCCCGCCGGCGGCCCCGGCGGTGGTGGCGCGCCCCATGGAACGGGTCTCCTCGACCGCGTGCGCGCCCGCCCAGCCCTCGCCGATGTCCACGGGGGCGGCGCCGCCGATGGCCGGGACGTGGACGGCCATCCGCCGGGCGGCGCCCATCTCGGTGGACTCGACGGCCTTGCGCAGCTGCACCGGGTCGGTGGTGATCGACAGGGTCGGCCCCATGGTGGCGGCCTGCCGCTCGGCGTTGGAGAAGGCCCGGTCACTGGCCATCTCCTGCACCACCAGCCCCAGGGGCACCGCGAAGGCCACGACCACCATGGTGGTGACGGCGAGGCAGACCTTGACCAGCGCCCATCTCACAGCGGCGGCTCCAGTTTCACGCCGACGCCCCTGAGCGTGTGCAGGTACCGGGGCCGGGCGGCGGTTTCGCCGAGTTTGCGGCGGAGCCAGGACAGGTGCACGTCGATGGTCTGGTCGTCCCCGTAGGACTGCTGCCAGACCTCGGCGAGCAGTTCGCGCCGGGCGACGACCACCCCGGGCCGCCCGGCGAGGAAGGCCAGCAGGTCGAACTCCCGGCGGGTGAGGTCGAGTACGGCCCCGTCCAGCTCGGCCTGGCGGCGCAGCGGGTCGATGGCGAGCCCGCCCACCCGCAGCACGCGCGGGGGCGGTTCGGCCGCGGCGGCCTGGGAGCGGCGCAGGACGGCGGCCATCCGGGCGGAGAGGTGCTCGACGGAGAACGGCTTGGTGAGGTAGTCGTCGGCGCCGTCGTTGAGCAGCCGGACGATCTCGGCCTCGTCGTCGCGGGCGGTGGCGATGATGACCGGCACGTCGGTGATGCCGCGCAGCATCTTCAGGGCCTCGGAGCCGTCGAGGTCGGGCAGCCCCAGGTCGAGGATGACCACGTCGAACCGGTGGTGGGCGACCTCGCGCAGGGCCTCCAGGGCCGTACCGACGCTCCGTACCGTGTGGGAGGCCTCGGTCAGGTGCCGGATCAGGGCGGAACGTACGAACTGGTCGTCCTCGACCACGAGCACACTAGCCATGGGCGCACGGTAGTCCATTCGGGCGACCCCGGGAGGGGCCGGGACTGCTCTGTGACGTGTGGTGCAGTATGTGCCCTGATGCGACGAGGACTTGTACATGCCATGGCCTGGGTGGTGGCGACCGCGGCCGCCGTGACCCTGTCGTGGTGGGGTGTGCGCACCGTCATGTCCGGGACGGCCTACGATCCCCCGCTGGCGGTCCCGCTGGCCACCCGGCCGCTGTCCTCCTCCACGCGCGGCACGGAGCCGCCGCCGTCGCCCGGCCCGTCCGCGTCGCCCTCGCCCTCGTCCCCGGCCCCGCCGTCGCCGTCCGCTCCGGGGGCCTCGTCGGCGCCGGCCTCCCCCTCCGCGCCCGCCCGCTCGAAGTCCGCGCCGCCGCCCGGGCAGCAGCGGCCGGTCCAGGAGGGCGGCGCGCAGGGCGGGTCCGGGAACGTGAAGGGGTACTCGGTCTCGGGCGGGCGGGTGGTCTTCGACCTCGGGACCTCCTCGGCGGCCCTCGTCTCGGCGACCCCGGAGGCGGGGTGGCGGGTGCAGGTGTGGAAGCAGGACTTCTGGATCCGGGTCACCTTCACCAGGGACGGCCGCGAGGTGTCGGTGTTCTGCACCTGGCACGACCACCCGCCGACGGTGGAGACCGTCGACCCGTAGCGGCGGCTCCTAGCGGAACACCGAGGCCGGCGGCCGGGGCGAGGCCGTCGCCGAGGCGTCGGACACGGGGGCCGCGCCGCCCGTGAAGCCGGCGAGGGCCCGGCCGTGCTCCACCCGGCCGGGGTGGGGGTCGCTCGCCACGCGCCGGGTGAACTCCGCCACCGGCAGCTCCCGGTCGGAGGCCACGAGCACCGCGTTGCCGAAACGTTTCCCCCGCCAGACGACGGGATCCGCCGCCAGCGCCAGCCGCTCGAACCGGGCGGCGGCGGTGGCCACCTGGCCCCGCAGGTGCGTCAGCGGCGGCCCGTCCGCGAGGTTGGCCACGTACCACCCGCCGGGCGACAGGGCCCGGCGTACGTCGTCCAGGAACTCGGTGCTGGTCAGGTGCGCCGGGGTGCGCGCCCCGCTGAAGACGTCCGCGATGACCAGGTCCGCCCAGCCGTCCGGCACCTTCGCCAGCCCCGCCCGCGCGTCCACCGCCCGGACCCGGACCCGCGCCTGCGGGTCCAGCGGCAGGTGTTCCCGTACGAAGGCCACCAGGGCCCCGTCGATCTCCACGACCTGCTGCGCGGAGCGGGGGCGGGCGGCGGCCGTGTAGCGGGCCAGGGTGAAGGCGCCGCCGCCCAGGTGCACCACGTTCAGGGGCTGCCGGGCGGGTGCGACGAGGTCGATCAGGTGGCCGATGCGGCGCTGGTACGCGAAGTCGAGGCGGCCGGGGTCGTCCAGGTCCACGTGGGACTGCGGGGCCCCGTCGATCAGCAGGGTCCAGGCGCGGGCCCGCTCGCGGTCCGGGGACAGCTCGGCCAGACCTCCGCCCACCTGCCCGGCGACCGGCTCGGCGGCGCCCCGCCGGCCCCCGTCCCGGTTCCTGCCCTTGTCCCTGCCTATGCCCTTGCCTGCCACGCCCCCATTATCGCTGGCCAGGGCATCACCGACAGTTGTCGGCCGCCTCGATGAGCCGGGCCGCCTCGCCGAGCGCCGCCCGCAGCACCTCCGGATCGGTGACCGGCCCCACCGCCTCGGGCGGCAGCAGCCACCCCGTACCGCCCGCCGTGGGCGCGGCCGCGAGGTCCCCGAAGCGCATCCCGCGCCCGTTGGTCTGCGTACAGGCACTGCCGGGCAGGTCCCAGGCGTCGGCGGTGCCCGGCGGGACCAGGAAGCCGAGGGTGTCGCCCGAACCGTCGTGCAGGACGGGCCCGACCGCGGGCACGGCCGCTCCGGCGCCACGGCGGATGATGTCCACGGCCTCCAGCCCCTGCCGGACGGAGACGGTCACCAGGTCCGGGGCCGAGCCCATGACCGGCGCCTGAACGGTGAGCGGGGTCGCGCCGGCCTCGGGCGCGGTGTTCGTACCAATGCTGTCCATGCCGGCCTCCACCAAGGGAACCCCTCCTCGATCCGTATCCGCATGGGTTCAACGCGGCGAAGCGTCAACAGGTGCGGCGGCAAGACGCCGCAAAGGATGGCAGTTCATGGCGGATCGCGGGTGAGATATCCGTTTTGTAGCCAAACACCGCGTGGAGCCCCTCTCACCGGCGGTACGTTCATGCGCGCCGGAGCGCTCGACTCCGGGGCGAGCATGTCCAGAGAGGCAGCGTCCATGGCGGCGTCACCCCACTCACCCAACTCCAGCTTCCGGCGGCTGCGCGGAGCCCACTCCCCCGCCGAGTTCGCGGCCATGGTGCGCCGGGCCGCACGGGAGATCGGCGAAACGGTTTCCTGCGACGCCCGCTACATCGGCCGCGTCGAATCGGGCGAGATCCGCTGCCCCAACTACGCCTACGAGCGCGTCTTCCTCCACATGTTCCCCGGCCGCACCCTGGCCGACCTGGGCTTCTCCCCCCGCGAGGCGGTCCGCGGGCGGTCCGCCCAGCGCGCCCTGCCCACCGCGCCCGTCTTCACCCACCTCATCCCCCGTTCCAAGGAGAGCGACGTGCTGCGGCGCGCCTTCATGGCGGGCGGCTCCGCGACCGTGGCGGCCGCGACGCTCAGCCTCACCCTGCTCGGCGACAGCCGCCGGCTCCCCTCCCGCGCCGGCGAGGCCGAGGCCGACGCCGTCGAGGACGCCGTCCGCCAGATCCGGCTGCTGGACGACCGGCACGGCGCCGACACCCTCTACCGGCGGGCCGCCCAGCCCCTGCGGACCGCCTACGCCCTGCTCGACGCGGGAGCCACCCGGCAGTCCACCGAGGACCGGCTGCACGCCGGGGCCGGGGAGCTGGCCGTCTCCGTGGGCTGGCTGGCCCACGACTCGGGCCGCTTCGAGGACGCCCGCTCGCACTACGCCGAGGCCCTGGCCACCGCCCGGGTGGCGGGGGACGCGGGCCTGGAGGCGCACGCCTTCAGCAACATGGCCTTCCTCGCCCGGGACTGCGGGCGCCCCCGCGAATCGGTGCGGGCCGCCCAGGCGGGCCTGCGCGCGGCCCGCTCGCTGGGCTCGCCCCGGCTGCTGTCCCTGCTGGCCCTGCGGGAGGCGGGCGGCTGGTCGGGGCTCGGCGACCGGCGGGCCTGCGAGGAGGCGCTGACCCGGGCGCACGCCGAGTTCGCGCGGGGGGCCCGCGCCGCCGACCCGGAATGGATGTCCTTCTTCGGCGAGGCCGAACTGGAGTCCCTGGAGTCCCGCTGCTGGGCGGCGCTCGGCGAGCACGCCCGCGCCGCCCGGCACGCCCGCCGGGCGGCCGACCTCCAGGACCCGCACTTCGCGCGGAACGTCGCCCTCTACACCGCCGAGCTCGCCGACGACCTGGCCCGCGCCGGGGCGCCCGACGAGGCCGCCTGGGCCGGCGGGCGGGTGCTGGACCTGCTGACGGAGGTCCGGTCGACCCGGATCCGCTCCATGCTGGCGGGCACCGCCCGCGCCCTGGTCCCGCACCAGCGCTCCCCGCGCGTGGGCGCGTTCCTGACCCGCCACGCCCAGGCGTAGACCTCCGGGCGGGTCCGGGTGGGCCCCTACCCCTCCAGGTGCCCGGTGTCGTTCCAGCGTTCCAGGGCCGGCGCCCCGTACGCCCAGCCGAGCACCGACAGGGAGGTCGGCTCCAGGCGGATCCGGGCTCCGAAGGAGGCCTCGAAGCCCAGCCAGCGGGCGGCGAGGGTGCGCAGGATGTGCCCGTGCGCGAAGACCAGGACGTCCCGCTCGGCCGACCGGGCCCAGGCGACCACCTCGTCCGCACGGGCGGCCACGTCGGCGACGGACTCGCCGCCGGGCACCCCGTCGCGCCAGATCAGCCAGCCCGGCCGGACCGCCTGGATCTCGGCCGGGGTCATCCCCTCGTAGTCGCCGTAGTCCCACTCCATGAGGGTGTCCCAGGGTTCCGCCCGCACCCCGAACCCGGCCAGGTCACAGCTCTCGCTCGCCCGGACCAGGGGGCTGGTGCGCACCTCCATGCCGCGCAGCGAGGCCCAGGGCTCACCGGCGAGCCGCTCACCCAGCCGCTTCGCCCCCTGCCTGCCCTCCTCCAGCAGGGGCACGTCCGTGCGTCCGGTGTGCTTGCCGAGCAGGGACCATGCCGTCTGGCCGTGGCGGGCCAGCAGGATGCGGGGGGCCATCTGTGTTTCTCCCGGTCCGTGGTGGTTCGCCCTGGGACGCGCGAATCCGTCGTCCGTCCATCATCCACGAGCCGCCGGCGCGGCCCGCGCCGCGCCCGTGCACGCTTCGGCGGCGTAAACCGGTCCGTTTCGGCCGTACTCCCCCGATTGTCAGTGGCGGATGGGACACTTCCGCCCGTGAGCTCCTACCCGCCCAGCGGCCCGCCCCAGACGACGACACTGCGCAGGCGGCTCGCCGATCTGCGCGGCCCCGCCGTGCCGCCCCGCCCCCTCGACGCCCGGGCGCTCGCCGCGCTCGCCGCCAACCCGGGCTGCGGCAGACGGGCCGTCCTCGACGGCGCCGGGGTGGACAAGACCGCCCTGGCCGCGGCCCTCGGCGCACCGGCGGCTTTCGGACAGTCCCAGTTCGCGATCGTCCGCGGGAACTCCTTCGAGGCCAAGGTCAAGGGCGACGGCGGAGCCGAGCTGCTGCGCCTGGTGCACGCCCGCCTCGGCGCCGGTGCCGAGGCGCCCGGCGCGGACGCCCGCGTGCCCGACCTGACCGCCGCCGGACCGCAGGGGCGGGCCGCCCGTACCGCGCTGGCCCTGCGCGAGGCCACCGCCGCGCGGACCTGGACCCTGCTGGACCATCCGATGCTGGCCCTGGAGGTGGCGGGCACCCCCGCCTACCTGGAGCCGGACGCCGTCGTGGTGCACCCCGACGGCCGCTGGACCGTCGTCGAGATCAAGTCCTTCCCGATGATCGACGGGGCCGCCGACGCCGCGAAGGTCGGCGCCGCCGCCCGGCAGGCCGCCGTGTACGTACTGGCCCTGGAGCAGACCGCGGCGAAGCTGCCGGGGGCCGAGGTCGGCCACCGGGTCCTGCTGGTCTGCCCCAAGGACTTCTCCAACCAGCCCACCGCCGAAGCCGTCGACGTCCGCCGCGAGCACCAGGTCACCCGCCGCCAGCTGGAGCGGCTCACCCGGATCGAGGACCTGGCCGCGGGCCTGCCCGAGGGCCTCTGCTTCGACCCCAGCCGCAGCGCCGAGGAGCTGACCGAGGCCGTCTCCGCCGTCTCCGCCTCCTACGTCCCCGAGTGCCTGGCCGCCTGCGAGCTGGCCTTCCACTGCCGCGAGCGGTCCCGCGCCGCCGGGGACCCCGCCCTGCTGGGCCGGTCCGTACGCGGTGAGCTGGGCGGCCTCGCCGGAGTCGAGGAGGCCCTGGCGGCCGCCTCCGGCGCGGGCCCCGAGGGCGACCCCACCGCCGACGCGCTGCACCGGGCGGCCCGGCTGCGCGCCGAGGCCCTGGAACTGGCTGCCGCCCGACCCCCGTACCAGGCCCCGGAGACCCCCGAATGCCCCTGCTGAGCACCCTCGCCCGGCTGGAGGCGGTCCGCGCGGGCCACGCCCGGCCGCTGGCGACCGTCCGCCACCGCCACCTGAGCGCCGAGCCGCTGGTCCTCGTACCGCTGACCACGGCGGGCGAGGCCGGCGCCCCGCTCGGGGCGATGCTGGGCACGGACCCGAACGAGCCGCGGATCCTCGTCATACCGCAGCCCCGCGACCGGGACCTGCGCTGGGAGTTCCTGGGCGAGCTGGCGCGGCTGCTGATGCCGTACATCGAGTCCTACGAGGACGCCGTCGAGCCCGCCGAGCGGACCGAGACCGACCCGGAGACCGGCAGGAAGACCAAGGTCGAGGCCGAACTGTGCGTGGACGCGCCGCAGATCATCGTGCCGAGCCGGGCCGGCATCGAGTACGTACGGCTGCTGGGCCGGTCGATGCGGTTCCGCCGGACCGCCGAGGAGGACCCGGAGAACCCCTACCCGGCGCCCTCTCGGGTTCCGCTGCTGGGCCGCTGGTTCACCCATCTCGCCGAGCGCTCCCGGGTGCCCGGCTCCTCCATGCTGCTGTCCGCCACCGACCTGCTCTCCCGGCACTGGGCGACCGGCCAGAGCAGCCTGGAGGACCAGCACCTGGGCTCCCTGCTCGGCTGGATCGCCCCGCCCGAGGGGCACTCGGGCGCCGAGTGGGCCCTGCGGGTGGAGCTCGGCCGCGACGGGGACGGCCAGCTGCTGTTCCCGCCGGCCGGTCCGGCCACCGACCCGGCCTTCGACAACAAGCTGCTGGCACCGGCGATCGCGAGGTTCGACGCGGCCCGGGCGGGCGGAGAGCCCCGCGACGGGGACGCCGCCCGGCTCGCCGAGCGGGCGATCCGCCGGCTGGTCCTGAGCCAGATGGAGAACACCTGGTGGCAGACGTGGGAGGCGATCGGCCTGCTGCGCACCCTGCCGCCCGGCGAGCGGACCGAGGAGCGCTGGACGCGCGACCGCTGGTCCTTCACCGGCCACCGCGACCGGGTCCGGGCGGGTGAGCCGCCGCAGCCGCGCCGCGACGACGCGGTGACGGCGGCCCAGAAGCTGGCCACGCGGGAGACCGAACAGGTGCGGCTCGACGCGCAGGAGGCGCTGGACGACCCCCTCGTCATGGCGGGCCGGAGGTTCGCGGGCGAGGCGTTCGCCGGTGAGGTCACCGAGGTGACGATGGAGTGGACGGAGGGCAAGCGGCCCCGGCCGCGCCCCCTGCTGACGGTGGCCACCGAGGACCTGCCGCAGCTCGCGGAGGAGGGCGGCGGCAAGGTGTTCCGCTCACTGGACGGCCGCCAGCAGTCCTTCGAGTTCGTCGGGCGCGCGGAGGACGGACGGCTGCTGCTGCGGGTCCTCGACAAGATGGGCGCGGGCCGGGAGCCGGTGGCGGGCTCGGTGCCGGAGAAGGGCGACCGGGTCTGCTGGACCCTGTTCGAGCACGACGCGCGCGGCGGCCCGAAGCTGCCCGACCCGGAGAACACCCCGTGGACCCACGGCGGCCCGCCGGGATCCGCGACCGCCCCCGCCCTGGACGCCGTGACCGACGAGGACCTCCTGTGACCACCGCCTTCGACCCGGGCGCGGCCGCCGACCGGGCGACCGCCGCCATCCTCCACGACACCCTGCACGGCACCGAGCGGGGCGTGGTCGTCGACTCCCCGCCCGGGGCCGGGAAGTCGACGCTCGTGGTGCGCGCGGCCCGGGAGCTGGCCGCCGCCGGGCGCCGGCTGATGGTGGTCGCGCAGACCAACGCGCAGGTGGACGACCTGGTGCTGCGGCTGGCCGCCAAGGACCCGGAGCTGAAGGTCGGCCGGCTGCACAGCAGCGACGCCGACGCCTACGACCCGGCGCTGCGGGAGCTGCCGTCGGTCACCCTCTCGGCCAAGCCGGCCGACCTGGCCGAACTGCCCGTCACCCTCTCGACGGCGGCGAAGTGGGCGTACGTGAAGGCGGAGCCCTGGGAGCACGCGATCGTCGACGAGGCGTACCAGATGCGCTCCGACGCGCTGCTGGCCGTGGCGGGGCTGTTCGAGCGGGCGCTGTTCGTGGGCGACCCGGGGCAGCTGGACCCGTTCAGCGTGGTGGGCGCGGAGCAGTGGGCCGGGCTGTCCTACGACCCCTCCGCGTCAGCGGTGAGCACCCTCCTCGCGCACAACCCCCAGCTGCCGCAGCACCGGCTGCCGGTGTCCTGGCGGCTGCCGGCGTCGGCCGCGCCGCTGGTCTCGCGCGCCTTCTACCCGTACTCGCGGTTCCGCAGCGGGACGGGTCCGGGCGAGCGGCGGCTCTCGTACGGGGTGGCCTCCGACGGGTCGGGGCCGGACCGGGTGCTGGACGAGGCGGCGGAATCGGGCTGGGGGCTGCTGGAGCTTCCCGCCCGGCACACCCCGCGCACGGACCCGGAGGCGGTGCGGGCGGTGGCCCTGGTGGTCCGGCGCGCGCTGGACCGCGGGGCGGTGACCTCGGACGAGCAGTCCCCGTCGCCCGTGCCCCTGACGCCGTCCCGCATCGCGGTGGGCACGGCCCACCGCGACCAGGCGGCGGCGGTCCGCGCGGCCCTGGCGTCCCTGGGCGTCGGCGGCGTCACGGTGGACACCGCGAACCGCCTCCAGGGCCGCGAGTACGACGTCACGGTGGTCCTCCACCCCCTGTCGGGCCGCCCCGACGCCACGGCCTTCCACCTGGAGACGGGCCGCCTGTGCGTCCTGGCGTCCCGCCACCGGCACGCCTGCGTGGTGGTGGCCCGGGCGGGCATAGCGGACCTCCTGGACGCCCACCCGTCGACGGAACCGGTCCAGCTGGGGGCCCAGATCAAGTTCCCGGACGGCTGGGAGGCCAACCACTCGGTCCTGTCCCACCTGTCCGAACACCGGGTCACCTGGCGGCCGTAGGGGCTACTTGCGGGTGGCGCCGAAGTGGCGGCGGAGGGTTTCGCCGACCTCGGCGAAGGTGCGCAGCTGATCCGGGGTCAGGACGTCGATCAGGTGGCGGCGTACGGATTCCACGTGGGGCGGGGCGGCCGCGGTGACGGCCGCCTCCCCGGCGGGGGTGAGCACCACCTCCGCCCCCCGGCCGTCGGCGGCGACCTCCTCGCGGCGGACCAGGCCGCGCTGTTCCATACGGGTGAGCTGGTGGGACAGCCGGCTGCGGGACCAGCTCATCAGGGCGGCGAGCGCGGTGATGCGCATGCGGTGCCCGTCGGTGGAACCGAGCACCGACAGCACGTCGTAGTCGGCCTCGGACAGCGCGCTGTCCTGCTGGAGGTCACGCGCGATCTCCGCGTTGACCAGGGGGAACATCCGGCGCCAGGCGTACCAGGCGTCCTGTTCGGATTCGGTGAGCCAGCGGGGGTGGGCGGGCTCGGGCACTTCCGTCATGGGGGCAGCCTAGCCAATTTGGTGACACATCACCTACCTAGTTGACACATCACGCACCACCGGCTTTCCCGCGTGACACATCAACAACAAGACTCGGCCCCGCACACCACACCAGCACCCCGAGGGAGTTCACCCCATGACCCGCCTGCACGTCATCTCCGCCGCCAACCGCCCCACCTCCTCGGGCCGCCCCCTCGCCCGGTGGGTGGCGGACCTCGCCCGCGAGCACGGCGCCTTCGAGGTCACCCCCGTCGACCTGGCGGAGATCGCGCTCCCCTTCCTGGACGAGCCGGACTTCCCCGCCAACGGCGGCTACGCCCACCAGCACACCCGCGACTGGAGCGCGATCGTCGACTCCGCCGACGCGTTCGTGTTCGTCCTGCCGATGTACAACGGCGGCTTCACCGCCCCGTTCAAGAACGCCGTCGACTTCCTCTACGCCGAGTGGCAGGGCAAGCCGGTCGGCCTGGTCAGCTACAGCGCGGGCGGTTCGGGCGGCGCCCCGGCCGCCGAGATGCTGCTGCCGGTGCTCAGGCAGGTCGGCCTGGTCCCCGCCGCCCGCTCCGTGGCGGTCCCCGGCATCGGCGGCCTGATCGGCGCCGCCGGCTTCGAGGCCCCGGAGGGCCTGGCGGCCGAGGTCTCGGGCGTCCTCGACGACATCGCGGCCCTGGTGAAGGAGCCTGCGGCGGCGTGACCCCCGGCACTCTTGCGCGGCACGCGACAATGGAGGGTGGCCCCGGAGGAATTCGTACGCGCAGGAGGACACGCATGGCAGAGCCCGAGCGGACCGAGCGGAGGCAGCGGCCCGCGCCGCTGCTCTTCGAGCCCTCGGAGGCCGTCGCGGACCCGGAGCACTTCTTCGACCTGGAGTCGATCGAGGACCCCCGGGAGCTGCTGGCGCGCGCGACCGAGCTGACGCTCGCCTTCCGGGCCGCGCAGAACCGGGCCGAGGAGTTCCAGGCCCTGGCGGCGGCCCAACTGGCCGACCCCCGCCGCTTCGACCGCCTCTCCGCCTCCGCGATCGCCGAGGCGGCCGAGTGGACCGAGGACTACGCCCGCCGCATGATCGAGTTCGGCGAGGACCTCCAGCGCGGCACTCCCGCGGAGTCCTGAGCCGGGCCCGGACCGCGGGGGCACGGGAGGGGACCGCAGGGGCGGCGGCCGCCCACCCCCGGCATATGCGGCGCGCAAGATACCGCAGTCAGTGCCCCCGTGTCCCCGTTTTCGGTAACTCGTGGCAACGGCCACACTACGCGCGGTAGACATTGGCATATGACGATCCTGACGACGGCCGCCACCCGCCCCGCCCTCGACGGCATCGAGGCGCGCACCGCGCCCGCCACCCAGGTCACCCCCCAGGGCGCCGCCTGGCTGGCCTCGGCCTCCGCGCACCCGGGGAGCACCCTGGCCGCCTGGGAGGGCCGGCCCGACGCCCATGCCGTGCTGCCCTGCGGGACCGCCTTCGACGTCGTCAACGTCCCGCTCGTCCTCGGGCGGCGCATGCTCGATCTGCTGTGGGAGCGCGGTCCCGGCTCCGGGCCCGCCGCCGTGCACCGGGGGCGGATGCTGCTCTTCGCCTCCCCCGGTACCGCCCAGCGGCTCCCCGCGCTGCTCGCGTGGGAGGAGTGGGGGCCCGCCGCCCCGGCCCCCCTGTGCCACGGCCACGGCGACGCCGTCACCGTGCCGCCGCTGCGGCCGGGCCCGGGCCCCTCCCGGTGGCTGGTCGCGCCGGACACCCGGCGGCCCTGGCTGCCCGGCCCGGACTGCCTCCTGTGGGCGTTCCTGCACGCCGCGCGGGGTCCGGCCCCGGTATCGATTTTTGGTTCGGCGGATTCGGATGCTAGTGTCTACGACGTCAGCAAGCGCCGCTAGCTCAGTTGGTTAGAGCAGCTGACTCTTAATCAGCGGGTCCGGGGTTCGAGTCCCTGGCGGCGCACAGACGGGAGAAGGCCCCCACTCATCGAGTGGGGGCCTTCTTCGTGTTCCGGACCGGCACCGGGGCCGGCACCGGCGCCGGCCCCGGCGGCCTCAGGTCGTGATCTTCACCGTGTACGCCCCCGACGGCGTCCGGTCCGCGACCTCGATCGTGATCCGCTCCCCCGGCACGGTGAAGGTCTCCCCGACCTCCAGGGGGGCATCGGCCAGCGGCGGGTACACCGAGCGGTCCCAGCAGGCCTCCGTGCGCGGGTGGCCGTCCAGGACCTCGATGGGGCCGCCGCCCGAGGCCGCCTCGTTGCGGACCCGGTAGACCAGGACCCCTTCCGTGCAGGTGTCCCCGTCGTTGCCGGAGGAGCCCCGCGCCTCGACCGCGATGGCGCTGCCGGGGCCCGTGCGGATCACGGCGAGCCGGGTTCCGCCCGTACCGCCGGGCCTGAGGGGCTGCGAGAGCGGCTGGAGGGTGTGCAGGGAGGTCCCGGAGCGCACGCAGTCGACCTGGGTGGCGTCCAGCCAGCCGAGCTTCCACTTCTGCCAGCCGAAGAGGTCGGGGGCCATGCCGAACTGGCTGCCCATGACGTCCCAGTCGCCGACGTAGGTGTCCCAGTCGCCCTTGCCGTCCGAGGGCCGGTGGTAGAGGTCGGGCAGGTCGAAGACGTGCCCGGTCTCGTGGGCGAGCACGTTGCGGTCCGGGGGGTGGCGCTCGAAGACGGTGACGATCCGCCGCAGGTCGGTGCCGTCGGCCCGCAGGGGGCGGTCGAAGTTGACGACCTTGGTGGCGTCGGAGTCCACGCCCGGGGCGTTCGGGTCGGCGACGAAGTACACGATGTCGTACTGACTGAAGTCCACCGACGGATCGGCGGCGGCCACCGCCTCCCGCAGGTAGGCGGCCCGGGCGTCCGGGGCCCAGTCGCGCTGTATCCCGTACGCGGTCGAGGGCCTGGGCATCCGGACCCACCGCTCCTGCGGGTGCGGGACCAGCCGGAAGCGGCCGTAGGAGGCCCGCTCGAAGAAGTCGCTCGTCGCCGGGAAGTAGTCGGCGGCCAGCTCCTTCGGCGTGACGGTGGTCTGGTGGTCGGGGAAGGAGAGGAAGACCATCACCGCGTGGAGCGTGCGCACCGGCTTGGGGTAGGCCCGGTTCCAGGTGTCCAGGCCGAGGGAGTGGTGCGCGGCGGTACGGGTCAGCGCGCAGGGCCCGCCGGAGACGGGGCCGGCGGCCACTGCGGGTCCCGCGACGAGCGACATGGCGGCCAGCGCCGTCATCGAGGTGAGGATGGCCGCCGTACTTCGCAAGCGGGAGCGGTCCACTCCCCCGGGTGTCAGCTGTCGCGGCACATCGACCTCCGGTGATGGATTCGTCCCGTTCCATCCACCTTGAGGTGATTGTCTTATTTATGCATGGTTCCCCTGCCCCACACGAGTGAGCACTACGGCAAGCCGGTGACGTCCGGCATTGACGGCCCTCCCTACGGAACGTCACGAACGATCACCTGGGATCGGATTCGGACTCACTGCGCTCACGGCCGTGCGGAATCAGTCACCGGTCGACGGCCGACACGGCGTCAGCTTCGGTCCGGCGGGACGTCAGCACGGCGACGGCCCGTGCCCCACACGGCGACGCCGCTGGATAGGGCCTCCGTCAGCCTCTATGATCGGCACACTTTCCTGCACCGACACTCACGAACACCGCGGGAGCCAACGGTGAGCGGAAGCTCAGAGGGAACCGGTTCGGCCGCCGACGGCATCCGCTCGGCCCTTACGGAACGTCACCAAGCAGTGCCTGCCGTGCCGGGCATGTCGGCGCCGCCGCCACCGCGGCTCACGGCCCGGACCGCCGACACCGACGCCGAGACCGATGCCGATGCCAGCGCCGACGCCGACGCCGACGGCAGGACCGGGACCCGGACCGGCGTCGGCCCCGGCGCCGACCTCAGGGCGGCCGGGGTGATCGGCGGCGCCGCGGGCCGGCCCGGCGACTACCGCGCCGCCTTCGACGCGGCCCACCTGCCCATGGCCCTCGTCGGCCGCGGCGGGGACGTCATCGCCGCCAACCGCGCCCTCGCCGCCCTCCTGGGCGGCGAGCCGCACGAGCTCACCGGGCAGAGCGCCGCCGAGCTGGTGGACCTCGCGGCCGAGGCCCGCACCTGGCAGGCCTACCAGGAGGTGCTGCGCGGCCGGCAGGCCCGGCTGCGCTGCACGCGCCGCCTCAAGCACCCCGACGGCCATTCGCTGTGGACCGAGATCACCCTGGGCCCCGTGCCCGGCACCCCGGACGTCCTGCTCTCGGTCGCCGACATCAGCGACCGGCGCGACCTCCAGGCCCGGCTGCGCCACCTCCAGATGCACGACCCGGTGACCCGGCTGCCCAACCGGGCGCTGTTCTTCGAGCGGCTCTCGGCCGCCCTGGAGGCCTCCGCGTACGGCAGTGGCGGAACGGGCCGGATCGGCCTGTGCTACCTGGACCTCGACGGGTTCAAGGCGGTCAACGACACCCTGGGCCACCGGGTCGGCGACCGGCTGCTGACCGCCGTCGCGGCCCGGCTGACGCAATGCGCCGACCAGTCGGGGTACGGGCGCTCGGGCGGGCACCTCGTCGCCCGGCTCGGCGGCGACGAGTTCGCGCTGCTGGTCGAGGACTCCACCGGCACCGAGCAGCTCGCGGACCTGGCCCGCAGCGTGCTGGCCGCCGTCCAGGAGCCCTTCGACCTGGCCGGGCAGCGGCTGTCGGTGTCCGCGTCGATCGGCGTGGTCGAGCGGGACGCGGCGGGGACCTCGGCGACGGGGCTGATGCAGGCGGCGGACACGACCCTGTACTGGGCGAAGGCCGACGGCAAGGCCCGCTGGACCCTCTTCGACCCCGAGCGCAACGCGCACCGGATGACGAGGCAGGCGCTCTCCAGTTCGCTGCGCCCGGCGGTGGACCGGGGCGAGTTCGAGCTGGAGTACCAGCCGCTGGTGGATCTGGAGAGCGGGGTGGTGCGCGGGGTGGAGGCCCTGGTGCGCTGGAACCACCCGCAGTTCGGCACGCTGACGCCGAATCGGTTCATCGGCATCGCCGAAGAGGACGGCTCGATCGTGCAGTTGGGCCAGTGGGTGCTGCGGACGGCCTGCCGGCAGGCGCGGCGCTGGCAGATCGAGCAGCCCAGCGACTCGCCGGTGTTCGTGTCGGTGAACGTGGCGGTCCGTCAGGTGTGGGACTCGGACCTGGTGGGCGACGTCGCGGAGATCCTCGCCGAGACGGGGCTGGCGCCCCAGCTGCTCCAGCTGGAGCTGACCGAGTCCGCGGTCATGGGATCCGCGGGGCGGCCCCTGCAGGCCCTCCAGGCACTCAGCGACATGGGCGTGCGGATCGCCATCGACGACTTCGGCACCGGCTACTCGAACCTGGCCTACCTGTCGCGGCTGCCGGTGTCGGTGCTGAAGCTGGACGGGTCCTTCGTGCGCGGCTTCCGCTACGAGGAGGGCACGCACCCGAACCCGGCGGACGAGACCATCGTGGAGGCGCTGGTGCAGCTCGCGCACCGGCTGGGGCTGACGGTGACCGCCGAGTGCGTGGAGACCGCCGGGCAGGCCGCCCGGCTGCGGCGGGTGGGCTGCGACACCGGGCAGGGCTGGCTGTACTCGCGCGCGGTGGCCCCGGAGCGGATCGCCGAGATGATCAGCGCCCGCCCGGACGTCCAGCACGGCTGACGGCCCCCGGCGGGCGCACGGCCGCCCCCGGCCCGTGGTCGGGCGCGGGGGCGGCCGGCGCTCGGCGCCGGGTGGGGGGATCAGCAGGCGCCGAGGTCCTTCCAGACGCCCCATTCACCGGTGGTGCCGGGCACCTCGTTCTGGGTCCACCACTGGGCCTTCCACTTGTGGCCGTTGTACGAGACCTCGCTGCCGCCGGTGTAGACCTGGCCCGCGACGTACGCCGGGGTGCTGCCGCAGCCCGTGGTCGGGGGCGTGGTGGGCGGCGTGGTCGGGGGCGTCGTGGGCGGGGTGGTGGGCGGGGTGGTGGGCGTCGTCGGCGGGGTGGTGGGGGGCGTGGTGGCGCCGCCGAGGGCGTCGTTGATCTGGTTCAGCAGGGTGGTCTTGTCGTCCAGGCCGAGCAGGGAGTACATCATCGCGCCGGCCAGGCCGCGGCTCTTGCCGTAGTCGACCCGGGCCTGGATGGACTTCTGGTTGAGGCCGGTGAAGAACTCGCCGTCCTTGTAGAAGTAGGAGGCCTTGGCCTGGTCGTCCCAGAAGGTGGTCGCCGGGTTGTCGACGATGCCGCCGAGCTCCTTGTAGTTGGCGATGCCGGCCTGCTGGGAGGTCGGACGGGCGCCGGAGGGGCCGGTGGCGGTCTGGGCGAGGCCGTTGGTGGTGCCGGCGGGGACGCCCTTCCAGCCGCGGTAGTAGAACTCGTAGCCCAGGGTCAGCTTGCCGGCGGGGAAGCCGCCCGCGATGCCGTAGGCCGGGTTGCCGTCGAGCCAGGAGTCGATGGCGTTCTTGATGCCGTACTTCTGGGTGCCGGGGGCGATCGGGTCGGTCGGGTCGGCGGCCGAGTTCAGCAGCGGGGACTGGTGGTACGTCGGCCCGTCGCCGTCCCAGGCGCCGTGCATGTCGTACGTCATGATGTTCGCGTAGTCGAGGTACGAGCCGATCTTGTCGGTCTCGATGTACTTGATCTTGTCCTGGCCGGCCGGGAGGGCCGCGGTCAGCAGGTACTTCTTGCCGCCGTTGGCCTGGCCGTAGGCGTCGAGCTGGTCGCGGAACTCCTTGAGCAGCAGGGTGAAGTTCTGCTTGTCCTCGGGGGCGTAGTGGTTGCCGAGGTGGCCGCCGGAGGAGCCGGGGTACTCCCAGTCGATGTCGATGCCGTCGAAGATCCCGGCCGCCGTGCCCGGGCCGCCGTAGCCGTCGGCCTTGGGGACGTTGCCCTTGATGTACTGGTCGATGCAGGAGGAGACGAACTTCTTGCGGGAGGCGTCGGTCTTCGCCGCGTCGCTGAAGTACTTCGAGTACGTCCAGCCGCCGATCGATATGTTGATCTTCAGGTTGGGGTACTTCGCCTTCAGCTGCTTGAACTGGTTGAAGACGCCCACGATCGGCTGGTCCCACTTGTCGGCGACCCCGCTGACGCTGTCGGCCGCGCTGAAGGACTTGCTGTAGTCGGCGTACGAGTCGCCCGCCCCGTCACCGGCGTTGGGGTTGTTGTCGTCGCCCGCCGCCTTGTTCGCCTCGAAGCAGGTGAGGTCGGTGGGGTGGATGTTGCCGAAGGAGTAGTTGATGACGTCGAGCTTGCCCGCGATGCCCCGGGTGTCCAGGTGCTTGGGGTAGAACGCGTTGCCGTACACGCTCCACTGGTCGTAGTAGGCGATCCGCACGCCGCCCGCGGCGGGGCCCGCGGCGGCGTCGGCGGCCTGGGCGGTGCCGATCCCGGCGAAGGCGGCCAGCGCTCCGGCGGCCAGCGCGGCCGTGGCGGCGGCCGCGACGAGGGGTTTACGGATGTGCATGAACTGCCTCCGGGGGGTGGGAGGGGAGGGCATCAGCTTCGGGTGAGAGAAGTGATAGCGATCACGGCACACCCCAGTCAATGGTTTGGACCAAAGAAGGACTAGACCACTGGGTCGGTAAACGCCCTCGTCAGAGGCGTGAAAGGACAGCGAAAACCGCCCGCCACCCCTGGTGACGAGCGGTTTAAGACTGCCTTAGGTCATGCTCCGGCAAGGTTTCGGCAACAAACCAGCCAAACCCCGTTCTTCATCGTCCGGCGGGAGTCGAGCCCGCGACTAGGGGGTCGTGGGCATGCTGTACGCATCTGCGACGAGCTCGTACGAGCGCAGCCGGGCGGCCCCGCCGTGCCCGTTGGCGGTCAGCATCAGCTCGTCCGCGCCCGTCCGCGCCACCAGTGCGTCCAGCCCCGCCCGCACCTCGTCGGGCGTCCCGTGGACGATGGTGGCGAGCCAGCCGTCGACGAACTCCCGCTCCAGCGGCGAGAAGGCGTACGCGGCCGCCTCCTCGGGCGTCGGGACCAGCCCGGGCCGGCCGCTGCGCAGCCGGAGCATCGACAGCGCGCCGGTGAGCACCTGTGCGCGGGCCCGCGCACCCGTGTCGGCGGCGAACGCCGAGACCCCGATGAGCGCGTACGGGGCGTCCAGCACCGCCGAGGGGCGGAAGCTCTCGCGGTAGAGGTCGAGGGCCGGCAGGGTGCCGGCCGCGGAGAAGTGGTGGGCGTACGCGAACGGCAGCCCGAGCTCCCCCGCGAGGCGGGCGCTGAAGCCGGAGGAGCCCAGGAGCCAGACCGGCGGCCGGGCGGCGGACCCCTGCACCGGGCCGGGCACGGCGTGCACGCGGGCGTACGGGTGCCCGTCGGGGAAGTCGTCGTCCAGGAAACGGGTCAGCTCCGCGAGCCGCCGGGGGAACTCCTCCGCCGCCTCGTCCAGCCGCCCGGGGCCGCGCAGCGCGGCGGCCGTACGGGGGTCGGTGCCCGGCGCCCGGCCGAGCCCGAGGTCGACGCGGCCGGGGGCGAGGGCCTCCAGGGTGCCGAACTGCTCGGCCACCGCCAGCGGCGCGTGGTTGGGCAGCATGACCCCGCCCGAGCCGAGGCGGATGCGGGAGGTGTGCGCGGCGAGGTGGGCCAGGATCACCGCCGGGGAGGAGCTGGCGACCCCCGGCATGGAGTGGTGCTCGGCGACCCAGTGGCGGTGGTAGCCGCGGGACTCGGCGAGCCGTGATATCTCCACGCTGGTGCGCAGGGACTCGCGGGCGGAGCCGCCCGCGCCGACGGTGACCAGGTCCAGGACCGACAGCGGCACCGGCGCCCCGCCCCGGGCGGTTCCGCGCACGGGGTCGGCTCCGGGCGCGTGCGCTCCGGCCGGGTGCGCCCCGTTCGCGCCGGGTCCCGGCGCGCCGGGTCCCGTACCCTCGGGGCCCGTGACCTCGCTGTCGCTCATCGTCGTCGCTCCCGTTCCGTCCGGCTCGGGCGCCCCAGGCGGCGCCCGTACGGAGAAGGGGAACGGCGACCGCCCGCCGGGCATTCCCGGCAGACCGGGACAGGTCCATGACCTTGGCATATGCCAGATGGATAGACCCAGGCGAAGGGGCTTGATCAAGCCATCAATCTCCTCAACACACGCTCCACGTGGGCCTCTTGATGGCTATCGTGGTAGAGCAAGCGGTAACAACCTGGTAGGGGGAAACCGTGGCGCTGAAGCCCGAGCCGACCGCGCCGTTCCACTCGGTGCAGTACGCCCTGCGCGTACTCGAAACGATCTCGCGGCACACCGGTGGTGTGACCGACGTGCAGATCGCGCGTGAGACCGGCCTGCCCGCGGTCCATCTCGCCCCGATGCTGCTCATGCTGCGCCGGGAGGGGTACGTTCTCCAGGTCTCCGACGGCGCGTACGCCATAGGGGACTCCCTCGTCCTGCTCGGCTCCGGCAGCGACCGGCAGCAGGCCCTCCAGGAGAAGCTCCAGGACACCCTGGACCGGCTGCGCGACTCGGTCGGCGCGGCCGTCTACATCAGCCGTTACGTGGACGGCGAGGTCCGCATCACCCAGTTCGCGGACAGCCCGCGCACGCCGAAGGTCCACGAGTGGGTCGACTTCCGCTCGGCGGCGCACGCCAGCGCGGTCGGCAAGTGCCTGCTCACCCAGCTCGACCAGAACGGGCGCCGCGACCACCTGTCCCGGCACAAGATCGCGCGGCTGACGTCGAAGACGATCGTGAACGAGCGGATCCTCTTCTCGAAGCTGGACAGCCAGCCGGCCACCGTGCCCGTGCTGGACCTCCAGGAGTACGCCGTGGGCACGGTCTGCGCGGCGGTCCCGATCACGGCGGGTGCGGCGGTGGGCTGTCTGGCGCTGTCCATGCCCGTCGAGCACGCGCACCGGCTGCGGGCCGCCGCCGACGCGCTGAACCGGAAGGCCGCGCCGCTGCTGCTGTCGCTCACGCTCTGAGCCGGGGCTTGAGGGGCGGGGTGCTTGAGGGGGTGCGGGTGGGGCCGGGGGGCCTGCCGCCCGGGCCCGGAAAGCACTTCGGGCGGTTCCCGGTGAACCGGAAACCGCCCGAAGATCAGGTGCGCCGCCAGGGACTCGAACCCCGGACCCGCTGATTAAGAGTCAGCTGCTCTAACCAACTGAGCTAGCGGCGCTTGCTGACAGAGAAAATACTACCTGGTCCCGAGGGGTGCTCCAAACCAGATCCGCCGGTCACCAGGAGAGGGCGGCGATCTCGGTCCCGTCGGGGGTGCGGACGCGGACCTCGCCGGTGTCCCCGTAGACCTCGTGGCGCCAGTCCGAGAAGACCTGCGCGAGCCGGCGGGCGTCCTCACCGAGGCCCTTGCCGACGGAGCCGGTGGTGAAGACGATCCGGGCCTGCCCGGTCCCCCCGTCCTTGCGGACCCGGACCTCCCGGACGCCCCCGGAGGGCATGAGCCGGTCCGCGTCGGTGCGGTGGCGGGCGTAGTAGGCGTTGAACTCGCGGGTCATGTCGTACCAGCCGTCCACGACCGCGCAGGGGCGCGCGGGGCCGCCGCCGTCGGTGGGCGGCCCGGGGGTGCCGGTGTCCTGGTCGGTGGGCGGCTGGGGGATGCCCGGGTCCTCGTCCGTCGGGGGCTGAGGGGCGCCGGTGTCCTCGTCCGTGGGCGGCTGGGAGGTGCCCGGGTCCTCATCCGTGGGGAGGTCGGGGGCGGCCGGCGCGCAGGACGGGGAGGGCGGCGGGGGCGGGGCCGCCCGGCCCGCGAGGTGCGTGCCGCAGGCCGCCAGGGCGAGGCTCAGGAGCAGGGCCGCGGCGGCCGCCCAGGCCTTCGCGGCCGACGGCGTGGCGGGCGGTGTGACGGACGGTGCGGCGGACGGTGTGGTCGTCATGGGAACCCCCCTCCGAAAGGAAGAGGCTTCCACGCCCCTCCCGGTTCCGCTCAGCCCTCCAGCAGCTCGCGGCGGCCCCGCTCCCCGTACGCCGAGAGCAGCGCCTCCACGGCCGGTCCGTCGAGCGGGCGGTAGGCGCCGGCGACGCGGTGCCAGACGGGTTCGGAGCACAGGAAGCCGGTCCGGCGCAGGGCGGCCCGGTGGACCTTGTTGGTCGCCGTGACGGGCATGGCGTCGAGGATCCGGACGTAGCGCGGGGCCATCTTCGTCCCGAGGTCCGGCTGGGCGGCGAGGAAGGCGGCGAAGGCCTCCGGGTCGAAGGCCGCGCCCTCCCGCAGGGCGACGGCGGCCATCACCTGGTCCCCCGCCGCCTCGTCCGGGACGGCGTACACGGCGACGGCGGCCGCGGCCTCCCAGCGGGCGAGGATGTTCTCGATCACCGCGGCGGCCAGGTTCTCGCTGTCGACGCGCAGCCGGTCGTCGGTGCGGCCGGCGAAGTAGAGGTAGCCGTCCGGATCGCGGAAGAACAGGTCGCCGGTCCAGTACCAGCCTTCACGGGTGCGGGCGGCCTCCGCCCCGGGGTTGCGCCAGTAGCCCTCGAAGTGGCTGCGGCCCCGGTTGACCAGCTCGCCTATGGCCTCCTCACCGTTGCGCAGGCGGCCCCGCGCGTCGAGGACGGCCGGGGGGCATTCGCGGCCCGTCTCCGGGTCGACGACGGCCAGGTCGTCGCCCGGGCCCGGCCGGCCGAGGGCGCCCGGCGGGGTGCCGGGGGTGTGCTGGATCGAGGCGCCGCCCTCGGTGGCCCCGTACCCCTCGACCAGCCGGACCCCGAACCGCTCCGTGAACCGGGCCGCGTCCACGGCCCCGGCCTCGGTGCCGAAGCCGAGGCGCAGGGGGTGTGCGCGGTCGTCGGGGCGGGGTGCGGTGGCGAGGAGGTACTGGACGGCCCGGCCGACGTAGGTGAAGTAGGTGGCCCCGTAGGCTCGTACGTCGTCCAGGAACGCGGAGGCGGAGAAGCGGCGGCGCAGGGCGACGGGGGCGCCGGCGGCGAGGGCGGGGAGCCAGCAGGCCATGACGGCGTTGCCGTGGAAGAGCGGCATGCAGACGTAGTGGACGTCCTCGGGGGTGACGCGGAAGTGGCGGGCCAGGGAGTGGCCGGCGGCGGCGAGGCGGCCCTGGCTGCAGACGGCGGCCTTGGGGGCGCCGGTGGAGCCGGAGGTGAAGTAGAGGAGCAGCCGGCTGTCCGGGCGCGGGCCGCCGGGGCCCACCCGGGCCTCGCCGGGCTTGGCGGCGGCGTAGGGGGCGAGGAGGGCCTCGTACTCCTCGGTGCCGGTCACGAGGATCCGTACGCCGGGCAGGTCGAGGCCGCGCAGGAGCGGGAGGTGGGCGGGCTCGGTGACGAGGAGGCGGCAGTCGGTGTGGAGGATGTCGCGGGCCAGCTCGGGGCCGCGCCGGGTGGGGTTGATCCCGGCGACGGCCGCCCCGGCGAGGGCCGCCGCGCCGAGCCAGAAGGGGAACTCGGGGGTGTTGTCGAGCAGCACCCCCACGTGCGGCTCCGCTCCGGGCGGCAGGAGGTCGGCGAGGAGCGCGGCGCGGGCGGCGGCCTCCTGGGCGGTGCGGTGCCGGGTGAGGACGGTGGCCGGCGCCCGGGTGGCCCCGGGGCCGGCTTCCGCGCCGTACTTCAGCCCGGGGCGGTGGTCGCCCCACTGGCGTGCGATGAGTTCCGCGACGGTCTCGGGGCCGGGATCGGTTTCGGTCGTCGTCCGCATGCCGCCGGAGGGTAACTGACGTTGCGTCAGAACTGAACGTCGGAGCAGGCGTAGAAGGCCATCGGGGTGTCGTTGACGGTCCAGACGGCGAGGATCATGTGCCGGCCGGTCTTGCCCGCGGGCATGGCGCCGCGGTGGATGGTGGTCATGTCCGGGCGGCCGCCGTTGTAGGGGACGACGAGGAAGGGCTGAGGGTCGAGGGAGGCCCGGGTGAGGGGCTTGGTGGGGTCCCAGCCGTTCTTGGTGACGTAGTACTTGAAGTCGGTGGTGGAGTGGTTCGCGGTGAACTGCCAGCGGAAGTCGAAGCTCTGGCCGGAGTTCACCTTGGTCGCGGGCCAGGTGCCGCCGCGCGGGTCGTCGAGCTGGGCGAACTCGCTGTGGCCACCGGAACAGATCTGGCCGTCGGCGGGGCCGGCCGCCGGGAAGCCCTTGTAGCCCTCGACGCTCTGGGGCTCCCACTGGATGGGGCCGCAGTCGGGGACGGTCTTGTTGGCGCAGAGCTTCTGGCGGCTGATGGGGGTGTCGGTGTAGCCGTGGCCGCTCGCGGCGGGGGCGGTGAGCAGGGTCGCGCCGGCGAGGAGGGCGGCACCGAGCGCGGTGGCGCCGGCGGCGCGTCCGGGTATGCGGAAGGGACGCATGATGCTCCTTGGGTGTGGGGGGAGTGCCTGGCGGGGCGTGCGCACACGTGGGGACGGGCGCTGGGGATGGCGGGAGTTCCGCCGGCGGGGGGCGGTAGGTCTAGACCAAGTCCCACAGTATTGACGGGAGTTGGCCCTGTCCATCCCCATGCGAAAACGGGTGGTCCGGTCGTTACCGGCCACCCGTTTCGGCTGGAGAGCGTCAGGTGCGGCTGTTACTGGTCGGACCTGCCGGTGTAGAAGGCGACGGTGAGGTCCTTCACGAGGGCCTTGCGCTCGTAGTCGTCGAGATCGACGATCCCGCGCGAGGTCAGCCGGTGGACGGTGTCGTCCACGGCGTCGACGACGGCGGTCAGGACGGTGTCCCGGTGCTTGGCGTCGATCGCCGCGATCCGGCGCCGGCGCATCGCCTCGGCGACCTCCGGGGCGTACTCGATCCGGGTCGGCTGGGCGGAGAACACCTCGATCCCGACCGCCTCGGTCTCGGCGGCCAGGGTCCGGGTCAGCGCCTCGCCGACGGCCTCGGCGTCGCGCAGGGTGGGGGCGTCGTCGTGAAACGCGTCGGCCGGGAGCCGGGACAGGACGCGGGCCGTGGCCGACTCGACCTGCTCGGCGAGGTAGTCGATGTGGTCCTCGACGGCGAGGGTGGCGCGGGCGGTGTCCCGGACCTGCCAGACGACCTGGACGACGACCTGGAGGGCGAGGCCGCCGGAGTCGACGGCGGGCATCGGCTCGCTGCGCCAGTGCCGCAGCCGCACGTCCACGCGGCGCCGCAGCAGGAGGGGGCTGATCCAGGTCAGGCCGGTACGGCGGACGGTGCCGCGGTAGCGGCCGAAGAGGGTGAGCACCCAGGCGTGGCCCGCCTTGGCGCGGCCGAGGCCGCCGAGGGAGAGGAGGGTGACGATGCCGAGGAAGGCCAGCGGGGGCCAGTGGGTGACGCGGAGCCCCTGGTAGGGGCGGGGGGGCATGCCGAAGGCGGCGACGAGGGCGGCGGGGACCACCCCGGCCCGCCACAGCACGGCCGCGCAGCCGGTGAGGGCGAGCAGGCCGACGACGACGGCGATCCAGCCGGGCAGTACGGGCCCCCGGTGCTCCCGGAGCCGCTCGTCCCCGCGGGGCACCCGGCGCGCCGCCGGGGCCGCCGTGCGCTCGGCGGGGCGGCGGGGCGGCTCGGCGGGGGCCTGGGGCCGGGCCGCGAACGGCAGGTGGACCGGGACCTCCGTCACGGCCGCCCCCCGCACGGGCCCGCGCCGGGCGAGCCGGCCCGCCTCTGCGCGCGTCCCCTCCCTGCCGTCGATCCCCCGGGCGACGGCCTGCGCGACGATCTCGGCCACCCCGGGCCCGGGCACCCCGGACCCACCCCGCGCGGCGGGCACGTCCCCCCTCACGGCGGCGACCGCCGGTGACCCGGAGCGCTCGGCGCCATCGGCCTGCGGGTCGGCCGATGCGGCCGGGGGCTGCGCGTCGGGGCGGGGGGCCGTCGGGCGGGACGCGGCGAGGGCGGCCGGGGGCTGCGCGTCGGCCGGGGCGGCCGCGGGCTGCGCGTTGGGGCGGGGGGCCGTCGGCTGGGACTCGTCGCGGGCGGCCGGGGGCTGCGACTCCGCGCGGGAATCCGCGGTCCGGAACCCGGCATCGGCGGGCGGCCGCGAGGCGGGGTGGGGCGGTTCCGCGCCGGCGGCATGGTGCTGCGGGGCGGGGACGGCCGGGTGCGAGGGCTCCGCGTGCTGCTGCGCACGGGTGCGGGCTGCGAGGGGACGCGGCTCGGTGCGGGGAGCCGGGGCGGCCGGCTGCTCCGGCTCGGGTACGGAACTTCGTGCCGGGCCGGCCGACGGCTCGGGGGCGACGACCCCGCGCAGGGAAAGCGTGTCGCCCGGCAGGTGCGCCACCGCCGGGGCCGGGGCGGTAACGGCCTTACGGCCAGGGCCCGTCATCTCCGGTGCCGGGACCGCCACAGGCGCAGGGGCCGCCTCCGGTGCAGGAGCTGCCGCGTGGGCCGCGACCGTCGCCTCCGGCACGGGGCCGGCCGCCCGGGCGGCCGTGGGCGGCACGTCCGGGACCGGAACGGCCGCACGGGCAGGGGCCACAACCTCCGGTACAGGAGCTGCCACGCGGGCAGGGGCCATCGCCTCCGGCTCCGGAGCTGCCACGCGGGCATGGGCCGCAACCGCCAGGTCCGGAACAGCTGCACTGGCCCGAGCCGTCAACTCCGGCGCCGGCGCCACCACATGCGCGAACGCCGACGTCTCCGACGCCGGAACCACCGCGCGGGCCGCGACCGTCGCCTCCGGCACAGGGGCAGCCGTACGAGCCGGGGCCGACGCCTCCGGAGCCGGAGCGACCGCACGGGCCGGGGCCGTCACCCCCGGGTCGGGAACAGCCGCTCGGGCCCCGCCCGGCACCTCTGGCACGGAAGCCGCCGAACCGGCCGGGGCCGCCACCCCCGGGACCGGAGCGGCCACACGCGCCGGAGCCGTGACCCCCGGGTCCGGACGGGCCGCACGGCCAGGGGCCGACGCCTCCGGGGCGGGAGCCGTCGAAGCGGCCGGGGCCGGCCCCGGCAGGGGGACCTCCGCATGGGCCGGAGCCGGGACCCCCGGGCCCGGAACAGCCGCGCGGCCAGGGGCTGGTGCCTCCGCTGCGGGAGCCGCCGTAGCCGCTGAGGTCGAACCCGGCAGGGGAGCCGCCGTACGAGCCGGGGTCGGTGCCTGCGGGAGCCGAGGGGTCGTGCGGGCTGGGGGCGTCAGATCCTGGGGCGGAGCGGCCGTGTGCGCCTCCGGGGCGGGAGCGGGCCGGGTCCCGGCCGGGGGCTCCATGGGCCTCGTCCGGGCCGTCGGGTCCGCCCCGGCGGGGTGTTCCGGTCCGGACCCGGGCGGAACCTCCGCGCGGGTGGCGCCCGTCGGGCGGGGTGCCGTGGCCGGGCCTGCGGCGTCCCCGACGCGGACCACGCGCGTCGGGTCCGGGGCCCAGGCCGACGCGGCGGCCACGGGCTCCGGCCGGTGTGCGGCGGAGGGCGGGAAGGGGTGGAACGTGCCCGTCGTGGACGTGGTGCGGTTGGGGTGCATCGTTGCCTCCGTCATGCGAACAGCCGGCGCCAGGTTTCCGGGCCCGGGTAGCCGTCGGCCATGGCGCCGCGCCAGCCCTGCGCGCGCTGGAAGGCCTCGACGTTGCGGCGGTCGGCCTCCGTCCAGGTCAGGCCCGGGCCGGAGGAGTAGTACGTGCCGAAACCCCTCTTCACCAGCTGCCGCCCCATCGCGGCGATCGCCGGGTGGGTCCGGCCCGGGTGGAAGACGCTCGCGCCGGGGTAGGCGGGGACACCGGCGGGGCCCGGCCGCGGGACCGGGCGCGGGCCGGGACGGGGGGCCGGCGGGGGCGTCGTACGGCCCGTCGGCACGATGTCGTTGCCCTGCCGCTGGACGAGCAGCCGCCAGGTGTCCGGGCCGGGGATGCCGTCCGCGTCGGCCCCCGTCCAGCCCTGCGCCAGCTGGAACGCCTCCGTGGCCTGCCGGTCGGCCTCGCTCCACTTCGTGCTCGGCCCCTTCGGGTAGAACCGCAGGGCGCCCCGGTCGATCAGCATCCGGCCCAGCTCGGCGACGTACTTGTTGTCGGCGCCGGGCCCGAACCTGGACGCGCCGGGGAAGGTGGCCGAGGGCTCCTTCGCGGGCGGCACCGAGTCGCCGGGGACGGCCCCGCCGGCCACCCCGTTGAACCGGTACGGGACGTACTTGGCGCCGTTCTCCCAGTACCCGTACGGCGTGGCCAGCCGCCGCGTGAGCGGCGGGGTCTGCTCGTAGGCGATGTAGTGCGTGTGCGTCTCGTCGACCCAACCGCCGAAGAGGACGACGTGCGAGCCCTTGTTGGGGTCCGCCGGGTTGTGGAACAGCAGCATGTCGCCGGGCAGCAGCTCGTCCTTGGTGATCTTCGTGGCGAAGGTGTCGAGGCTGCCGGTCCACTCGTTGGTGCCGAGGTTCCAGGCCATGGAGACGTAGCCCGAGCAGTCCTGCCGGTACCCGTCCGTCCAGTACTCGGACATGCTGTACGGGACCTGGGCCTCCAGCCACAGCTTCGCCCGGTTGATGATCGTCGCGCGGTCGATGCGCCGCACCAGGGAGGGCGCGCCCGGCCGGCCCGGCCCGGACGACGGGGGGCGCGGCCGGCCGTGCAGCGGGGCCCGGCCGCCCTGCGGGCTGCCGGGGGTGTCCCGAGCCGCCGGCCCGGGCCCGGCCGGACGCGGGCCGGCCGGCCGGGGGGCGGCCTCCCCCCGGGCCGGACCCGCCTCGTGCGCCGGACCCGCCTCGTGCGCCGGCCCCGCCTCATGCACCAGACCCGCCCCGGGGGCGGGGGCCTGCCCGTGCGCGGGACCCGCCTCGCGGGCGGGAGCCGCCCCGTGCACCGGGGTCGCGCCCCGCGCCGGACCCGTCCCGGGCGCGGAGGGCGACTCGTGCCCCGGGCCCGGGGTGAGGGGATCCGACGGGCGGGGTGGGGCCGGGGTCGGGTGGGATGCCGCCTGGGCGGCCGCCGAGCCGGTGCCGCCCAGGACCACTCCGGCCGCCGTGGCCAGTACCAGCGCCCGGCGGGCCCCGCGTACGGCCGGCAGCCCGGCGTCCCGCAGCGCTATGGCCCGCCCCCGGGCCAGCGCCCGGCGCCGCTGGGCGCACCCGGGGCACGCGCAGTCCCCGGCGGGCTCGAACTCCTCGAAGACAGGCGTCGGCATCGGCGTCTGCGCGTGCACCGGAGGCTGCGTCGTCATGCGTTCCGTCCACTCCCCTGACCGGGCCCGACCGGGCCCGGTCGCTCCTGCTCGTCGTCGGTCCGGGCCCCCTCCACACCCGACGGAGCGTCAGATGCGGTTCGGCCCAGACATATCGTGCACGACAAACCCCTCAAACATGGGTTAATCGGACAACGCGGGCGCGGCTGGTCATGAGCACCCCTGGAGGTGGGGTAGAGTTTTCCCTGTCAGCAAGCGCCGCTAGCTCAGTTGGTTAGAGCAGCTGACTCTTAATCAGCGGGTCCGGGGTTCGAGTCCCTGGCGGCGCACAGACAAGGGAAACCCCCCGCAGCGAAAGCTGCGGGGGGTTTCCTCGTTTCTCAGAGGGCGCCCCGGCGACGGCTGCTACGCCGCCGCCCCCGGCCGCGTCCCCGCGCCCGTCAGGTACGCCGAGACCACCACGTTCGCCGAGTACTGACCGGCCGCCTTGTCGTAGGTCCCGCCGCAGGTCACCAGCCTCAGCTCGGCGCGGCCCTCGACCCGGGGCCCGAACGCCTTGTGCGGGTCGAAGCCCGCGCGCTCGTAGACCCGTACGTCCTCGACGGTGAACTCGGCGACCGTCCCGTCCGCCCGCGCCACCCGGATCTTCTCCCCCGGCTTGACCGAGCCCAGTCCGAAGAACACGGCCGGCTTGGACTTCGTGTCCACGTGCCCCACCATCAGCGCGGCCCCCGCCGCCCCGGGCGCGGGACCCGCGCCCCACCAGCCCACCGTGCCGGGGAGCTCGTACGGCGGCGGCTCGACCGCCCCCTGCCGGTCCAGGCCCCGGGCGATCACCGGCGCCTGCACCCCCATGGACGGTACGTCGACCCGCGCGGGCATCGCCGCCGTCAGGGGGGCCCGCGCGGCCGGCAGGCCCGGGCCGGACCGGCCGCCCGCCTGGCCGGACGGCGGCCCGGCCGGCACCCCGGTGATCTCCTTGCCCCACAGCCACAGGCCGAGCACCAGCACCGACCAGGCGGTGAAGGACACCAGCCGGCCTCCGGCCGAGGTCCCGGACCCGCTCATCCGCCGTTGCGGCGGCGGCGCAGGGTCATCGCGCGGCCGGCGACCACCAGCGTGGCCGCGGCGGCCAGCACCGCGCCGACGACGGTCTGCGGCAGGCCGGGGCCGTCGCCGTGGTGGCTCTTCTTCGCTGCGGCGGCCAGCCGGGTGGTCTCGGCGACCTGGGCGGCCATCGCCCCGCCGCCGGCATGGACGGGCCAGACGGGCGAGTGGTGGGGGTCGGGGCGGTGGTCGCGGTGGCGGATCTCCAGGGAGCCGCGCAGACCGTCGTCCCGGCCCTCGCACTTGACCCGGACCTCGTGCCAGCCCGGGTCGGCGTGGTGGCGGATCTCGGCCTCACCGAAGAGGGTGCGGGGGTCCTCGTGACCCTTGCGCAGCCGGACCTCCGAGTCGAAGACGGGGGAACGGGCCACCGCCCAGTCACCCTCGCAGGCGCGGACGCGGATCTTGACCCGCCCGCCCGGTTCGGCCGGGTTCGGCTCGACGGAGACACCGCCGCGGTCCCCTTCGTATCCGAGGGCGGCGGGGGCGGTCACGGCGGTGCAGGCCGCCAGGGTCACGGCCACCGTCGCGGCACGGAGAGCGAGCAGAGAACTTCGCATGGTGAACCTCCTCCCTAGGAGATTCACGCGCGGCGCGCCGCTCCGCATCCGGAGCGGCGCTCTCTTGGCCCGTACGTGTCAGCCATAGGCGCCAACGGCTACACGAGGTCGACGAGGTCCGCGATGGAGTCGACCGTGTGGGTCGGGCGGTAGGGGAACTGCTCGGTGTCCTCGACCGTGGTCAGCCCGGTCAGCACGAGGAAGGTCTCCATGCCCGCCTCCAGGCCGGCCAGCACGTCGGTGTCCATCCGGTCGCCGATCATCGCGCTGGTCTCGGAGTGGGCGCCGATGGCGTTGAGGCCCGTACGCATCATCAGTGGGTTGGGCTTGCCCGCGAAGTACGGCTTCTTGCCGGTCGCCTTGGTGATCAGAGCGGCGACCGCGCCCGTGGCGGGGAGCGGGCCCTCGGTGGAGGGGCCGGTCTCGTCGGGGTTGGTGCAGATGAACCGGGCGCCGGCGTTGATCAGGCGGACGGCCTTGGTCATGGCCTCGAAGCTGTAGGTGCGCGTCTCGCCCAGGACGACGTAGTCGGGCTCGTGGTCGGTGAGGACGTAGCCGATGTCGTGCAGGGCGGTGGTGAGGCCGGCCTCGCCGATGACGTACGCCGTGCCGCCGGGGCGCTGGTCGTCGAGGAACTTCGCGGTGGCCAGGGCCGAGGTCCAGATGTTGTCCACGGGCACGTCCAGGCCCATGCGGCTGAGCCGGGCCTGGAGGTCGCGCGGGGTGTAGATGGAGTTGTTGGTCAGGACCAGGAAGGGCTTGCCGGACTCGCGCAGCCGCTTGATGAAGGCATCGGCGCCGGGGATGGGGGTGCCCTCGTGGATGAGGACCCCGTCCATGTCGGTGAGCCAGGATTCGATCGGCTTGCGCTCTGCCACGGATTTCTCTCCGCTCTGGTCGCCTCTGACCTGTGGGTCTGTGGTCTGTACCACCACCCTAGCGGGCGCGGGCCGCGGACGCCGGGGGCGTCCACGGCCCGGACGGCCTAACGGGGCCCCTAGCGGAGGTGGACGTCGTCGACGGTCCAGAACCAGTTGTTGGACCCGCTGTAGCGGAAGCGGACCTGGACGTCGGTGGCACCCGCCGGGATCCGCAGCGGGAGGGACTCGGCCTTGGCGACGGCGTCGGCGGTGTACGTCTTCACCACGACCGGGGCCGCGCCGTCGTAGGAGACGAGGACCTGGGCGGTCTGGCCCGCCTCGTGGCGGTAGTGCGTCCGGAAGTCCAGGGTGCGCGTGGTGCCGCCGGTGACCGCCCACGCGGGGGTGACGAGGGTGGAGTCGAAGGTGCCGGTGTGGGTCTTGTCGTCCCACTCGTCGGAGTCGGCGACGGCGAACACGTCACGGGAGCGGACGTTCAGCTCGCGCCACTGGTCGCGCTGGGCCTGGCTCCAGAACTCGTCGGTGGCGAAGGCCCATCCGGCCCATTCGGTGACACCGCCCGTGCCCATCTTCGAGTTGTCCACGGACCAGCCTGCGGGCGGGGTGTGCGTGAAGCCCTTCATCCCGGCGGGGATGCCGGTCTCGTCCACGCGGGCCTGGAGGGCGGGGCGCAGGGTGTCGAAGGGGTCGTCGTCCGGGGAGTCGAGGGGGACGCCGTCCAGTCCGGTGGCCGGGACGCCGACCTGGGCGAGGGCGGTGGCGGCGACGTCGACGAGTTTGACGTCGTCGCGGACCGAACCGGCGGGGATGCCGGCGCCCTTGGCGATGACGAACGTGCCGCGCTCCTGGAGGGTGGAGCCGCCGTGGCCGCCGGCGTCGGTGTGGCCGTGGTCGGTGGTGACCAGGATCTTCCAGTTCTCCTGGGCGTATGCGGGGCGGGCCTTGACGGCGGTGAGGAGCCGGCCGACGAGGGTGTCGACGCGGCCGATGGCGTCGAGGTACTGCCGGCTGGCGGCGCCGTAGGAGTGCCCGGCCCCGTCGACCTGGCCGAAGTAGACGAAGGAGGCGTCGGGGTTGCCGTCGCGCAGTTCGGCCGAGGCGGCCGTGGCGATCTTCGGGTCCTCGGACCCGTAGCCGTCGCGGTCGCCCTTGAGGGAGAGGCGCTTGTCGACCTTGGCGGAGAAGACCGGGCCGCCCGCGTCGGTGGAGGTGAGGGGCTCCCAGTCGGCGGCCGCGTAGGTGTTGAGGGCCGGGTTGGCGTTCTCGGCGCGGGTGAGGAAGTCGGGGTGGGCGGCGTAGTTCTTGCCGGTGAAGGTGTTGTCCTTCACGCCGTGCTCGTCGGGCCAGACGCCGGTGGCGACGGTGGACCAGCCGGGGCCGGAGGAGGTGGCGGCCATGGGGCTCGCGTAGAGGGTGCTGCGGGCGGTCAGGCCCTCGGCCATCAGGCCTTTGAGGTTCGGGGCGTCGGCGGCCTCGACGCGGTCGAGGACCACGCCGTCGAGGCCGATGACGAGGACCTTGCCGGCGGAGCCGGTGGCGGTCCGGGGGGCGGCCGCGGCGGCCTTGGCGGCCGCTTCCGCGGTGGCCTTGGGGTCGCCGGGGGTGGCGGAGGCCGGGGTGGTGAGGCCGAGGGTGGTGGCGAGCAGGGCCGTGGCGGTGGCGGTCACGGCGAGGGTGCGTCCGCGCAGGACAGGGGACACGTACTCCTCCAGGAGCAAGTGGGTGTGTGTGGTGTGTGCGCGTGCGGGTGCGGCGGGTCGAGGCTCAGCTGCCGGTCGCGGACTTCCACGCGTCGACGTAGGCCGTGAGGTTCTTGTCGATGTCGGCCCAGTCCGGCTCGAAGACCTCGACGCCGCCCATCAGCTTGGTGAGTTCGATGGCGTTGGCATCGGTGGGCTTGACGTCCGTGCGGGCGGGGAAGCCGCCGCCGACCTCGCTGACCAGCTTCTGGGCGTCCTCGCTGAGCAGGTAGTCGAGGAGCTTCCTGCCGTTGTCGGCGTGCGGGGCCTTGGCGACCAGGCCTGCCGCGTACGGCAGGGCGAAGGTGGTGGGCTTGCCGCCGTCCTTGGCGGGGAACCAGATGCCGAGGTTCGGCATGGACTTGGACTGGGCGAAGTTCATCTGGACGTCGCCGTTGGCGACGAGCAGCTCGCCCTTGTCGGTCTTGGGCGCGAGCTTGCTGGTGGAGGAGGACGGGCCGACGTTGTTGGCCTGGAGCTTCCCCAGGAAGTCCATCGCCTGGTCCTTGCCGCCGAAGTCGTGCACGGCCTTGACGAGGACGGCCGTGCCGTCGCCCGCGACGCCGGGGGTGGAGTACTGGAGCTTGCCCTTGTACTTGGCGTCGAGGAGCTCCTCCCAGGTCCTGGGGGCGGAGGGCAGCTCCTTCTTGTTGTAGACGAAGCCGAAGTAGTTGTTGACGACGGAGGTCCAGGTGGAGTCGGCGGCCTTGTCGGCACCGTTGACCTTGTCGGAGCCCTGCGGGGCGTAGGCCTGGAGCAGGCCCTTGCCGTCGGCCTGCTGGATGAAGGGCGGCAGGGTGATCAGCACGTCGGCCTGGGTGTTGGTCTTCTCGCGGACGGCGCGCTGGACCATCTCGCCGGAGCCGCCCTCCACGTACTTGACCTCGATGCCGGTCTTCTTGGTGAAGTCGGCGAAGACCCTGTCGTACCAGCCGTCGCCCTTGTCGCTCTTGAGGCCGTCGGCGCTGTAGACGGTGACGGTCTTCGCGCCGCCGCCCTGGGAGCCGGAGCCGTCGGCCGCGGTGGGGGAGGAGCCGCCGCAGGCGGTGAGGGTGGTGGCGAGGGCGAGACCGGCGGTGAGGGCGGTGGCGGCGCGGAGCGGGAGCGCTCTGGACATGGGGATTCCTTACGGGGACGGGGGTGTGCGGGCTGGGGGCGGCGCGGGGTTCAGCGGTAGGAGGCGCGGGTGCGGATGCGCGAGACGGCCAGGAGGACGAGCAGGGTGGTGGCCATCAGCACCACGGCGACGGCGGATCCGCCGAAGAGCGAACCGCGGTCGGTGGCGGTGAAGATCCGGGCCGGGAGGGGCGTCCAGTCCGGCGGGTAGAGCATCATCGTGGCGCTCAGCTCGCCCATGGACAGGGCGAAGCAGAGTCCGGCGGCCGCCGTGAGGGACGGCAGCAGGAGGGGCAGCCTGACCCGCCACAGCACGTACGCGGGACGGGCGCCCAGGGAGGCGGCGGCCTGCTCGTACGCGGGGTCGAGCCGCACCATGGCGGCCGAGACCGACTGGTAGGCGAACGCCGTGACGAGAACGGTGTGCGCCAGGACCACGATCGTGCTGGTGCCGTTGAGCAGCACCGGCGGCTTGCTGAACGCGACGAGGACGGCGAGGCCGACGACCACGGAGGGCACGGCGACGGGCAGCATGAACAGCGCGTCCAGCAGCCGCTTTCCGCGCCGGCCGAGAGCGCCGGCGGCCAGGGCGGCCCAGGTGCCGGCGGTGAGCGCGACCAGGCTGGCGGCCAGGGCGGTGACCAGGGAGGTCGTCAGGGCCTGGAGGGATTCCCCCTGGACGGCGGAGGCATAGTTCGCGGTGGTCGGTCCGGAGGGGAGGGCGCCGGACCAGTGGGTGGCGAAGGAGGCGGCCACGACCACGAGGAGGGGCAGGGCGAAGAGGGGGACGAAGAGGATCCCGAACAGGGTCCAGGCGGCCCAGCGGCCGCCCCGGCTATGCACCAGCACGCTTGCCCACCACCCGGTAGAGGCCGAACAGACCGATGGACAGGGCGATGTTGACGACGGCGACCACGCAGGCGGCCGGGTAGTCGGATTCGAGGATCGCCTTGCCGTAGACGAGCATCGGCAGGGTCGTGACGCCCTTGGCCCCGGTGAACAGGACGATCCCGAACTCGTTGAGGCACATGACGAGGACGAGGCTGCCGCCCGCCGCGAGGGCGGGGAGGGCCTCGGGGAGGATCACCTGCCGGATGATCCGGGCGGGGCGGGCACCGAGGCCGGCCGCCACCTCCAGCTGGGCGGTGTCCAGTTGGGAGAAGGCGGCGAGCAGGGGGCGCATCACGAAGGGGGTGAAGTAGGTGATCTCGGCGAGGAGGACGCCCCAGGGCGTGGTGAGGAAGCGGAACGGGCCCTCCGTGCCGCCGAGGAGGTCCGTCCAGAGGCCGTTGGCCATGCCGACGGTGCCGTAGATGAAGAGGAGGGCGAGGGTGATGAGGAAGGAGGGGAAGGAGAGGAAGACGTCGATGAACTTGGCGACGGCCTTGGCCCCGGGGAAGGGGACGAAGGCGATGACGAGGGCCAGGGTGAAGCCGAGGAGCAGGCAGCCGGCGGTGGCGGCGAGGGCCAGCCAGACGGTGGTGCCGAGGGCCTCGCGGAAGGCGTGCGAGGCGAAGACGGCGGAGTAGGCGTCGAAGGCGCCGCCGCCGTCGGGGGTGAGGGACTGCTGGACGACGAGGGCCAGGGGGTAGAGGAACACCAGCCCGAGCAGGGCGACGGGCGGCAGCGCCCAGACGGCCCGGGGCGGGGCGGCCGGGTGCGGGGCGGCCGGGGGCCGGGGAGCCGGCTGGCGGGCGGCCGGGTGCGGGGCGGCGGGGTGCGGGGCGGCGGGGTGCCGGGGGGCCGGGTGCGGGGCGGCCGGGGGCCGGGGGGCCGGGGGCCGGGCGGTCTCAGCCATCGGTGACCCCCGCCGCCAGGAGCACCGCGTCGCGGGGCTCGAAGTGGAGGGTGACCTCGTCGCCCAGGGCCGGGGTCTCGCGCAGCTCGGGGAGGTCCGCCTTGACCCGGTGGCCGTCGACGTCCACGTACAGCCGGTGCGTCGAGCCGCGCCACTGCACCTCGGTGATGGTGCCGCGCAGGGCGTTGGGGCCCTCGCCGAGCCCCAGCAGGTGCGGGCGTACGCACAGGGTGGCGGTGGAGCCGGGGGCCGCGGGGCCCCGGTCCAGGGCCAGCGGGCGGCCCGCGAAGACCGCTCCGGCGTCGGCGACCGTCACCGGGAGCAGGTTGGCGTTGCCGACGAAGGACGCGGTGAACTCCGTACGCGGTGCCCGGTACAGCTGCCGGGGGGTGCCGCAGTCCTGGAGGCGGGCCCGGTCCATGACGGCGATCCGGTCGGCGAGGGTGAGGGCCTCCACCTGGTCGTGGGTGACGTACAGGATGGAGACGTCGGGGAGTTCGCGGTGCAGCCGGGCCAGTTCGGCCAGCATCCCGGAGCGCAGTTGCGCGTCCAGGGCGGAGAGGGGCTCGTCCAGCAGGAGGACGCCGGGGCGGATGGCGAGGGCGCGGGCGATGGCCACCCGCTGCTGCTGTCCGCCGGAGAGCTCGCGCGGGTAGCGCCGGGCGTACGCGGCCATCCCCGTCATCTCCAGGGCCTCGGTGACCCGGGCCGGTATCTCGGCCTTGGGGGTCTTCCGGGCGCGCAGGCCGAAGGCGACGTTGTCCTCGACCCGCATGTGCGGGAAGAGGGCGTACTGCTGGACGACCATGCCGATGCCCCGCTTGTGCGGGGGCAGGGCGGTGACGTCCCGGCCGCCGATCAGCACCCGCCCGCGGACGGGGCGGACGAAGCCGGCGACGGCGCGCAGGGCGGTGGTCTTGCCGGAGCCGGAGGGGCCGAGCAGGGCCATGACCTCGCCCGGTTCGACGGTGAGGTCGAGGGAGTCCAGGACGGTGGTGCCGTGGTAGGCGACCGAGACGGAGTCGAAGCGGATGCCGCTCACGACGACCCCGGCTCGGCGAGCAGGGCGGGCAGTTCGGCAACGGAGCCGAGGACGTGCGTGGCTCCGTGGCGGGTGAACGCGTCGCGCTCGTGGGCGCCGGTGAGGACCCCGGCGACGACGCCCGCCCCGGCGCGCCGGCCGCTGAGCGCGTCGTACGCGGTGTCCCCGGCGACGACGGTCTCGCGCACGTCGTCCACGGCGCCGGTGCGCAGGAACGCGGCCAGGACCATGTCGGGGTACGGGCGGCCGCGGCCGCCGGCGTCGGCGGGGCAGAGGGTGAGGTCGGCCAGGTCCCGCCAGCCGAGGGCGTCGAGGATGGCGTCCTGGGTGACGCGGGCGAAGCCGGTGGTCAGAGCGACGGTGTGGCCGTCGGCGCGGAGCCGCTCGATGGTCGCGCGGGCTCCGGGGACCTCGGTGACGAGGCCGCCGTCGACGAGTTCGGCGTAGGCCTGCTCGAAGGCGGTGTTGGCGAGCCGGGCGCGTTCCTCCGTACCGAAGAGGTGGCGGAAGACGGAGATCTTCGACTCGCCCATGGTGTCGCGGACGTACTGGAGCTTCGCGGCGTGGTCGGCGGTGCCGGGCTCGACGCCGAGGCGGTCGGCGGCGCTTTCGAAGGCGCGCTCGACGAGGCCTCCGTCGGCGACGGTGGTGCCGGCCATGTCGAGGACGATCAGCCTGCGGTGCGTGTCCGTGTCCGTGTTCGTGTCCGTGTTCCCGTTGGTCATGCGGCTCACCAGCCCAGTTCGTTCGCGGTGGTTTCGGCGATGGCGGGCGAGCAGGTCATGCCGCGGCCGCCCGGTCCGGTGACGAGCCAGACGCCTTCGCCGACCTGCTGGCGGTGGACGACGCGGCCGGTGTCGGTGCACTGCGCGTACACGCCGGCCCAGCGGTGCCTGATCTTCGGCAGCGGGCGGCCCAGGAAGGACTCGACGACGTGGGTGAGGTGCTCGTAGGGGTCTTCGAGGGTGTCGAACGCGAAGGGGTGCTCGTACTCGTGGGTGTCGCCGATGGTCAGGCCGCCGTCCCGGCGCTGGACCATCAGCAGCTGCATCCGGTGCGCGGCGGCGACGGGCGTCTGGGCCTGCTCGGCGTTGAGGACGTCGAGCGCGTCGCTGCGGTAGGCGGGGTAGTAGCGGAAGCTGTCGGCGTCGGCGACGGAGGTGGTGAGCGGCTCGCCGAGGGGGGCGGTCTGCATCATCTGGAGCCGGACGCGGCGCACGGGCAGGTCGGGGACGAGTTCACGGACCAGGCCGGAGAGCCAGGCTCCGGTGGCGAGGACGACGGCGTCGCCGCGGTGGACGTCGCCGTGGTCGTCGCGGACGGCGGCGGGGCCGGCCAGGTCGCGGACCTCACGCCCGGGCAGGAAGGTGTAGCGGCCCGAGGCGGCCAGGGCTTCGCGGAGGTGGAGCTGGGCGGTGCGCGGTTCGACGGCCGCGTCCCGCTCGCACCACAGGGCGGCCTCGAAGGCGCCGCGCAGGGCCGGGTTGATCGCCCGCGCCTCGGCGGCGGTGACCAGTGCGTAGCCGCGCGCGGCGGCGTCGGGGCGGGCGACGGCCGCCTCGGCGACCGCGTACTCGCGGGCGTTGCGCAGGGGGGTGAGGGAGCCGATGGCGCGGAAGCCCAGGCCGGGCACCTCCGCGCCGATCCGCTCCCAGAGCTCGCGGGCCCGCAGGGCGGTGTCGAGCTCCTCGCCCCCGGCCCGGCCGCTGACCCAGATCTGGCCGAAATTGCGCAGCGAGGCGCCGCGGGCCTCGGCCTCGCGCTCGATCTGGACGACCTCGTGGCCGCGTTGGACTGCTTGCCAGGCGTGCATGGTGCCGACCACGCCGCCTCCGACGACTATGACTCTCACGCCGTTCACGGTCGGGCCGGTCCGTGACCCCGGAGGATCGGGTGGGCGACGGGCCGGTGAACAGCCCTCGACGCTTGGACTAGACCCGTTATCGTTCCGTGACTTGAATTGGTCCGGCTATGGGGTTGATGTTCCGTTTCGGTGGACTATTCGGTGCGGCTATTCGGGCCGCAGCCGGGTCGTGAAGCTGAACCGGTCGCCGCGGTAGAGCGAACGCACCCGCTCCAGCGGCCGGCCGTCCTGGTCCCTGGAGAAGCGGTGGATGAGGAGCATCGGGAGCGCGGGCGGGGTGCCGATGAGGAGGGCCTCGCGGGGGGTGGCGAGGACGGTCTCCAGCTTCTCGTCGGCGTCCCCGAAGGAGATGCCGAGGCTGTCGCGGAGGTATCCGTAGAAGGAGGAGTCCGGCTGGAAATCGACGTCGAGGCGGGGGGCGCGGGCGACCCGGACGTACGTGCTCTCCAGCCCGACGCGCTCGTCGTCGGCGAGCAGGACGCGCTCCAGGTGCCAGACGGGCTCCCCCGCCTCGGCGCCGATGCCGCGCGCGAGTTCGGGCGGGCAGGGGAACCGTTCCAGTCCGATGAGGTGACGGCCGGGCCGGCGGCCCTGGCGGCGCACGCCCTCGGTGTAGCTGGCGAGGGAGAGGGGCTGCTCCAGCTTGGGTCCGGCGACGACGGTGCCCCGGCCGGCACGGCGGAGCCGGCCCTCCAGCAGCAGCTCCCGCAGCGCCTGCCGCACGGTCTCGCGGGCCACCTCGTACCGCTCGGCGAGATCCCGCTCGGTGGGCAGCGCCCCGCCTTCGCCGAGCTCGTCGAGGAGATCGGCGATACGGGCCTTGACGGCGTAGTACTTGGGGATCCGCCCGTGCTCGGGGATCCCGGAACGGACGGGCGAGCCGGGGCGGTGGGGGGCGGGGTACGGGGTCTGTTCTTCCACGGTCGGACTGTACGTGCGCGAGGTGTACGGACGGGGCCGGGCCGACGGGGCCTCCGCGAAGGCTGCTGCGGGTGGGGCCGGGCCGGGCGGCCAGGGTCGGACGGTGGGCGGCCGGGGCCGGGCGGTGGGGGCGGGGCGGGGCCGGGCGGGACCCGGGGGCGGCTTACGGGCGCGGGCGGCGGGGGCCTGGAGCGGCCTACGGGCGCGGGCGGTGGGGGCCGGTGGCCCGGCGGAGGCGGCGGGCGCCCAGCAGCAGGCCACCGCCGGCGGCCAGGGCGGCCGCGGCGCCGGCGCCGTAGGCCCACTCCCGGGGCCCGGTGTGCGCGAGCGACCCCGCCGTCACGGAGTCCTCGGGGTCCTCCGGGCCCTCCACGGAGAAGCGGTACCCGCCGGCCTCGCCGACCCACTCCCCGTCGTCCCCTTTGCGCTGCACGACCGCGGCGTCCGCGACGACCTCGCCGAGGGGGGCGTCGGGGGCGAAGGAGAGCTGGACCTTGACGGTGGCGGAACCGCCGGCCGGTACGGAGAAGCCGGGGAAGGCGTCCTTGCCGTCGAACACCGCGACGATCTCGTCGCGGTCGCTGCGCTCCAGGCTGACGGGGTAACGGCCGCCGGGCGCCTCGAAGTCCATGCGGAGGTGGGCGGGCCGCAGGGCGCGGGCGGGGTCGGTGAACACGATGACGGGGTGGATGGCGGTGCAGGTGGCGCCGGTGGTGTTGGTCAGGTCCAGCAGCCAGCTCTGGGGGCCGCCGCCGGCCCGGTAGACCACCGGTCCGCCACGGATCCGGGCCCCGATCGGGAAGGCACCGCTCTTGCCGTCCCCACAGCTGGCACGGGCCCGGGAGGGCAGGGCGGGTGCCGGCATCGCGGGGGCGGGCGCGGGGTGGGGCGGGCCGCCCGAGCCGGCGTCCGCGGTGGCGGAGGGTGCGGCGAGGGAGAGGAGGAGGGCGGTGAGGGCAAGGGCGTTGCGCAGTCGCATGGAAGACCTCGCTGCTCGCCGGACGGAGTGATGATCGGACGAGGCGACAATCACCCCGCCCCCGCCCGCACCTTCCCACGCCCCCCACGCCCACCCCCACCCCCACGCCCGACACCTCCCGCTTTACCCCCGGATGGCCCCGGGGACCACCCCCGGCCGCCACCCACCGGACGGTCCGGACGGGCCGACCGGTCCGCACGGCCGACCGTTCCGCCCAGGCCGCACGGGGCGCGCGGGGCGCCCAGGCCGCACGGGCCGACCGTCCCGCACGGGACGCACGGGACGCACAGGCCACACGGGCCGCCCACGGCCGGACGGGCCGCATGGGCCGCATGGGCCGCACGGGCCGCACGGGCCGCACGGGCCGCACGGGCCGCACGGGCCGGACTGGCCGCACAGGCCGGACTGGCCACACACGCCGGACTGGCCGCACACGCCGGACTGGCCACCCGGGCCACCCGGGCCTGGGCCGGACAGGCCGCACAGGCCACCCGGCCGACCGGGCTCTGCCCAGGCCACCCGGGCCGGACGGGCCGCGCGGGCCGACCGGGCCGCACGGGCCACCTGGGCCGACCGGGCCACCCGGGCCACCCGGGCAGCCTGCGGCCGGACGGGCTGCACAGGCCGCTCGGACCGCACGGCCCGCCGCCAGGTCACCCGCCCCCGAACACCGGCGCCAGCACCAGCTCCGCCGCCCCCTCCGCCACCCCGGCCGGCGCCAGCCCGACCACCGGCGGGTCGGCCGTCAGGGCCCGGGCCGCCAGCACCTCCCGCACCCCCCGCACGAACACCTCCGGCGCCCCCGCCACCACCCGGCCCCCCAGCAGCACCCGGTCGACGTCCAGGAGCGCGACCAGGTTCGCCGCCCCCTCCCCCAGCACCCGCGCCGCCCGCGCCAGGTCTCCCCGGGCCACCGCCTCCAGGCAGAGCACCTCCAGGCACCCCCGGCCCCCGCAGCGGCAGCGCGGCCCGTCCAGCAGCAGCACCTGATGCCCGAACTCCCCCGCGCCCGACCGCGGACCCCGGTACACCGCACCGTCCAGCCACAGCCCCGCCCCGAGCCCGGTACCGACGTGCAGGTACACGGCAGAACCCGCCCCCGGCCCGTCCAACCCCGGCCCGCCACCACGCGGGCCGCCCGACTCACCAGCCGGGCCGCCCGGGCCACCAGAGCCACCCGGACCGCCCAGCACACCCGACCCACCAGGGCCACCCGGACCGCCCGGCCCGCCCGACCCACCGGGGCCACCGGCCACACCCGACCCACCCCGACCGCCCGGACCACCCGACCCACCAGGGCCCCCCGGGGCACCCGGCCCACCCGGGCCACCCCGACCGCCCAGCACACCCGACCCACCAGGGCCACCCAAGCTACCCAGGCCACCCAGGCCACCCGCCCAGGACCCACCCGCACCACTCAACCCGCCCGCCGCCGCACCGGCGTTGGTGTCCTTGTCCACCACCACCGCCACCCCCAGCCGCCCCGCCAGCACCTCGCGCAGCGGGAACCCCTCCCACTGCGGGAAACCCGTCACCCGCCCCAGCACCCCGCCGCGCCAGTCCAGCGGCCCCGGCGCGGCCACGCCCACCCCGAGCAGCCGCCGCGACCCCTCCGCCCCGTCCGAAACGCGCGCCACCGCCCGTACGACCGCGTCCACGACCACGTCCGGCCCCGCCCCGAAGTCCAGCGGACCCGACCACTCCGCGACCACGCCGCCCACCAGGTCGACCCGTACGGCCCTCAGCTCGTCGCGGTCCAGGTGCACCCCCACCGCGTGCCGCGCGCCCGGCACCAGCCGCAGCCGGGTGCGCGGCTTGCCGCCGGTCGACGCGTCGCGGCCGGCCTCCGCCACCAGGCCCTCCGCCGCGAGCCGGGCGGTGATCTTGCTGACGGCCTGCGGGGTGAGCCCCGTACGGGCGGCGAGCCCGGCACGCCCCAGCCCCACCGGCCCCGCCGCGCGCAGCAGGTCCAGCAGCAGGGCCTCGTTGTGCCCGCGCACCACCGGCAGGTTCACCCCGCCGCCGCCTCGGCCACCGTCCGCGTTTTGCCTGTTCACCCAGCCATTGTCCACCCTCCTTGCACTTACGCAACGCTGTTGCCAAAGTGGACCCATGAACGCCTCCCCCACCCCCACCTCCCCCACCTCCGCCTCCGCTCCCCTGCGCGTAGCGCTCGTCGGCTACGGACTCGCCGGCTCCGTCTTCCACGCCCCGCTCGTCTCCGCTACCGAGGGCCTCGCCCTCGACACCGTCGTCACCTCCGACCCCGGCCGGCAGGCACAGGCCCGCGAGGCGTACCCCGGCGTCCGCGTCATCGCCTCCGCCGACGACCTGTGGGAGCGCACGGGCGCCGACGACGAGTCCCCCGTCGACCTCGTCGTCATCGCCTCCCCCAACAAGACCCACGTCCCGCTCGCCACCGCCGCCCTCACCGCCGGCATCCCCGTCGTCGTGGACAAGCCCCTGGCCGCCACCGCCGCCGAGGCCCGCGACCTCGCCGCGCTCGCCGAGCGGACCGGCACCTTCCTCTCCGTCTTCCAGAACCGCCGCTGGGACAACGACTTCCTCACCGTCCGCCGTCTCCTCGCCGACGGCGAACTCGGCGAGATCCAGCGTTTCGAGTCCCGCTACGAGCGCTGGCGCCCCCAGCTCAAGGGCGGCTGGCGCGAGTCCGGCGCACCGGAGGAGATCGGCGGCCTGCTGTACGACCTCGGCAGCCACGTCGTCGACCAGGCGCTGGTGCTGTTCGGCCCGGCGGTACGGGTCTACGCGGAGACCGACGTACGCCGCCCGGGTGCCGAGGCCGACGACGACACGTTCATCGCGATCACGCACGCGAACGGCATCCGCTCGCACCTCTACGTCAGCGCCACCGCCGCCCAGCTCGGACCGCGCTTCCGCGTCCTCGGCTCGCGGGCCGGCTACGTCAAGTACGGCCTGGACCCCCAGGAGGCCGCCCTGCGCGAGGGCCTGCGGCCGGGCGGTGCGGACGGTCCGGCGTGGGGCGAGGAGCCGGAGCACCTGTGGGGGCGGCTCGGCTCCGGCGAGTCCCCGCTGACCGGCGGCGGGGACCCCGTCCCGACGGTCCCGGGCGACTACCCGGCGTACTACGCGGCGGTCGCGGAGGCACTGCGCACGGGCGGACCGGCCCCGGTCACGGCGGACGAGGCGGCGCACTGCCTGGCGGTACTGGAGGCGGCGCGCGCTTCGTCCCGTGAGGGGTCGGTCGTCGCCGTCTGATCCGTCCTGCACCGGGGACCCCCGGGCGGCGATCGAGATGCTCCCGGCCGACGCCGCGCGAACGAGAAGGGGCGGGCCGCCCCGGGCAGCCCGCCCCTCCCCCTCGCCGTACGGCGCTGCGGCACTACGTCACTTACGCGCCCTTGAACTCCTGACGCTGACGGCCGAGCCCCTCGATCTCCAGCTCCACGACGTCACCGGCCCGCAGGTACGGCTTGGGCTCCGGCTGGCCCATGGCCACGCCCGCCGGGGTACCCGTGACGATCACGTCGCCCGGGTACAGCGTCATGAACTGGCTCAGGTACCGCACGACCTCGCCCACCGGGAAGATCTGGTCCGCGGTGTTGCCGTCCTGCTTCAGCTCACCGTTGACCCACAGCTTGACGTCCAGGACCTGCGGGTCCGGGATCTCGTCGGCGGTGACCAGCCAGGGGCCGAGCGGGGTGAACGTCTCGCAGTTCTTGCCCTTGTCCCAGGTGCCGCCGCGCTCGATCTGGAACTCGCGCTCCGAGACGTCGTTGACCAGCGTGTAGCCGCCGACGTGCGCGAGGCCCTCCTCGGCGGAGGCCAGGTAGCGGGCGGTGCTGCCGATGACGACGCCGAGCTCGGCCTCCCAGTCGGTCTTCACGCTGCCGCGCGGGATGAGCACGGTGTCGTCCGGGCCGACCACGGTGTCCGCGGCCTTCAGGAACAGGATCGGCTCGGCCGGCGGCTCGGCGCCGACCTCGGCCGCATGCCCGAAGTAGTTCAGGCCGATGCCCACGACCTTGCCGATCCGGCCGACCGCGGAGCCGATGCGCAGGCCCTCCGCGTCGAGCACCGGAAGCTCGCCGCCCGCGGCGGCGTCCCGTACGCGGGACAGCACGGAGTCGTCGGCCAGCAGGGCCCCGTCCACATCCGTGATCAGGCCGGACAGGTCCCGCAGGGTCCCGTCCTGGTCGAGCAGCGCGGGGCGCTCCGACCCGACGGGTCCGACACGCAGCAGCTTCATGGGCATTCTCCCGTGGTCGTGGGTGGTCGACCCGCGGGCATGCCCGAGGGCCGGCCGATGGGTTGCGGCCATCGGAGGATTGGCTGATCCTCCAAGATGCCCGACCAATCCGCAAGACCCTGTTCACAGACTGGAACGCCCCCCTCCACCCCCGCCCGCAGGCCGCCCCCACCACAGCCCGCCGACACCCCGGACCGCCACCCACCCCGCAGACCACCCCCGCCCCGAGCGCAGCCCCACCACAGACCCGCCCCCCGCCCCCGACCACCAGCCGGGCAGGCCACTCAGGCCCCCCCAGACCGCCCCCGGCCAGCGCGCCGCACACCGGCCGGGCAGCTGCTCAGCCCGCCCCCGACGCCGACCCCGTCCGTCGGCAGGGCAGCCGGGCAGCCCACCGCCCAGCCCACCGCCCGGGCCGCCCCGGCCGCCGCGCCGAACACCGGACCTAGCCCACGGCTCAGCCCACCGCTCAGCCCACCGCTCAAGCCGCCGCTCAGGCCGCCGCCCCCGCCGTCGCGCCGACCGCCGTCCGGGGCGACCGGCGCTGGAGCCAGGCCCGCTCGGCGACCGACCAGGCCGTGGTGGTCAGCAGGTACAGCCCCGCCGCCAGCGGCACGACGGCGGCGGTGATCAGCGTTCCGAACGACAGCAGGGGCAGTACGCCGCCCAGCCGGCGCATCGCCGCCAGCTGCTCCGCGCTCGGCGCGGCCGGAGCCCCGCCCGCCCCCTTCACCCGGGGCATGACCGGCGCCACGGCAGGCGCGGCCGCGGCGGCCCGCCGCCCCCGCACCGCACTCCACGCCGCCACCACCGCGATAGCGGCGAACAGCCCGAGGAACACGAGCCCCTGCGCCCCGAACAGACCACCCTGCTCCAGCGCTTCGGCCCACCGGCCCCCGAGGGGCGCCGCGAACAGCCGGTGGTCCAGGAGTTCGTCCCCCGAGGAGAACGACCGGTACATCAGGAAGAACACCGGCAGCTGCAACAGCACCGGCAGGCACCCCGCGACGGGCGTCGACGCACGGAACGCGGCACGCCCCAGCGGGAACAGCGCGAGCCGTACGAGCAGGGTGAACAGCACGATCGCGGCAGCGGTCGCGGACTCGGCCAGTACCGGCTCCAGGAGCCGGCCCAGCTCGGCAACGAGATGAGTGAAAACGGACACGCGGGCCCTCCGAGGGGTCTCGTCAAACGTCGAAAGAAGTGCATTTCGGCGTGACGACCCGCGCGGGGCGGCAACAGCGTTCAGTCGGTGCGGAAGCAGAAGGCAATGGCGGAAGACACTGCGCGCCCCTACGCGGCCGTCAGGACCAGACGGCCGGGCGCCCTGGGCCGCGACCGGCCCGAAGCGTCGGGATCGCGCTGCGGCAGGAACGCCGTGCGCTGCTCGCGATCACGGATCGCGGTACGTATTCGGTGCGGCGGCACGGGCCGCACGAGGCACGCCGCCAGCAGCGCGGCGCCCACGGCGACCGCCGCGGCCAGCACGACCACCCCGGCCGCCAGCCCGGTCTCCCCGGACAGCAGCCCGAGGACCCCGCCGAGCAGCAGGAGCCCGACGAGCATCCGGGCCGCGCGGGAGCCCTCGTGGAACAGGAAGGAGGACACACTGAACCGCCGAACCTCACGACGACCCACGCGAACCACCCCCCGCCTCACCAGAACTGACGATCGAAACCGATACGTACCCACACCCTAACGGGTCGCACTGACAACGTTCCTGAGGGTCCCCCAGACCACCAGCCGGTACGTAGAGGTGTACTCGGGCGTGCACGTCGTCAGCGTGATGTAGGACCCGGCGCTCTCGTACCCGTACCCGGGCCTGACCGAGCTCCGCGGCACCGGCGCGATCACCCCCACGTCCCCCGGGCTCGTCTCCGCCAGCACCTTCCCCACCACGTACGTGTACCGCCTCCCCCGCAGGTCGACGGACACCTCGTCCCCCTCCCGCAGCCGGTTCAGGTAGCGGAACGGCTCCCCGTGCGTGTTCCGGTGCCCGGCCAGCGCGAAGTTCCCCTCCGCCCCCGGCTGGGCCGTCCCCGGGTAGTGCCCCACGTACCCCTTGTCCAGCACGGCCCGCCGGCCGACCCCCTCCGCGACGGGCACGGAGAGCCCGAGCCGGGGAATCCGCAACACGCCGTACGCCTCGTCCCGCGCGGGCGCGGAACCGGAACCGGAACCCGCCGGCGCAGGCCCGGCCCCCTTCCCCCCACCACCCCCCACACCGGGCGACGACACCCCCGCACTCCCCTCCCCAGAACCACCGGAGCCCCCCTCGACCACCCCCGCCCCCTCATCCACACCACCCCCCGAACCCCCCACCCTTCCTCCCCCGCCTCCCCCTCCCTCCCAAGCCCTCTCCAAAGCCCTGACCTGCTCCTGCGCACCGGCCACGGCCTGCCGATTGGTCCACCACACCTGGTGCACCACCAGCAACGCCACCACCACCCCCACCGTGGTCAGCGCCTCAGCCGCCACCCACAGCAGCCCCGCGAGCCCGGCCCGGCCCGTCCGCCGTCCGCCCCCTTGCACCACGACACGCACCTGATCCCGCACGGCGGGCACCCTAAGACTTCCCCCCTCAACTGACCAGCGGCAGTACGGTGTGAACCATGCGCCCCGACACGCCTGCAGAGCACATCGCCGAAGCCGAGCGCCTCATCCGCACGGCGACCCGCTACCCCGAGGACCAGGAGCCCCTGCTCCTCCAGGCCGCGGCCCACCTCGAACTGGGCGACGCCAGGGACCGCGCGAGCGCCCTCTACGACCGCCTCCTCTCGGCCTCGCCCTCCAACCCCCACCTGATCAAGGCCCGCCAGGCCGCGAACCTGTGGGAGTACGGCCACGAGGCCGAGGCCCGCGCACTGATCTCCGGCATCCGCGCCGCGGCCCCCACGGACCCGGCCCCCTGGGAGGTGATCGCGGAGGCCCTCGAATCCCACGACGAGCTGGAGGCCTCCCACGAGTGCTTCACGGAGGCGGCGACCCTCCTCACCTCGGAGGACACCCCCCTCACCCAGGCCACGACCGCGCTCCTGACGGGTCGCCACCGCGTCCGCCGGCTCCTCGCCCTCCCGCACGACGACTGGGACATGGTCGCGGACACCCGCCACATCGGCCCGATCCCGCTGGACGAGCTCCACGACCCCAAGCGCATCTGGGCCCTGGGCTCCAACGACCCGGCGGAACTCCGCGCGGAGATCGCCCGCCTGCGCGCCGAACTCGGCGACCGCCGCGCCGCCCTCTCCCGCCCCTTCCCGGTCGCCATCCTCCACTGGCCCGCCCGCGAACTGGCCGAACTCCTGACGGGCTACCCCACCCTCGCGGCGGAGTACCCGTCCCACGAGGCCCACCTGAAGAAGGTCGAAGCCTCCCTCCGCGCCCTGGCCGCCTCGGGCACCACGAACCTCGGCATCGTCACCGGCAGCGTCCCCTCGTACGAGGCCTTCGCCGCCTCGGAGAAGTCCTCCCCGGCCTCCCCGTCCCTCCTGGCGGAATACGCCACCACCCTGGCCGCCCGAGGCAAAGCCACCCCCTGGCCCCCCACCCCCACGTCCCCCTGCTGGTGCACCTCAGGCAAGCCGTACGCGGAGTGCCACGGGGCAGCGAACTGATCCAAACCAGTCAATAACTGGCCGAGAAAGATCCTCCTCAACCATCAGTGCGCCACATTTCAGCGGCAACCGTCAGTGGCCCTTGCTACAACCAAGTGGCGAAGATCCATTGATGAGTGGAGGTTCCTTGTCTTCAGGTGTCCGCCCGACCGTGCCCACACCAGCGACCGGGGTGCATGAAACGCTGATCACGACTGCGCTGGAGGAGCAGCTCAAGGAGCTCATCTCCACCGGAGCAGTCGTGATACACGAACCAGTGGATAGCGATGTGGCGCAGCACGTCCTGACACGGCACGTGGCACACGCAGTTGGGCAGATCCTGAAGAAAGTGCCGCCTGGCGACTGGGTGCGCGTGACGAACGAAATCCTCCAGTCACTGCCTACGCGCGAGGGTGCCCGGCAATGGACGGAGCCCATCGTCGACGGGCCGCGTCAACTACTCGCAGTAGCGGAGCCGGTCACGGGTGCGGCATCGGCGGATGCAGGACCTTATGCCGTGCGACCGTCCACACCGTTCTCCGACACGGCACTCATCACCAACTCACCGGAGGATCCCAGTCTCGGAGCCGAGCTGCGGGCGGAGCTCGCCACAGCAGACCGGATCGACCTGCTGTGCGCCTTCGTGAAGTGGACGGGATTGCGCATCCTCGAGGAACCCCTCAAGCAGGCTGCCGCCCGCGGCGTCCCGATCCGCGTGATCACGACCACGTACATCGGGGCCACCGAGCGCCGCGCCCTGGACCGGCTGGTACGTGAGTTCAACGCGGAAGTGAAGATCAATTACGAGCTCCGCTCGACGCGCCTCCACGCCAAGGCATGGCTCTTCCGGCGCCGCTCGGGCTTCGACACCGCCTACGTCGGCAGCTCGAACCTCTCTCAAGCCGCGCTACTCGACGGATTGGAGTGGAACGTCCGCCTCTCTGGCGTCGCCACACCCGATGTGCTGCGCAAATTCGAGGCGACCTTCGACGCCTATTGGAGCGAGCGAGCGTTCGAGTCGTACGACCCCGACCGCGATGCAGCTCGGCTGGACGAGGCCCTGAAGATTGCCGGCGGTTCTGGCGGGGTCAACGCGGCACGAGCCATCAGCCTCTCGGGTCGCAGGATGCACCCCTTCCCCCATCAACGCGACATGCTGGAACGCCTTGAGGTGGAGCGCACGGTACACGACCGCCACCGCAATCTTCTCGTCGCCGCTACCGGTACCGGGAAGACCGTGATGGCCGCGCTCGACTTCAAACAACTGCAACTCATGTTGGGCCGTAAGCTGCGGCTCCTGTTCGTCGCCCATCGGAGGGAGATCCTCGACCAGTCCCTCCGCACGTACCGGAACGTCCTTGGCGACGCCGAATTCGGAGAACTGCTCTACAGTGGCGAGATCCCACAGGACTGGAACCACGTGTTCGCGAGCGTGCAGTCACTGAGCAAGCGGGCGCTGGACCGTCTTCCCGTCAATCATTTTGATGTCATCGTCATCGATGAGTTCCATCATGGGACCTCACCCACCTATCGCAGAATCGTCGACCATTTCAGGCCGCTCGAACTGCTCGGCCTGACAGCAACACCGGAGCGAATGGATGGGCTGACCATCCAGGACGAGTTCTTCCACGGGCGGATCGCAGCCGAGATGAGGCTGTGGGAGGCACTCGAAAACGACCTCCTCTGCCCCTTCCACTATTTCGGCATCAGCGACGACACCGACATGAGCGCCGTGGCATGGAAGCGTGGGGACTACGACCCCTCCTCCCTCAGCAGCGTTTTCACCGGCAACAATGATCGGGCTCAGCTCGTCATCACCGCCCTCCGACAAAAGCATGCCTCCCCCAATTCCATGCGCGCCCTTGGGTTCTGCGTCTCCGTCGCCCACGCGGAGTTCATGGCCAACTTCTTCACTCAGGCCGGCTTTAAGGCCATCGCCCTGTCGGGCGAAACCCCCGGCCCCCTCCGCAAGACCGCGCTCGACGAGCTTCGTGCGGGGGAGTTGAACGTCATATTCTCCGTGGACCTCTTCAATGAAGGGCTCGACGTGCCCGACGTCGACACCTTGCTACTCCTCCGCCCCACCTCTAGCGCCACCGTCTTCCTCCAGCAACTCGGTCGAGGGTTGCGACGCAGCGAGAACAAGCCGGTCCTGACCGTCTTGGACTTCATCGGGCAGCACCGCAAGGAATTTCGCTTCGAGGAGCAGTTCCGCGCACTGACTAATTTGACACGAAACCGACTGATCAACAGCATCGAACGCAACTTTCCTCACCTTCCTTCCGGATGCCAAATCCTCCTCGAGCGTAAAGCAAAGGAGAATATCCTGGCGAACATCCGAAGCCAAATCAACATCAATGTGACGCAACTCGCCAAGGAAGTTGCAGGCCACCGCGAAACGCGGATCTCCAATTACCTCAAGGAGAGCGGAAGGGAAATTAAGGAGATCTATCGAAACGATAGATCTTGGACGGAGTTGCTGCGGCGCGCAAAACTACTGACCGACGCATCTCCACAGAACGAAGAGGCCCTCTTGAAGCGGGTCTCCGCATTTCTTCACGTTGACGATCAAACCCGAGTTCAGGCGTACACCGCGCTCCTCGAAGACGGCGCACCTAGGTATGAGGACCTTGACGAACGAGGGCGAGCGCACGCACGCATGCTCTTCTTCTCCCTGTGGCCCCACGGCGGCGGCTTCTCCAGCTACCAGGAGGCTTTCGACTCGCTTCAGCCTCAAAAGCACTTCCGCGACGAGGTCCGTCAAGTACTGGCCCACGGCCTAGAGCAGGCCGACCATATGCCGCTGCCCCTGACGGGTGACCATGCCTCACTGCCCCTGTCCGTCCATGCGTCATACAGTCGCGAAGAAATCCTGCCAGCGCTGGGGCAGTCCGTGATCGGCGGTTTCATGCCCAACAACTTCCGAGAAGGTGCGCGGTGGTGCAAGGGTGTCCAAACCGACGCACTGTTCATCACTCTCGAAAAGGACGAGAAGGAGTTTTCCCCACAGACCCGCTACAGGGACTACGCCATGAATGACGTCCTCTTCCACTGGGAGTCACAGAACCAGACCTCGGAGAAGTCCCCCACCGGCATTCGGTACCAGAGACACGTTGAGAACGGGTCGCACGTGCTGCTCTTCGTTCGCCGCTTCAAGTCCACGGACATCGGGGGACCGCAAGCATGGATGTTGCTCGGGCCCGCCGACTACGTCCGCCACACGGGAAGCAAGCCGATGGCGATCGAATGGAAGCTCCATCACGAGATGCCAGCCGACGTTCGCTCATACTCCGCCATCACCAATTAGCCCAGGCCGCCAAGACCTCACCCCGCCCCCTGGAATAGCGGCAGTTGTTGGTGGCCGCGGGCTGTGAGGGTGGGTGGGGTTTGGCGGGGGGTGGTGAGGGTGAGGAGGGTGCGGAGGGCTGCCAGGACTTGCCCGGGGGTGTCGCGGATCATCGACGGGGTGGCGCTGACCACCAGGACGCCGTGGGACTCCAGGCGCAGGCGGCGGCGGAGGGTGGCGTGCCAGGCGTCGCGGGTGTAGTGGTACTCCGCCGAGTCGATCTCCAGGGCCACGCCCTCGTCGGGCCAGTAGGCGTCCGGGGTGGCCAGGAAGGTGCCGTCCGGGGTGTAGAGGCGGGCGTTCCACAGGGGGGTGGGGAGGTCCGTGCCGGTCAGGACGTCGCGGGCCTGGGCCTCGGCGACCGAGCGGACCCCGGCCAGGAGTTCCCCGGCGGCGGATCGGACTGCCGGGCGGGACAGGAGGCGGGCGCTGCGGAGTTCGGTGTGGAGGTCGCGCGGGTGGCACCAGCCGGACTGGACGACCTGGGCCAGGACCGAGCGGACGCGCTCCGGGCTCGGGCAGCGGGCGGCGAAGTCGGCGGCGGCGCGGACCGGGCGGGCGCTGGGCACGCCCGCGACGGTGAGGGTGCCCGGCCAGCGGGTGGTGGTCACGGGGCGGACCTGCGGGACGGGGGTGAGCCGGCGCGGGCTGCGGATCAGGACGTCGGCCGGGGTGGGTGGGGCGTCGCGGATGCCGAGGAGGGCGAGGGCCGCTCCGCCGGTCAGGGCGGCGGTGTCGCCGGCGAGGGGGTCCGCGGTGGGTTCGGCGGCGTACAGGACTGCGGCCAGGGCGCGTTGGCGGTGGTCGGGCGGGCCCGTCTGGAGGAGGTAGACGCGGGGCAGGAGGCGTTGCCAGGGGCCACCGGGGCGGGTGCGTGAGGTGACGGTGGCGTGGGGGACGCCGGCGGTGGTGGTGAGCTGGTGGCGGGTGGCGAGGTTCAGCTGACGGCGGGCGACGGGGAAGGGGGCGGGCGCGGTGACGGGGGCCTTGTGGGTGTTCATGGGCCCGGTATGCCCTGGGTGGGGGTGTCCAGTCGTCTCGATCGGGTGGCTGTGGATGAGGAGGGGGGTGGGGTGAGTGGGGGGAATGGGGTGAGTGGTCAGGGGCGGCCCGGGTGGGCCGGGGAGAGGAAGACGGCGACGTTCGTCTCCGTGCCGGGGAGGGCGGGGACCTCGTGCCAGCCGAGGCGGTGGTAGGTGGCGACGGTGTCCTCGGCCAGGCGTGAGGTGAGGAGCCAGGCGCGGTGCTGCGGGGCGTCGGCGGTGATCTCGTTGAGGAGGGCGCGTCCGGTGCCGGTACCGCGCGCGTAGGCCCGTACGGCCAGTTCGTCTATCTCCAGCGCCCCGATCAGCAGATCGCGCACCCGGTCCGGGCCGAGCTGGGCGGCGACCTGGGGGTAGCCGCGGCCGTCGGGGAAGGGGGCCTGGGTCAGCCAGGCGGTGGCGAAACCGTCGACGCCGACTGGGGATTGGGTGAAGGCGGCACGGAAGCCCGGGCGCCGGACGTCCGTCTGGAGGCGGTCCGCGAAGTGGCGAATGGTTTCTGCGTCTTCGTTCCAGGGCGGGGCGGAGAAGACGTCGGCGTAGGCGTCCAGGAGTTCGTCGGCGAGGTCGAGGACGGCGCGGCCGTAGGAGATCACGTGCGGCTCCCGGGTGGGGGTGGGTGGTGGGTGGGGCTGGGTGGGTGGCGCGTGGGTGTTTGGGGTGGAAGACCGAAAGTAGGCGATCGGGGTTCCAGGGCGACGGATGGGAGGAACCTGGCGTGTGCCGACAAATCGGCCGCCGTGATTGCGTGTCGCGGGGCGTCGCGGGGCGTTGAGCAGCCCGTGGACAGACTGCTGCGGGTCGCCGGGCGGTGCGCGCTCGCCTTCCTCCTCGTCCTCGGGGTCGTGGCGCTGTTGCCGCACGCCCTGCGGGAGGCGGTGCCCGACACCGTGGTGGGCGGGGCCGTGCTCGCGCTCGGGGCGGTGGGTGTCCGCCGGGGTTCTAGGCGTCCGCGTTAGCCTCGTGAACGGTTCATCGCATGACATGACTTATCTGGCGCGTACGCGGGTTGGTGTGGTGCGTACGTCTGACACGACGAGGGAGATCGACATGGCGCGGGTACCGAGTTCCGCGGTGGCGGCAGCCGGGCTGGTCGGCGGCTACGCCGTCGCCCGCTGGACGAAGAAGCGGCCCCTGGGCGGGGTCGTGCTCGGCGCCGCCGGGATCGTGGCCGGGCGGGAATGGTACCGCCGCGGCGGGGTGCCGGCGGCCGCCGGCCTGGGCGCCCTGTACCTCGCGGGCTTCGCGGGGGCGCATCCGCTGGCGAAGAAGGTCGGCGCGTGGCCGGCGGTCGTCGGCGCGGCGGGCGTCGTGGCCGCCACGGCGTGGGCGGTCGCGGACCGGGGCTGAGGGGCGCCGGGGGGGTGGGCGCGGGCCGGCTCTCACCCCGTCGACGGGTCGGGGCGGGGCGGTGGCTGCCACCCGCCTCCCCGGGTGCGGGTGGGTGGGGCGGGGCGGTGGCTGCGCACCCGTCTCCCCCGGTGCGGGTGGTGGGGCGAGGTGGTGGCTGCGCACCCGACTCCCCCGGCGCGGGTGGGCGAGGGAGCGGGTCCTGCCGGGCCGCGACCGGACGGCAAGCCGGTGGCTGCGCACCCGCCTCCCCCATCCCCGCCTCCCCCGTGCGGGTGGGTGAGGGAGCGGGTCCTGCCCGGCCGCGACCGGACGGCGAGCTGGTGGCCACCCACGCACCTCCCCCGGTGCGGGTAGGTGGGCCAGGGCTGCGGCTGCCCACCCGACACCCCCGGTACGGACGGGTGGGCCGAGGCGGTGGCTGCGCACCCGGCTCCCCCGGTGCGGATGGATGCGTCGAGGCGGTGGCTGCCCACCCGACACCCCCGGTACGGGCGGATGGGCCGGGGCGGTGGCTGCGCACCCGTCTCCCCTGGTGCGGGTGGGTGGGCCGGGCGGTGCCCGCCCACGCGCCTCCCCCGGCGCGGGTGGGTGGGCCCGGGGCGGTGGCTGCGCCTCCGTCTCCCCTGGTGCGGGTGGGTGGGCCCGGGCGGTGGCTGCGCACCCGCCCCTCCGGCGCGGGTGGGTGAGGGGGCCGGGCCCTGCCGGGCCTCGACCGGACGGCGGGCCGGTGGCTGCCCACCCGACTCCCCCGGTGCGGGTGGCTGAGGGGGCGGGTCCTGCCGGGCCGGGGCCGGGGGGCGGGCCGGTGGCTGCCCACCCGCCTCCCCCATCCCGGCCTCGCCCGGTGCGGGTGGGTGAGGGAGCGGGTCCTGCCGGGCCGGGGCCGGGGGGCGGGGGTCCGGGGGGCGGGACACGGCCGCCCCGCCCCCGGGCCACCGTTCAGTGCCGCCCCGCGCAGGTCCCCCCGTGCGTCCTCAGCCGCCCAGGGCCCGGGACGCCGTGTAGATCAGGAGGCCTGCCAGGGCGCCCACCACCGTGCCGTTGATGCGGATGAACTGGAGGTCGCGGCCGATGTGGGCCTCGATCTTGCGGGAGGTGTGTTCCGCGTCCCAGGCGGCCACCGTGTCCGTGATCAGGGAGGTGATCTCCGTGCGGTACGTCGTGACGACGTAGACCAGCGCGCCCTCGATCCAGCCCTCCACCTTCGCCTGCAGGCGGCCGTCCGTCGCCAGGCGGGAGCCCAGTGACATCAGGGACGAGCGGACCCGCAGCCGCAGTTCGCTGCGTTCGTCCTCGGCGGCCGAGATGATCATCGAGCGGACCGCCGTCCACGCCGAGGCGATCACGTCCTGCACCTCGCCCCGGGCCAGGATCTCGGACTTCAGCCGTTCCACCCGCGCCCGGGTCTCCGTGTCCGACTGGAGGTCCGCCGCGAAGTCCGTCAGGAAGCGGTCCACCGCGCCGCGCGCCGGGTGGCCCGGCATGTCGCGCATCTCCGTGACGAACCGCAGCAGTTCCTTGTACACCCGATCGCCGATCTTGCGGTCGACGAAGCGCGGGGTCCAGCCGGGAGCGCCGCCCTGGACCGCGTCCATGACCGAGTCCCCGTGGGTGACGAGCCAGTCGTGGGCCTTGGCGCAGATCAGGTCGACCGCGCGGCGGTGGCCGCCGTCGGCGACGACGCGCTCCAGGGTCTTGCCGATGCCCGGCGCGACCTCCGCCGTCTCCGCCCGCCGGGTGATGGCCTCGCCCACCACGGCCTGGACGTCGGAGTCGCGCAGGACCGTCAGGGCCCCGCGCAGCGCGGTGGCGAGTTCCGCCGTGACCCGGTCGGCGTGCTCGGGCTCGGCCAGCCAGGCGCCGAGCCGGCCGCCGATGCCGAGGGCGTGCAGCCGGGCGCGTACGACGTCGGCGGAGAGGAAGTTCTCGCCGACGAACTCGCCCAGCGAGACCCCCAGCTGGTCCTTCTTCGTCGGGATGATCGCCGTGTGCGGGATGGGCAGCCCCAGGGGCCTGCGGAAGAGGGCCGTCACCGCGAACCAGTCCGCGAGCGCGCCGACCATGCCGGCCTCCGCCGCCGCCGCGACGTACCCGGCCCAGCCGCCCGCGCCCCAGGCCTGCTGGGCGCATGTGGCCAGGACGTAGATCACGGCGACGACGATCAGCAGACCCGTCGCGGTGGTCTTCATCCGGCGGACGCCGCGTCTGCGCTCCTCGTCCGCCTCGTTGAAGACGAACGCGCCGCGGGCGGGCGGGTCCGCCGTTCCCGGTTCCTTCACGTCGTGCTCCTGCCTTCCCCCGGTGGCCGGTTTTGTCTGCATAGCATCCGACTCCCGGGAGGGTCCGGGAGTTCCCGGCGCGCCGCCGACCGGGTCCCGCTGGAGCGTCCGGGTCCCGCTGGAGCGTCCGGGGGCCTTCAGAGCTCCTTGCGGGTCTCGCCGCCGCCCAGCTTCCCGTCGCCCTTCGGCCGCTTCGGCTCCTTGACCTTGACCGCCACCCCGCCCCAGAAGGCGAGGCCGTTCACGATCACCCTCGGGGCCCCCGGCTCCGGGCGGTTCCCCGGCGACCGGCCCGGGTCGAAGCCGCCCATGACGCCGATGCCGCGCACGTCGACCTCGACGCCCGGCGGGACGGTGATCTCGATGCCGCCCATGATGGCCACGCAGGTGATCACGACCTCCCGCGCCGCGAAGTCGGCCTCCCGCAGGTCGAGCTCACCGCCGCCCCAGAAGGCCACGGCGTTGAACTGTGCGGGGACCGTCCAGCGCCCCTTGCGCTGGAACCCCGACATGATCGCGACGGCCGTGGAGGAGGCCGCGGTGCCGCCGATCCGGGACTGCCAGGAGCTGGTCGCGGGGGCGGAGGCGGGCGGGGCCGGGGCGGCGTCGGGGGCCGGGAGGTCACGGGTCAGCGGTTCGAGTTCCGCGTACGTACGGGACTTGTACGCGGCCTCCAGCCGCTCCTCGAACTCCTCCATGTCGAGCCGGCCCTCGGCGACGGCGTCACGCAGCCGGTCGACCACCCGCTCGCGGTCGGCGTCCGAGGCCCTCATGGCGGGGACCGGAGCGGGAGCCGCCTCCACCGGCGCGGGCGCGGCCTTCTCCAGGGATGTCTTCTCCGGCGTCGCCTTCTCCGGGCGCTCGTCACTCATACGGGCCAGACTATGTAGAGAAGGCGCCCGGCTGAACGGCCCCGACCCCGGTCTCCACCCCGGAACCGCCCCTGATTTCCCCCTTACGCGGACCCCTTACGCGGACCCCTCACCCGGACCCCTCACCCGGACCCCTCATCCGGACCCCTCACCCGGACCGCCTTACCGGTACCCCGCCCCCGCCCCCTACCCCCGACCCGCGTACATCCGCGCGATCACGTCCTCGATGTCCGGCTCCCGCACCGACAGGTCCAGCAGCGGGTACCGCGCCGCCACCGCCGCGACCAGCGGCGCCGCCGAGTCGCGCGCCGGGAAGGCCAGCCACTGCCGCGGCCCCTCCACCCGCACCACCCGCGCCCCCGCGACCTCCAGCGGCGGGAGCTCCCGCTCCAGGTCCACCACCAGCGTCCGCTCCCCGCCCTCCCCCAGCGCGTGCAGCCCGCCCAGCGCCCCGTCGTACATCAGCCGGCCGTGGTCGATCACCATCACCCGCTCGCACAGCTGCTCGATGTCCTGGAGGTCGTGCGTGGTGAGCAGCACCGTCGTCCCGAGTTCCTCGTTCAACTGCCGCAGGAAGCCCCGCACCCGCGCCTTGCTGACCACGTCCAGCCCGATCGTCGGCTCGTCCAGGTACAGCACCTCCGGGTCGTGCAGCAGCGCCGCCGCGATGTCCCCGCGCATCCGCTGCCCCAGTGAGAGCTGCCGTACCGGTACGTCGAGCAGCGCGGCCAGGTCCAGGCGGTCCACGCAGCGGTCCAGGTTCTCCCGGAAGCGGGCCGCCGGGATCCGGTACATCCGGCGCATCAGCCCGTACGAGTCCTTCAGCGGGAGGTCCCACCACAGGGTGGTGCGCTGCCCGAAGACCACCCCGATCCGGTGCGCGAGCCGCATCCGCTCCCGCGCCGGGTCGATGCCGGCGACGCGCAGCCGGCCGCCGCTCGGGGTGAGGATGCCGGTCAGCATCTTGATCGTGGTGGACTTCCCGGCCCCGTTGGGCCCGATATAGCCGACGACCTCGCCCCGGGCGATCTCGAAGCTGATCCCGTCCACCGCCCTGACCAGGCGTTTCTCCCGGCGCATCAGCCCCGTCCGGCGCCGCACTTCGAAGACCTTCTCCACCCCGTCGAGAGAGATGAGGGCATCGGACACGACTAACTCCCCGTGCTTCGGTACGAACGGACCCCCGCGCGCCACGCCAGCGACGCGGGCAGGAACACCACGAAGGCGACCAGCGGGCTCAGGTACGCGACCCATCCCGGGAGCCCCAGCGGATCGGGCCGCCCCAGCACGTACAGCGCGGGCAGCCAGTTGACGAAGGCCAGCGGGACGACGAAGGTCACCCCGCGCAGCAGGTCCTTCGCGAACACCGTCGGCGGGTACTGGAGCATGGTGCAGCCCCCGTACGTGAAGGAGTTCTGCACCTCCGCCGCATCCCCGGCGACGAACTGGAAGGCCGCACCGGCCACCAGCACCGCGCCGAAGATCCCCGCCCCGGCCACCACCATGACCGGCACCAGCAGCACCTTCCCCGGCGTCCACTGCACGTCCAGCACCGACACCGCCCAGCCCAGCACCCCCAGCCCCTGCGCGATCCGCCCCAGCCGGCGCAGCGCGAACCGGTCCGCGGCGACCTGCGCGAGCAGCGGGACGGGCCGCACCAGCATGGTGTCGAGGGAGCCGTCACGGATCCGGGCGCCGACCCGCTCGGTGTTGCCGAGCAGCAGGTCAGCCAGGCCCAGGGAGGCCGAGCAGGCCCCGTACAGCAGGGCGATCTCGGGCAGGGTGAAGCCGCCCAGCGCCGTGATGTGCGAGAACATCACGGCGATCGCCACGAAGTCGAGCACCGTGATCGCCGCGTTCCCCACGGTGGCCAGCAGGAACGACATCCGGTACGCCATCGTCGAGCGGATCCACATCCCGGCGATCAGCCCGTAGCCGCGCAACCCCTCCCGGAACCGGCCGCCGCGCCCCGGCGCCGGCTCGTAGGGACGCGCGGGCCGCTCCGCCCCCGCGCGGGTCGCCGTCGTCTCAGCCACCCTGGACCACCACCTTCCGGGTGGCCGCCGACTGGACCAGCCGCCCCGCGCCCAGCAGGGCCAGCGCCCACAGGGCCTGGAAGCCCAGCGCCCGGACGGCGCCGCCGGACCCGGCGTGGGTGCCGAGCAGCACGTCGAGGGGGACCTGGAGCATCGCCGCCCACGGCAGCAGCCGCAGCGCCTCGCCGAAGCCGCCGGGGAAGACGGTCAGCGGGAGCAGCATCCCGGAGCAGAAGATCGTCACGACGGTGGCCATCATGTTGACCCCGGCGCCGTCCAGCAGCCAGAACGCGGCCAGCCCGAGCAGGTAGCGCACCCCGAACCCGACGACCAGTCCGAGGGCCACCGACACCAGGAACAGCAGCCACCGCAGCGGATCGGAGGGCAGTGCCAGGGTGAAGGCGCAGGCCCCCGCCGCCAGGGGCAGCAGCCCGCGCCCCAGAAGCTGGAAGGCGGCCCGGCCGAGGTCGGCGGAGAGCCACCACGCCTGGAGGTCGGCGGGGCGGTAGAGGTCGACGGCGATGTCACCCGTCCGGATGCGTTCCTGGAGCTCCTCCTGGAAGCCGCCGCCGATGAGCGAGCCGGCCGCCAGCAGGGACTGGCTGACCCAGACGAAGGTGAGCGCCTGGGCCTGGTCGTAGCCGCCGAGCCGCGGGCGCTCGTCCCACAGGGCGATGTACGTGTACGCGACGATGAAGCCGAAGACGGTGTTGGTGAACACCCCCGCGGCCGTCGCCGTCCCGTAGGTCGCGTAGCGCCGGAACCCGCCCGCCGCGACGGCCAGATAGAGACGCACCGTATCCCTCCGTTTCCCACGTCGTTCCTACGTCGGCCAAAGCGCGCGAGCTTAGTGCGGAGGGGCGAGCCACGCGACCGTTTTATGCCCGTCCGGAGCGGAATCAGCGGCCATCAGGTAGACACCATGAGGTACGGATGTGGATATTTCACACGGTCACGAGGAGCCCCGGAGATGAGCGACCAGTCACCACCCCCGGGCTGGACCCCTCGCGATCCGGACACCCCGAAGCCGCAGGGCTCCGGACGCGACGCCGGCCGGGCCGAGGACGGGGACACCGGCAAGGCCCCCCAGGCGCCCACGGCCAAGGCCGCCAAGGGTCCCACGGACAAGGCCACCCAAGCCCCCACGGCCAAGGCCGCCAAGGCCGCCAAGGGCCCCAAGGCCCCCAAGGCCGCCCCGCGCAGACCCAAGCGCACCGGATGGCGCCGCCTCGTCCCCACCTGGCGGATGGTCGTGGGCGGGATCCTGCTGATCCTGCTGCTGATCGGCGGCGCGCTCGTCGCCGGCTACCTGCTCGTCGACATCCCCCCGGCCAACGCGGCGGCCACCGCCCAGTCCAACGTGTACCTCTACGCGGACGGTTCCCAGCTCGCCCGCGACGGCGAGGTCAACCGCGTCAACGTCCCGCTGTCCCAGATCCCCCGGAGCGTCCAGGAGGCCGTACTGGCCGCCGAGGACCGGGACTTCTACTCCGAACGGGCGGTGGACCCCAAGGCGATGCTCCGCGCCGCCTGGAACACCGCGACCGGCAAGGGCACGCAGTCCGGGTCCACCATCACCCAGCAGTACGTCAAGAACTACTACCTGGGCCAGGAACAGACCATCAAGCGCAAGGTCAAGGAGTTCTTCATCGCGATCAAACTCGGTCGCGAGAAGTCCAAGGACTACATCCTCGAGGGCTACCTGAACACCAGTTACTTCGGCCGCAACGCGTACGGCATCCAGGCCGCCGCCCAGGCCTACTACGGCAAGGACGTCAACAAGCTCAGCACCCCCGAGGGCGCCTACCTCGCCACCCTGCTCAACTCCCCCAGCGCCTTCGACGTCGTCTCACACCCCCAGAGCCGCGACCGTGCCCTCGCCCGCTGGAACTACGTCCTCGACGGCATGGTCAAGAAGAACTGGATGACCCCCCAGGAGCGGGCCGCGGCCACCTTCCCCGAGCCGGGCAAGGTCCGCGCCGCCGCCGGACTGTCCGGCCAGCGCGGCTACCTGGTGGAGGCGGTGAAGGACTACATCAGCGAGCACAAGATCCTCGACGACAAGACCCTCGCCGAGGGCGGCTACCGGATCACCACCACCATCGACAAGCGCCGCGAGAACGCCTTCGTCGACGCCGTCCAGAAGCAGATGGTCGACAAGCTCGACCCGGCGGCGCGCCCCGCGGACCGGGTGGTGCGGGCGGGCGGGGTCTCCATCGACCCGGCCACGGGCAAGGTCGTCGCCCTGTACGGCGGCATCGACTACACCAAGCAGTACGTCAACAACGCGACCCGGCACGACTACCAGGTCGCCTCCACCTTCAAGCCCTTCGTCTTCGCCTCCGCCGTCGAGAACGACTCCCGGACGCAGGACGGCCGCCGGATCACCCCGAACACCGTCTACAACGGCGACAACCGGCGCCGCGTGGTCGGCACCCGGATCCCGTACGCCCCCGAGAACGAGGGCCAGCAGTCGTACGGGCAGATCACCGTCAACACCGCGACCGACCTCTCCGTGAACACCGTCTTCGCCCAGATGGTCGTCGACGTCGGCACGGCCAAGGTCAAGCAGACCGCCATCGACCTCGGCATCCCCGAGAACACCCCGAACTTCGACGCCGTCCCCGCCATGGCGCTGGGCACCATGCAGGCCAGCGTGCTCGACATGACCCAGGCGTACGCGACCCTCGCCGACCACGGCCGGCGCACCCCGTACACCCTCGTGGAGAAGATCACCAAGGAGGGCGACAGCCTGCACCTGCCCGACCGCACCCCACAGCAGGCGGTGACCCGGGAGTCGGCCGACACGACCACGTCCATGCTGGTCAGCGTCGTGGACAACGGCACCGGTACGGAGGCCCTCGCGGCCGGCCACCCGGCGGCGGGCAAGACGGGCACCGCCGAGCAGGACCGCGCCGCCTGGTTCGCCGCGTACACCCCGGACCTGGTGACGGTGGTCTCGATCATGGGCCAGGACCCGGACACGGGCACCCTCCAGCCCCTGTACGGGGCCCTGGGCGAGCCCCGCGTCGGGGGCGGCGGCTACCCGGCGCGGATCTGGGCGGCGTACACGAAGAAGGCCCTGGAGGGCACGGAGCCGGTGGACTTCGACCTGGAGCTCCAGCCGGGCGCGGCCCAGCTCCCGCCGCCGGTCCAGCCCAGCACCCCGCAGCAGCCGCAGGGCAGCCGCCCGCCGTGGCTGCCGGACCAGACCGGCCGGCCCAACCCGCCGACCCCGCCGAACGGCGGCCAGGACAACGGCGGGCAGAACCAGGGCGGCCAGAACAACGGCGGCCAGAACCAGGGCGGTCAGAACAACGGGGGCCAGACGAACGGCGGCCAGACCACGGGCGGCCAGACGAACGGCGGGCAGACCAACGGAGGCCAGACGAACGGCGGCCAGACCACCGGCGGCCAGACCACCGGGGGCGAGACCACGGGCGGCGACACCACCGGCGGCCAGACCACCGGCGGCGGCCTCGCCCCGCGCCGCCGACCGCCGTCGGTGTTCCTCGAATGACCGGCGCGCGGCGAACGGTCAGTGCCCGGAGGTGGCCTTCAGACCCACCACGGCGACCAGCAGCAGGCAGATGAAGAAGATCCGGGCGGCGGTGACGGGCTCCCCCAGCACCGCCATGCCGAGCACCGCCGCACCGGCCGCACCGATGCCCACCCAGACCCCGTACGCCGTACCGATGGGCAGGGTCTTTGCCGCGTAGGACAGCAGCACCATGCTGGCGACGATCCCGGCGCCGGTGAAGACGGACGGCCACAGCCGGGTGAAGCCCTCAGTGAACTTCATGCCGATCGACCAGCCGACCTCGAGCAGACCGGCGACGAGAAGAAGAACCCAGGCCATGACGGCACCTCCGGAACGAGAGCGAACGGGGTGCGTCGTCTTTGCGTCGAGCTGATCGGTCAGCCACCCGGTACGGCGCGTCTCGTCGGGGCGGTTCCCCACCACCGTAGCAAAGGGCGTGCAAAAGGGGCCGGTGACCATCGTCACCGGCCCCCTAGGAGCCCTACAGGTACAGCCCGGTGGAGTCCTTCGACCCCTCCAGCCGCTCCGCCGCCACGGCGTGCAGGTCACGCTCGCGCATCAGCACGTACGTCGCCCCGCGCACCTCGACCTCGGCGCGGTCCTCGGGGTCGTACAGGACGCGGTCGCCGGGCTCCACGCTCCGTACGTTCTGCCCGACCGCGACCACCTCGGCCCAGGCGAGCCGCTTGCCCACCGCGGCCGTCGCCGGGATCAGGATCCCGCCGCCCGAGCGGCGCTCGCCCTCGGGGGAGTCTGACTTCACGAGCACGCGGTCGTGGAGCATGCGGATGGGCAGCTTGTCGTGGGTGGTGTTCTCGCTCACGCCCCGAACCTACCTGCCGCCGCGCGCCGCGCACTCCGGAGGGTGGTCATCACCGCTTGCGGCGCACGGAGACCACGAGCAGCCCGACCACGCCGACCGCGACCAGCGCGACGGGGGCGATCCGCTCGAAGCGCGGGGTGCCGTCCTCGTGGCGCAGGCCGTCCTTCACGTCGGTGATCAGCCGGTTGACGGCCGCGACGGCGCGCCCGGCGGTGTGGTCGACCGTGGAGGCGACCCTGGCCTTCGCGTCCCCGATGATCGTCTGCGGGTGCATGCGCACGCCGATCTCGTCGAGCGTCTCGGCGAGCTGCTCGCGGCGGCGGACGATGTCCGCCTCGATCTGTGCGGGGGTCCTGGCTTCCGGCACCGCGCTGCCTCCGTCGTCGTGTCTCGTCTGTATGGGCTTGATCCGTCATGGACAGTCTGTCAGCTCAGTCAGCTTAGGCTCCTCCCGTACGGATCCCCTCCCGAGGAGAGCACTGACATGAGCGAGCGACTCCAGCCGGGCGACATCGCCCCCGCCTTCACCCTGCCCGACGCGGACGGCAACGAGGTCTCGCTCGCCGACCACAAGGGCCGCAAGGTCATCGTGTACTTCTACCCGGCGGCCCTGACCCCGGGCTGCACGAAGCAGGCCTGCGACTTCACGGACAACCTGGACGTCCTGGCCGCCGCCGGCTACGACGTCATCGGCGTCTCGCCGGACAAGCCGGAGAAGCTCGCGAAGTTCCGCGAGCAGGAACACCTGAAGGTCACCCTGGTCGGCGACCCCGAGAAGGAGGTCCTGGCGGCGTACGGGGCCTTCGGCGAGAAGAAGCTGTACGGCAAGACGGTGACCGGGGTCATCCGCTCCACGGTGGTCGTGGACGAGGAGGGCAAGGTCGAGCACGCCTTCTACAACGTCAAGGCGACGGGCCACGTAGCGAAGATCATCAAGGACCTGGGCATCTGACCCCCACCCGGCCCCCGGAAACGGCCCGCACCTCCCCGGTGCGGGCCGTTCCGCTTATCGGACGTAACGGTCCACATATCGGTTCGTTACTCCGTACGAGGCCACGAACACGCGGCCGGGAACGGAGGGGCCATGACTGATCCGTACGAGCGGAACACACTGACCACCGCAGTAGCCGAATCAACGGGCTGGGCCGATCTGATGCGGCGCCTCGGCCTCAAGGAGAGCGGCGGACGGCGACGAACCCTCCAGGAGAAGGTCGCCCTCCACGGAATCGACACCAGCCACTTCGCGAAGCAGAGCCCCTGGCGCAAGTACACCGATGAGTCCATAGCCGCCGCAGTGGCGTCGTCGACCACGTTCCGCGAGGTCGCGATCAACCTGGGCGCCCGGCCCGCCACCGGCACCCTTTCTCACATCGGGCGCCGCATCGTGGCGGCGGGCATCGACATCGGCCATTTCCCGAGCACGGAACGAACCGGCACCGAACTGCCGTTCACTGCAGCCGAACTCGCCGCTGCGGCGGCCTCCGCCGACAGTATCCGCGGCGTGGCACGCATCTTGGGCGTTTCGGACGACAGCCGGTCGCGGGCCGCACTCGGACGCATGCTGAAGGAACACTCCATCGACACCGCCCACTTCCGGAACTCCCGATTGGCCGTCTCGAAAGAGGCCCTGCGCGCTGCCGTCCCGCAGTCCACCAGCTACGCCGATGTCATGCGGGCGCTCGGTCTCGAAGTGAATGACGTCAACCACCGGCGGGTGCGTCGACACGTGGCGCAACTCGAACTCGACGTCAGCCATTTCAAACGGCGCTCATGGGCAACCACACGAGCGACGGCACCGAGGCCCATCGCCCCCGAAGTACTGGCCGTCCTGCCGGATGGCTCCGCCCGGGCCAACCGCACCAGACTGCACCGGGCCCTGCAAGAAATCGGCGTTCCATACGCCTGCGCCGCCTGCGGGAATCCCGGCGTATGGCTGGGACAGCCGATCTGCCTCCAGATCGACCACATCAGCGGGGACTGGCTCGACAATCGGCGTGAGAACCTCCGCTACCTGTGCCCCAATTGCCACTCCCTCACCGATACGTGGTGCGGGAAGCGGCGTCGCGACCCTGTCGCCCTTCAGGCGCCCGCCGCCGTAGACTGAGCCGAGCCACTCAAAGGCAATGTCCGAATTGCCTGAACTGTCGCGGTTGTGGTGGAATTGGCAGTCACGCTGGGTTTAGGTCCCAGTGGGGTAAAACCCGTGGGGGTTCGAGTCCCCCCAACCGCACGCACACCGAAGGCCCCGTACGCAGTCGCGTGCGGGGCCTTCGGGCTGGTTCGGCCGGGTCGGGGCCGGGGGCGGGGGCGGGGGTCAGCCCAGGAGGTCTCGGAGGATGGGGATCAGGGCGCGGAAGGCCTGGCCCCGGTGGGAGATGGCGTTCTTCTCCGCCGCCGTGAGTTCCGCGCAGGTGCGGGTGTCGTTCAGGGGCTGGAGGATCGGGTCGTAGCCGAAGCCGCCGCCGCCCGCCGGGGTGTGGCGGAGGGTGCCCAGGAGGCGGCCCTCGACCACGCGTTCCGTGCCGTCCGGGAGGGCCAGGGCGGCCGCGCAGAAGAAGTGGGCGCCGCGGTGCTCGTCGGCGATGTCGCCGAGCTGGTTCAGGAGGAGTTCCAGGTTCGCCCGGTCGTTACCGTGTGCGCCGGCCCAGCGGGCCGAGAAGATGCCGGGGGCGCCGTTCAGGACGTCGACGCACAGGCCGGAGTCGTCCGCGATGGCGGGGTGGCCGGTGGCCTGCGCCAGGGCGTGGGCCTTGAGGAGGGCGTTCTCGGCGAAGGTGACGCCGGTTTCCTTGACGTCCGGGACCTGCGGGTACGCGTCCGCGCCGACCAGTTCGTGCGGCAGGCCGGCGTCGGACAGGATGGCGCGGAGTTCGGTGACTTTGCCCGCGTTGCGGGTCGCGAGGATCAGGCGGGTCATGCCGCCATTATCGCGGTCGGCCGGGCGGCTATCCCGGGGTGCAGACCTTGGAGATCTCCGCGGCGGCGTCGGCGACCGGCTTGATGTCGGGGGCGGTGTTGCCCTGCTCGACGGAGGTGCGGACGTTCCTGACGGCCGTGCTCATGGAGTCGACGGCCTTGCCGAGGTCGGCGTTGCCGGTCGAGTCCTTGATCTTCTTCAGGTCCGTGTCGATCTGGTTCAGCGCGTTCTGGGTGTCCTGGACGCTGTTGCCGGCGTTCGAGACGGCCTGCTGGAGGTCGTTGACGCTGTTGGCTATGGCCACCGCCGTGTTGGCGCAGTCCATGGCGGTGGAGATGGCGTCGCAGGAGGCGAGCGCCGGGACGGTGAGCGTGGCCGTCAGGGCCAGGGCGGCCATGCGGAGCTTCGGCTTGGTGAGGTTCATGCGGTTCCGGTTCATGCGGTTCCCCCCGGGGGTGTGGGTACGGGTACGGGCGCGCGGCCGTGAGACCGTGCGCCCGTACCGGCGTAGACGCGGGCCCGCCGCGCGCGGTTGCTACGGGAGCTGGAGCTCCAGGGCGCCGAGCTGGAGGGCTTCGAGGTCGGCGCAGCCGCCGGCGGCGAGGTCGAGGAGGGCGTTGAGCTCCTTGCGGTCGAAGGGCTCGCCCTCGGCGGTGCCCTGGACCTCGACGAAGCGGCCGTCGCCGGTGCAGACGACGTTCATGTCGGTCTCGGCGCGCACGTCCTCCTCGTAGCAGAGGTCGAGGAGGGGGACGCCGTCGACGATGCCGACGCTGACGGCGGCGACGGTGCCGGTCAGGGGCTTGCGGCCGGCCTTGATGAGCTTCTTCTTCTGGCCCCAGGCGATGGCGTCGGCGAGGGCGACGTAGGCGCCGGTGATGGCGGCGGTGCGGGTGCCGCCGTCGGCCTGGAGGACGTCGCAGTCCAGGACGACGGTGTTCTCGCCGAGGGCCTTGTAGTCGATGACGGCGCGCAGCGAGCGGCCGATGAGGCGGGAGATCTCGTGGGTGCGGCCGCCGATCTTGCCTCGGACGGATTCGCGGTCGCCGCGGGTGTTGGTGGAGCGGGGGAGCATCGAGTACTCGGAGGTGACCCAGCCTTCGCCGCTGCCCTTGCGCCAGCGCGGGACGCCTTCGGTGAAGGAGGCGGTGCAGAAGACCTTGGTGTCTCCGAAGGAGATGAGGACGGAGCCCTCTGCGTGCTTGCTCCATCCGCGTTCGATGGTGACCGGGCGGAGCTGTTCGGGCGTACGGCCGTCGATGCGAGACATGGCTGTGAGCCTAGTCGAGGCGGGGGTACGGGTGGACCCCGTCCGGCCGGGCCGGGACGGGGTCCTCGTCATGCGGTGGGTGCGGTGGGGGCGGTGCTCACATCATGTCTTCGATCTCGCCGGCGATCGGGTCGGCGTCGGTGCCGATGACGACCTGGACGGCGGTGCCCATCTTGACGACGCCGTGGGCGCCGGCGGCCTTGAGGGCGGCTTCGTCGACGAGGTCGGGGTTGACGACCTCGGTGCGCAGGCGGGTGATGCAGCCCTCGACCTCTTCGATGTTCTCGATTCCGCCGAGCCCGGCGACGATCTTCTCAGCCTTGGTGGCCATGTGTTTCTCCCTGAGTGTGGCGAAGAACGAGTCTCGGCGGCCGTAACCAGCTGCGTCCGCTTCGTCACGGTAGCTCACGGTTGGCCTATCTACGCGAGCGTGTGCGGGGCGTCTGCCGAATGATGACGATCAGCAGCAGCCTGCCCACAACTGGTCTACACCAGTGTGCCGCACGTACTGCGACTGCCAAAACGGGCCGGCCCAGGGAGGACGCGGATGAGCGCGAGCAGCGCGGCGGCGGCGCCACGGAACCAGTGGTGGAACGGCCTCTTCCAGGGGTTGCAGAAGATGGGGCGCAGCCTCCAGCTCCCCATCGCCGTGCTGCCGGCCGCCGGCATCCTCAACCGGCTGGGGCAGCCGGACGTGTTCGGCAAGGACGGGCTGGACTGGACGCGGGTGGCGAAGGTGATGGCGGGGGCGGGCGGGGCGCTGCTCGACGCCGATCTGGGTCTGCCGCTGCTGTTCTGCGTGGGTGTGGCGATCGGGATGGCCAAGAAGGCGGACGGCTCGACGGCGCTGGCGGCGGTGGCGGGGTTCCTCGTCTACCGGGGGGTGCTGCACGCCTTTCCGAAGAAGTGTCCGGAGGGGACGCGGGACATCGCGGGGGGCTGTCTGACCTCGGCGGACACCTTCGCGGGGTACACGTACCAGAATCCGGGGGTGTTCGGCGGCATCGTGATGGGGCTGCTGACGGCCTGGTTCTGGCAGCGGTACCACCGGGTGAAGCTGGTGGACTGGCTGGGCTTCTTCAACGGCCGCCGGCTGGTGCCGATCATCATGTCGTTCGTGGCGATCGCGTTCGCCGTGGTGTGCCTGTGGGTGTGGCCGCCGGTGGGTGCCGGGCTGGAGCACTTCTCGGACTGGCTGATCGGTCTGGGTTCGTGGGGTGCGGGGATCTTCGGTGTGGCGAACCGGGCGCTGCTGGTGATCGGTCTGCACCAGTTCCTGAACGTGCCGGTGTGGTTCCAGTTCGGTTCGTTCACCACGCCCGAGGGTCAGGTGAAGCACGGTGACATCAACATGTTCCTGGCGGGGGACCCGCACGCGGGGCTGTTCCTGAGCGGGTTCTTCCCGATCATGATGTTCGCGCTCCCGGCGGCGGCGCTGGCGATCACGCACTGCGCGAAGCCGCAGCGGCGCAAGGAGGTGGGCGGGCTGATGCTGTCGGTGGGCCTGACCTCGTTCGTCACGGGCATCACCGAGCCGCTGGAGTACTCGTTCCTGTTCGTGGCGCCGCTGCTGTACGCGGTGCACGCGGTGCTGACGGGGGTGTCGATGGCGGTGACGTGGGCGCTGGGGGTGCACGACGGCTTCAGCTTCTCGGCCGGCCTGATCGACTACGTCATCAACTGGGGGCTGGCGACCAAGCCGTGGCTGATCATCCCGATCGGGTTGTGTTTCGCGGTGGTCTATTACGTGGTGTTCCGTTTCGCGATCACGGCGTTCGGCATCCCGACGCCGGGGCGGGAGTCGGACGAGGAGATCGAGGCGATGCGGGCGGAGAACACCAAGGCGTAGCGGAGGCGGCGGTTTCGCCGCGAACCGCCTTGTGACACAAGGCCCGGGCCTTCGGATCCAGCGATCCGGAGGCCCTTCGTCCTGTGGCCTAGGCCACACAAAATCGAAGGTTCCTTATCTAACCCCGACCGTGCTACAACTGGTCTACACCACCTAATGGTGTAGACCATGCAGCTGCCGAGCAGCCAGTGGTCTCTTCCGAGGACGCCGCCACCCCATTTTCCCCTGTCCCCTGGCAGCGCCTTGCCCACTGGAGGAAGCCCATGTCCACAGCGACCGCTGCGGAGAAGAAGAAGGGCGCTGGCGTGATGGCCGTCATGCAGCGCATCGGCCGGAGCCTCATGCTCCCCGTCGCGGTGCTGCCGGCCGCCGCACTGCTGGTCCGTCTCGGCGACAAGGACATGCTGGGCTCGGCCTCGATGCCGGAGTTCATCAACAAGATCGCCGGCTACATGGCCGCGGGCGGCGGCGCGATCCTGGACAACATGGCGCTGCTGTTCGCCGTGGGCATCGCGATCGGCTACGCGAAGAAGTCGGACGGCTCGACGGCCCTGGCCGCCGTCACCGGCTACCTGGTCTTCAAGAACGTGCTCGCCACGTTCACCGACTCCAACCTCCCGAAGATCGCCAAGGTGGTCGACGGGAAGGTCGCCATGGTCGAGGCCCCGGTCGACGCCAAGGTGCTCGGCGGCGTCGTGATGGGCCTCGTCGTCGCCCTGATCTACCAGAAGTTCTACCGGACCAAGCTGCCCGAGTGGGCGGGCTTCTTCGGCGGCCGTCGCCTCGTCCCGATCCTCTCGGCCTTCGCCGGCCTGCTGATCGGCATCGTCTTCGGTCTCATCTGGCCGGTCCTCGGCACCGGTCTGCACGGCTTCGGTGAGTGGCTCGTCGGCTCCGGCGCCGTGGGCGCGGGCATCTTCGGCGTCGCCAACCGCGGTCTGATCGCGGTCGGCATGCACCACCTGCTCAACTCCTTCCCGTGGTTCCAGGCGGGCGAGTACGACGGCAAGAGCGGCGACATCGCCCGCTTCCTCGCCGGCGACCCGAGCGCCGGACAGTTCATGACCGGCTTCTTCCCGATCATGATGTTCGCCCTCCCGGCCGCGTGTCTCGCGATCGTCCACTGCGCCCGCCCCGAGCGCCGCAAGGTCGTCGGCGGCATGATGTTCTCCCTCGCGCTGACCTCGTTCGTCACCGGCGTGACCGAGCCCATCGAGTTCACCTTCATGTTCATCGCGCCGGTGCTCTACGCCGTCCACGCGGTCCTGACCGGTGTCTCCATGGCCCTGACCTGGGCGCTCGGCATGAAGGACGGCTTCGGCTTCTCCGCCGGCGCCATCGACTACCTGCTGAACCTCGGCAAGGCCACGAACCCGGCCGGCCTGGCGCTGGTCGGCCTCTGCTTCGCGGCGCTCTACTACGTGATCTTCCGCTTCGCGATCACCAAGTGGAATCTCCCGACGCCGGGCCGCGAGTCCGACGAGGAGCTCGCCGAGCTGGCGAAGGCCGAGGCCAAGTAAGCCCGGTGGTCCCCGCGATTTCGTAGGCGGCAACTACGCGACGGAGCCCCCGCTCTCCCGGAAGGGAGGGCGGGGGCTCCGTCGTGGTGCCGGCGCGTGCGGCGGGCGGCTCAGACCTCGTAGACGGCGCCCGCGTGGGCGAGGTCGACGCGGCCGTCGTAGACCGCGCGGGCGTCGGCCAGGTTCTGCGCGGCGTCCGTCCACGGCGGGATGTGCGTCAGCACGAGCCGTCCGACCCGGCCGCCGCGCGCGTACTCCCCGGCCTCGCGGCCGTTGAGGTGGAGGTCCGGGATGTCCTCCTTGCCGTGCGTGAAGGAGGCCTCGCACAGGAACAGGTCCGCGTCCTCGGCCAGCATCCCCAGCTCCGGGCAGACCCCGGTGTCCCCGGAGTACGCGAGCACCCGCCCGCCGTGCTCGACGCGGATCCCGTACGACTCGACGGGGTGGCTGACCCGCTCGGTGCGGACGGTGAACGGGCCGATCTCGAAGCTGCCCGGCTTCAGGGTCCGGAAGTCGAAGACCTCGCTCATGGACCGCTCGTCGGGGACGTCGTCGTAGGCCGTGCTCAGCCGCTGCTCCGTGCCCTCCGGCCCGTACACGGGCAGGGGGCCGCAGCGGCCGCCCTCGTGCCGGTAGAAGCGGGCGACGAAATAGGCGCACATGTCGATGCAGTGGTCGGCGTGCAGATGGCTCAGGAAGATCGCGTCGAGGTCGTAGAGGCCGCAGTGGCGCTGGAGCGCGCCGAGGGAGCCGTTGCCCATGTCGAGGAGCAGCCGGAAGCCGTCGGCCTCGACGAGATAGCTCGAACAAGCCGAATCCGCGGACGGGAAGGACCCCGAACAGCCGACGACGGTGAGCTTCATGGAGCGTGAACCTCCGTGGACGGTCCGTGGACGGAGTGCGGGCCGTGCGTGCGTCGAGCGTAAGGCGCGAAACCTCCGGTCGCTCCTCCGCGGCGGGCCGTTGTGGGGGGAATCACCTGTGCTGTCACCCAGGGGAGCGACGAGGGGTACGGACGTTGCCGCGTCGTTGCCGCGCCCGGGGTGGCCGACGCGGCTACGGTCGGTTTATGGACACGTCCTGGTGGTACGCCGTGGTGGCGGCGGTCGCCGTGATCGTGGTCGTGCTGCTCCCCCGGCACGCCAGGAGCCGTGCGGGCGCGCCCCCGTCGCCGCCGCACGGGCTGGGCCCGCCGCCGCGGGTACGGCCGGGTGAGCTGTGGTCCCTCGCGGACGGGCGGCCGTGCCTGGTGCTGTCGGCGCGGCCGCAGCGGGAGTCGGCGCGGGTGGCGTGGATCGTGGGCAAGTACGACGACCGGCGCCCGGGGGTGATCCCGCTGCCGCCGGGCATGGTGGGCGTCCGGGGGCGCGGCGGCTTCCTGGAGGCCGACCGGCCGGAGGAGATCTCGGTGTGGGAGTTCCGGCGGATGCTCGGGACGCTGGACCCGGTGCTGTGGGACGAGGCCAAGGGGCTGGGCGGCGGTGCCGGATGAGGGAGGCCCGGCCGCGGGCCCTGGCCGGGTCGCCGCTGCGCGGGGCCAGGTCCCCTACCCGCCCTTCCACCGTTCCCGCCTCACGCGCCGGCGCGGCTACGAGATTCGCCTCGAACGCCGGCGGGGCTGTGCACAGCCCCGCCGGCGCTTGGGCTACGCCCAGAGCTGGCCCTGGAGGACCTCGATCGCCTCTTCCGTCGTCGCCGCCGTGTACACGCCCGTCGACAGGTACTTCCAGCCCCCGTCGGCCACGACGAACACGATGTCGGCGGACTCCCCGGCGGCGGCCGCCTTGCGGCCCACGCCGATCGCCGCGTGCAGGGCGGCGCCCGTCGAGACGCCCGCGAAGATGCCCTCCTGCTGGAGGAGTTCACGGGTGCGGGTCACCGCGTCGGCCGAGCCCACCGAGTAGCGGGTCGTCAGGACCGACGCGTCGTACAGCTCGGGGACGAAGCCCTCGTCGAGGTTGCGCAGGCCGTAGACGAGGTCGTCGTAGCGCGGCTCCGCCGCCACGATCTTCACCCCGGGGACGTGCTCGCGCAGGTAGCGGCCGACGCCCATCAGGGTGCCCGTCGTGCCCAGGCCGGCCACGAAGTGGGTGATCGAGGGGAGGTCCGCCAGGATCTCCGGGCCGGTCGTGGCGTAGTGGGCGCCCGCGTTGTCCGGGTTGCCGTACTGGTAGAGCATCACCCAGTCGGGGTGCTCCGCCCCCAGTTCCTTCGCCACTCGCACCGCGGTGTTGGAACCGCCCGCGGCCGGCGACGAGATGATCTCGGCTCCCCACATCGCGAGAAGGTCGCGGCGCTCCTGCGAGGTGTTCTCCGGCATCACGCACACGATCCGGTAGCCCTTGAGCTTCGCGGCCATCGCGAGCGAGATGCCCGTGTTGCCGGAGGTGGGCTCCAGGATGGTGCAGCCGGGGAACAGGCGGCCGTCCTTCTCCGCCTGCTCGATCATGTGGAGCGCCGGGCGGTCCTTGATCGAGCCGGTCGGGTTGCGGTCCTCCAGCTTGGCCCAGATCCGGACGTCCGCCGAGGGGGACAGCCGCGGCAGGCGGACCAGCGGGGTGTTGCCGACCGCGGCGAGCGGGGAGTCGTACCGCATTACTTCGAGCCGCCGGCCACGGCCGGGAGGATGGTGACGCTGTCGCCGTCCTTGAGGGCGGTGGCGATGCCGTCGATGAAGCGGACGTCCTCGTCGTTGAGGTAGACGTTCACGAAGCGGCGCAGCTGGCCGCCCTCGACGATGCGCGCCTCGATGCCCTTGTGCCGGGTCTCCAGGTCCGCGAACAGCTCGGAGAGGGTGGCGCCCTCACCGTTCACGGCCTTCTCGCCGTCGGTGTAGGTGCGGAGGATGGTGGGGATGCGGACCTCGATGGCCATGGCAGCGTGCTCCAGTGTCGTGAAGGAGGTGGAGAGAAGAACGAGGGCGCGCTCTCGTGCGGCCCGCGCGCGGGGCCGTGGTGCTCAGGCGGCAGGACAGATGGCGCTGGCGAGGCGGCACAGGTCGACGTGCAGCCGCGCCACGAGCAGCAGCCTGCCGGGCGTCTCGATGCTCACGTCGTGGGAAACCATGCGGTCATGTTAACGATTCCCGGTCCCCCGTTTGGAGTGTGATCCCGCATCGTGGACGCCGGCCGCTCACATCGTGGTCAGTAGGCCGCCACGACCTGCACTTCTTCCTCCGTGATCACGCCGTCGACGATCCGGTACGAGCGGAACTGGAACTCGCCCAGGCCGTCGGTGTCGGCCGTGGAGACCAGGACGTAGTGGGCGCCGGGCTCGTTGGCGTAGGTGACGTCCGTGCGCGAGGGGTAGGCCTCGGTCGCGGTGTGCGAGTGGTAGACGATCACGGGCTCTTCGTCCCGGTCGTCGAGTTCGCGGTAGAGCTTCAGCAGGTCCTTCGAGTCGAACTCGTAGAACGTGGGCGAGCGGGCCGCGTTGAGCATCGGGACGAACCGCTCGGGGCGGTCGGTGCCCGCCGGGCCGGCCACGACGCCGCACGCCTCGTCGGGGTGGTCCTTGCGGGCGTGTTCCACGATCTGGTCGTACAGGGCCTGGGTGAGGGTCAGCATGAGCGACAGGATAAGCAGAGGGGCCCTCCCGTACCGAGGCGTGGTACGGGAGGGCCCATATCCTGGACGAGCGCGGCTCGGCTACGAGGAGCTGGAGGCCTTCTCGAACGCGGCGCCGCTGGGGTTGCGGGACTTGAGGACGAGGTAGGACACGCCGAGGATCAGGCCCCACAGCGGGGCGCAGTACAGCGAGACGCGGGAGTCCGCGTCCAGGGCCATCATCACGATGACCATGGCGATGAACGCCAGGGAGAAGTAGCTGGTGTACGGCGCGCCCGGGGTCCGGAAGGTGGACTGGGGCAGTTCGCCGCGGTCGGCCTTGGCCCGGTAGCGGATCTGGCAGACGAGGATGACGATCCAGGCCCACATGCCGGAGATGGTGGAGAAGGAGACGACGTAGTCGAAGGCCTTGCCGGGGGCGACGTAGTTGATCCAGACGCCGACGAGCATCAGGCCGGCGGAGAACGTCGTGCCGACGAGCGGGGTGCCCGTCTTGGTCAGCTTGGTGAAGAACTTCGGGCCCTGGCCGTTGAGCGCGAGGTCGCGCAGCATGCGGCCGGTGGAGTACATGCCCGAGTTGCAGGAGGACAGGGCGGCGGTCAGGACGACGAAGTTGACGATCGCGGCGCCGATGCCCAGGCCCATCTTCTCGAAGGCGAGGACGAAGGGGCTCTCGCCGGCCTTGAAGTTCGACCACGGGATGACCGACATGATCATGATGAGCGCGCCGACGTAGAAGACGGCGATGCGCCACGGCACGGTGTTGATGGCCTTGGGCAGGGTCTTCGCCGGGTCCTTGGACTCGCCGGCGGTGACGCCGACCAGCTCGACCGCGAGGAAGGCGAACACGACGATCTGCAGGGTCATCAGCGTCTCGCCGATGCCGTTGGGGAAGAAGCCGCGGTCGTTCCACAGGTTGGAGACGGAGGCTCCGGCGGCGGCGTCGGAGAAGCCGACCGTGAGGATGCCGGCGCAGATCAGGATCATGCCGACGATGGCGGTGACCTTGACCATGGAGAACCAGAACTCCAGCTCACCGAAGAGCTTCACGGAGATCAGGTTGGCGGCGTAGAGGATGACCGTGAAGATCAGCGCGTAGGCCCACTGCGGGAAGCTGTCGTGCGTCCAGTACGACATGTACTTCGCGGCGGCGGTGACCTCGGTGATGCCGGTGACGACCCAGAACAGCCAATAGGTCCAGCCGGTGGCGTACCCCCAGAACGGACCGAGGAACTCGCGGGCGTAGTCGGAGAAGGAGCCCGAGACGGGGCGGTACATGAGCAGCTCGCCCAGGGCCCGCATGATGAAGAAGATGACCAGGCCGACGATGGCGTAGGCCAGGATCAGGCTGGGCCCGGCCTTGGAGATCGCCTTGCCCGCGCCCAGGAACAGGCCGGTGCCGATGGCGCCGCCGATCGCGATCATCTGGATCTGGCGGGCGCCGAGCGCGCGGTGGTAACCCTCGCCGTCGCCCTCGCCCTGCACGCCCTCGCCGGGCGTCCTGTCGTGCTGCTCGACCTGCACAGAGGTCATGTTTGGTGCGCCTTTCTCCACGCCGACCCGCGCCTGAGACGGCTGCGGATCGGGTCCTCGATCCCCCCGGATACGGATGGAGTTGCACCCGGCGGTCAGCCGGTTCAAGCGGGCCGGGGGACAGGGGTGGCGTCCCGGCGGCGGTCGTGAAGATTTATCACGCGCTTAGGGGTGGAGGAAGGGGCGAAATGCCACGCGGCACACGGTTAAATCGGGACATCTGGCTAGAAACAGATCAGATCACCGCATGGCGGTGATCTGATCGTTATCCGGATTTGAGCGTCCGCTGAGCGAACGGTGTTCGCCCTTGAGGATCCTCAGAGCATCCGCAGGCGCCTCAGAGGGTTTCGACGAGGGTCTCCTGGAGTCCGCCCAGCCACAGGTACGCCATCACCATCGGCTTGCGCGGGTCGTCGTCCGGCAGCCGGTACAGCTCCGCGCTCTGCTCGTCGTCGGTGATCTCCAGCCGGGCCGCGATGGTCAGCCGGAGGTCGTTGAGGGCGCCGAGCCAGTGCAGCGACAGCTCCCCGCCCAGCTCCAGCACGGCCGCGCCGTCGCCCGCCGGGGTGAGCGCGTCGAGGCTGCGCACGACGGCGAGGGCGTCCTCCCGCTTGCGGGTGCGCAGGTCGTTCTCGGTGAAGCGGCGGAACTCCGACGAGCGCGCCCGCAGCTCCTCCGGGTCCTCGCCGGGCCCCGCGCCGGGGCCCCCGTAGGCGTCGGGGAACAGCCGGGCCAGCGCCGGGTCGGACGGGGGCTCGGTGGGGCCCTCGGCGGCGAACAGCACGGCCAGCGGGTCGGCGTCCGCGGCCGGCTCCGGCTCGCCCGGGCCGATCAGCTCCAGCAGCTGCACCGCGAGCGAGCGCAGGATGGAGATCTCGATCTCGTCCAGCGCGACGGCGGCCCCGCCGCCCTTCAGGGGCTCGAACACGCCGCCCATCAGTTGCGGTCCTGCGAGAGGGTCGCCCAGAGCCCGTAGCCGTGCATGGCCTGCACGTCGCGCTCCATCTCCTCGCGGGTGCCGCTGGAGACGACCGCCCGTCCCTTGTTGTGGACGTCGAGCATCAGCCTGGTCGCCTTGTCCTTGGGGTAGCCGAAGTACGCCTGGAACACGTACGTCACGTAGCTCATGAGGTTGACCGGGTCGTTGTGGACCAGGGTCACCCAGGGGACGTCCGGTTCCGGGACCGCGAAGGTCTCCTCTGCCGATTCGGTCCGTTCGATCTCAATCGGAGCAACACTCACTCGTCCCATGCTGCCACTGCGAGTGGCCCGTCGCACAAACGGGTCCCCTCCCGAGGTCCGCCCCGCAGTACATCTCGTCAGTTTGACGAAATGTGCGCTAGCATCCGTGACATGAACCCTGCGGACCTGGGCCTGCCGGTGGACGTGCCGTCGACAGCGCTCTTCACGGACCATTACGAGCTGACGATGCTGCAGGCCGCCCTGGCCAACGGCACGGCCGACCGGCGCTCCGTCTTCGAGGTCTTCACCCGGCGGCTGCCCGAGGGGCGGCGCTACGGCGTGCTGGCGGGCACCGGGCGCGTCCTGGACGCGGTGGAGAACTTCCGTTTCGACGGAGCGGTGCTGGAGTTCCTGCGCGAGCGGGCGGTCGTCGACATGCGGACGCTGGACTGGCTGGCCTCGTACCGCTTCTCGGGTGACATCTGGGGCTACCCGGAGGGGGAGGTCTACTTCCCCGGATCGCCCGTCCTGCGCGTCGAGGGCAGCTTCGCCGAGTGCGTGCTGCTGGAGACGGTCATCCTGTCGATCCTCAACCACGACTCGGCGATCGCCGCCGCCGCCTCCCGGATGGCCTCGGCCGCCGGCGACCGGCCCCTGATCGAGATGGGCGCGCGCCGGACGCACGAGCTCGCGGCCGTCGCGGCCTCGCGGGCCGCGTACGTGGGCGGCTTCACCTCCACCTCCGACCTGGCGGCCGGGTTCCGGTACGGGATCCCGACGGTCGGCACCAGCGCGCACGCCTTCACCCTGCTCCACGACACCGAGCGCGACGCGTTCACCGCGCAGGTGGCCTCGCTGGGCTCCGGAACCACCCTCCTGGTGGACACCTACGACGTCGCCGAGGCCGTCCGCACGGCGGTGGAGGTCGCCGGGACCGGCCTGGGCGCGGTCCGGATCGACTCCGGCGACCTGCTGCTCGTCGCGCACCGCGTGCGCCAGCAGCTGGACGAGCTGGGCGCGACGGACACGCGGATCGTGGTCACCTCCGACCTGGACGAGTACGCCATCGCCTCGCTGGCGGCCGCGCCGGTCGACGCGTACGGGGTGGGCACCCAGCTGGTGACCGGCAGCGGGCACCCGACGTGCTCGATGGTCTACAAGCTGGTCGCACGGGCGGAGTCGGCGGACCCGAAGGCTCCGCTGGTACCGGTCGCGAAGAAGTCCTCCGGCGGGAAGACGTCGATCGGCGGGCGCAAGTGGGCGGCGCGGCGGCTGGACGCCGAGGGCGTCGCGGAGGCCGAGGTGGTCGGGACCGGGCCGGTCCCGACGGCCCTGGCGGACCGGCAGCTGTCGGTGCAGCTCGTCAAGGCGGGCGAGGTGGTGGCCCGTGAGCCGCTGGACGCGGCGCGCGCCCGGCACCAGCGGGCCCGGGCGGGCCTGCCCCTCTCGGCGACGCAGCTCTCCCGGGGCGAACCCGTCCTCCCCACGGAGTACGCGTAGCCGCCGCGCACGGCCCCGCCCGCCCCTTCCCGGGCTCCCCGTTTCGGGAAGGGGCGGGGTGGGGGAAGAGCCCCCAGGGCCCGCCCCACCGCACCGCACGACCATCCACACCGACCCGAGGGGCACGTGACATGCACCGCGCACTGATCGTCGTCGACGTACAGAACGACTTCTGCGAAGGCGGCAGCCTCGCGGTCACCGGCGGCGCCGACGTCGCCGCCGCGATCACCGAGCTGATCGGGAACGCCACCGCCGGCTACCGGCACGTCGTGGCGACGCGGGACCACCACATCGACCCCGGCCCGCACTTCGCCCTGCCCCCGGCGGAGCCGGACTACGAGAACTCCTGGCCCGCGCACTGCGTCGCCGGGACCGAGGGCGTCGGGTTCCACCCGAACTTCGCCCCCGCCGTCGCCTCGGGAGCGGTGGCCGCCGTCTTCGACAAGGGCGCCTACGAGGCCGCGTACAGCGGCTTCGAGGGCACCGACGAGAACGGCTCCGGCCTGGCCGGCTGGCTGCGCGAGCGGAACGTGGCCGAGGTGGACGTCGTCGGCATCGCCACCGACCACTGCGTCCGCGCCACCGCCCTCGACGCCGCCCGCGAGGGCTTCACCACCCGCGTCCTGCTGGACCTGACGGCCGCCGTGGCCCCGCACACCACCGAGAAGGCCCTGGAGGACCTCCGGGCGGCCGGGGTGACCCTCGTCGGCACCGTGGGCGGCCGCCCCGGCGCCTGAGCCCCCAGGGCCCCGCAGCGCGACGCGGACGCTAGCGGCCCAGCAGCGCCCGGATCGGGTGCCACAGCTCCGCCGCCCCGTCCGGGGCTCCTCGCCACAGGAGGCCGTCCGGGTGGTGGAGGACCGCCGTGATCTCGTCCGGGGTCGGCGGCTGCGCGTTGCCGCGCAGGTACACCGCCCGCATACCGAGGTTCCGCAGCCTGGTCAGGGCGCGGGCCCGGTTCGCGGCGTGCACCAGCACACGGACGTCTCCGCCCTCGCCGGACGGCCTCGGCAGCGTCAGCGCGACCACGACGCTGCCGCCCGGCAGTCTGACGAAACCTCCACCTGGCATGATCCTCAGCTCCCCCGTCAATAAGAACAGTCGTCCGTGCATCTAAACGCGATCGGCCGCCGCCCGCTAGAGGGCGACGGCCGATCATGCTTTGACCTGCGGCTTTACCGGACTACTTACCGGAGGGGCCGACCTCGATCGTCATCTGGAGGCCGTCGTAGGTCTCCTTCGCGATCTTGATCTTGGTGTTGGTGTCAGCGACCTTCACCGAACCGGTCGGGTTCTCGTCGTAGTAGTACTTGCCCTTGTGGTCGTCGAAGACCAGGTTGGCCGGCTTCGGCTTCACGAAGAGCGACTCACCCTTGTTGTGCAGGGTGAACGCGTCCGTCGAGTAGGCGCTGAACGGGGCGTCGTACGGCTGGATCTTGTTGCGGAGCAGCGTGCCGTCGGCCCACTTCATCGGCTTGGCGTTGGCGTCGATCGGGAGGATCAGACCCGAGCCGGGGTGCTGGCTCGTGTTGTTGTCCTTCTGCGACTTGTCCCACAGCCAGATCAGCAGACCGTCCTGGTACGGGTAGTGCTCGACCCAGTTCGGCTTGGTGTTGGCCCAGCCGAAGTTGTACGGGCCCACCTTGAGGGTGTGGTCGTACGAGACGTAGCGGCGGTTCTCGGCGATGTAGTACTGCGGGTACTCCTTGGTGAAGCCCGCGCCGACCCGCTGGAAGCCCTTGCCGGTCCAGCCGTTGTCGCCGTTCTCGGCACCGTCGGTGAAGACGGCCGCACCGTCGGCGGTCAGGGTGATGGCGTCGGCCGTGAAGCCCTTGCCGCCCGCGCCGCCGTCCGTCTGGTAGCGGAAGCGGAGGTCGATCTTCTGGCCCGCGTAGGCGTCGAGCGGGAAGTTCAGCGACTTCCAGGCGCCGGAGACGCCGGTCAGCGAGGGGGCGCCGGAGGCGTCGGCCGGGAGGGCCGCACCGTCGGCGGTGCCGGCCAGCGCGTGCCAGGTGGCACCGCCGTCCGTGGACACCTCGGTGTAGAGGAAGTCGTAGTCCTGCTCGATGTCCCACCAGCCCTTGAGGGAGAGGGCCGCGGACTTCTTGCCCGTCAGGTCGACGGAGCGGGTCAGGGTGTTCTTGAGGTCGTCACCCATCTGGCTCCACCACTGCGAGGAACCCTCGGCGGGAGCGACGATGTCGGTCTTGACCTGCTTCTTGGGCAGCTCGACGACCAGCGCCTGCTTGTCCTTGGTGTTGTACTCCGAGACGCCCAGCTTGTGCGTGGACTTCGTCGCGGCCTTGGCCGTGTCGTAGTTCAGCCAGCCCAGCTGGAGCTTGTCCCAGGCCGTCATGTCGCCCGGGAGGTCGCCTATGGAGTCCTTGCCCTCGCCGAGCCAGGAGCCGGCCGACATCAGGGACCAGAAGCCGACCGAGTTCTCGCCGCCACCGGAGGTGTCGTAGAGGTCCGGCAGACCGAGGTCGTGGCCGTACTCGTGCGCGAAGACGCCGAGGCCGCCGTTCTCCGGCTGCATCGTGTAGTCGCCGACCCAGATGCCGGTGTCACCGATCTGGGTACCGCCGGCCTTGTTGCCCGCCGGGCCGGTCTTGCCGACGTCCGTGCCGTACGCGTACCAGCGGTGCGCCCACAGCGCGTTCTTGCCCTGCACGCCGCCGCCGGCCGACTCGTCCTCGCCCGCGTGGACGATCTGGAAGTGGTCGATGTAGCCGTCGGGCTCGTTGAAGTTGCCGTCGCCGTCGAAGTCGTTGCGGTCCCACTGGTCGTACTGCGCCAGCGTGGCCTTGATCTCGGCGTCGGTCTTGCCGGCCTTCTTCTGGCCGTCCACCCACGCGTTCACACCGTCGCGGACGGCGTCCCACACGTTGGAGCAGTTGGTCTGGCCGCAGTAGTTCGAGCCGTAACGGGCCTCGTTCCACGGGATCTTGACCCAGTCGGCGACCTGGCCGTCGACCGAGTAGCGGCCCGAGGAGGTCTTCTCGTAGTACGTCTTCAGGGAGTTCTTGCCCGGGCCGGTACCGAAGTACAGGTCCTGGAAGTAGTCGCGGCTGAAGTCCTTGCGCCAGGCGGTGCTGTTGTTGCTCGCGCGGTCGGGCTGCGCGATCTGGTTGTGCAGCGGGCCGGGCGTGCCGCCGTACTTGGGCTCCGGCGGCTTCGGGCCGGTCGGGCCGTCCGGGTCGAACATGGTCGTGTTGTCGACCTGGTCGCCGAAGTCGACGAGGATGGTGAAGATCTTGTCGGTCTTCTCGCGGCCGAGCTCGACGTACTTCTTGTCGTCGAGCTTGACGACCTTCGAGGCACCGCGCTGCTCGACCTGCTTCTTGCCCGCCAGCACCTGGTCAAGGGCAGCCTCGCGCTCCTGCGCCTGCTGCTTGCTGAACGGGGTTTCGAGGTCGTGCTTGACCTTCTCCTGGGCAGGAGCGGTCGGGTCCTGCTTGTCCGAGGCGGGCACGCCGCCCCAGGTGGTGTCGGCCTGAGCCGTGGCGAAGAAGGCGCCCGAGGCGGCGGTTGCCGCCATGGTCACGCCGACTACGGCGGCGCGCAGCGCGCGACGCCTTGCGGAGTTGCCGGTCACTTGATGTCGTTCCCCTCCCGCGGCCGCGGGCGTTGGTCGGAACGTCTCCATAGGAGTGGGGGGTCCCGCGCGGCGCGCGTCTCAAGTGACGACATTTGACCGGAGAGTCTAAAGAAAAGACAGACCTTGACTTCTTCCTTACAACTGCACTATGCGGTCTGCCAGTTCCGTTATTCGGACGTTTGGAGTCATCGGGGCCTTCCGGGCGAAGGGACACACCGCCGGCCGACGGTCGTCCGGTTGCGACCCGGTTTGTGACCCCGTGCGCCCCCCGTGCTCCGGCATCGTGGGTAAGGTCACGCTTACTTCTGGCCCTCCTCGGGCATCCCGTCGTATGGGTCACTTGACGCGCGAGACGGTCGAGCCGACTCCGAGCCGACGCACCTGCACCTCCCGCCTCCGAGGACGGAACACGTCATGCCGCGTCCGACTGCCGCACAGCTCGCCTACGGCTCCGCCACCGTCATCGTGTCGACGATCGCCATGCTGCTGCTCTCGCAGACGAGCACGGGGATCGGGGTAGCCGTCATCTCCGCCGCCGCCCTCGCCCTCGGGCTGCTGGTCGCCCTGACCGTCCCGCTCCCCCGCCGGCGCGGCCGCCACGCCGCCGCGCGCGGAGCGGTCCGGCGCGGCGGGGCCGCGGCGCCGGCGGCCGCGCCGGGCGAGGAGGTCCGGGTGCCGGAGCCGCGAACGGCCCCCGCGGAGCACCCCGTTCACCACTGAGCCGCCCCGGCGCGCGTACGCGGGCGGCCGGTCCCCTCCCTGGGGAACCGGCCGCCCGCGCACGTGCGCCCTGCGCGTCAGGTCACCGTGACCACCACGGTTTTGCCGGCCTTGTCGTGCCAGCCCTGCCGGTAGGGCTGGTCGATGAGGATCGAGATGCCCACGGCGATCCACCACAGGCCGCAGCAGCACGGAATCAGGAACGGCACCCAGAGGGTGGCCGCCCTGCTGAGGGAAGCACCCGACGAGGGCACACTGCCGTCGTTGAGCATGGCCACGCGCAGGCGCATCAGCTTCTTGCCGAGGGTCTGGCCGCCCTTCTGGACGAAGAACCAGTCATAAGCGATGCCGGCGACGGCGGCGACCAACACCCACAGCCAGAAGACGCCGCTGACCCATCCGGGGAAGGAGGCGTCGGTCGTGTCATCGGTCCGGTCCGTGCTGGACGGGACGCTGAGCAGGAACACCACCCAGATCGCCCAGATCGGGATGGCCAGGACCAGCACGTCGATGAGTCGCGCGAGGAGCCGTTTGCCCGTGTCCGCCAGCGGCGGCATGCCGGCGAGCGGGTCCGGCATGCCGTAGCCGTGGCCGCCGGGGCCGCCACCGCCGTACGGGTCGCCGGGGCCGCCGCCGTACGGGGGCGGCGGCGGGGGCGGCGGATAGCCCCCGCCCCCACCCGCACCGCCGGGCGGCGGCGGCGAACCGTACGGCGAACCGCCCGCCGGAGGCGTCGGTTCCTGCGGCTTCTTGAGGAACGGGTCGTCCTCGGGCGGCTGACCCGGCGGCGGCTGGTCGGTGCTCATGGCCCGAGTCGAACCCGTCCCCCCGCACCCCGCAACGCCACGGGGTCCGTCCGGGGGACGGGGCCTGGGGCCGTAGTGCCGTCAGCGGGCCGCGTACGTCCGGGCGGCCCGGTCGTGCAGCCCGCGCCGGCGCGGGCGGTCCGCCAGGGACCACAGGGTCCCGGGCAGCCCCAGGGACGCGAACACGAGCCAGCGCAGCAGGGCCGCGCCGAAGCCGGGCGGGCGCAGGGTGGCGGTGGCCAGGACCCGTACCCCGCACAGCTTCTTGCCCGGGGTGCGGCCCCAACGGGCGGTGGGCAGGGCCTCGTAGAACACCCCGAACAGCAGGACGGCGCCCAGGACGAGGCCCAGCCGGCCGGCGGTGGTGGCGTCGAGCAGCCACACGGTGGTGGTGCGTCCGCTGGCCCGGGCGGCGTCGACCTTGGCCTGGAGGTGGGCCGTCACCTCCGGTACGAGGGGCACCGCGACGGCGGCGGCCACCCCGGCGAGGACGAGCGAGTCCAGGAGCCTGGCCAGCCCCCGGCGCACGAGCCCGGCGGGCCGTACGGCCCGCTCCGCCATCCGTTCGAAGACGGCCCGGGAGTCCTCCCGTACGGCCGCCTCGGGCGGCGCGGCGGGGGCCGAGGACGGGGCGTGCGCGGCGGGCCCGGCGGGCCCGGCGGCCGCGCGGACGCCGGCCCGCGCCGCGGCGGCGGGCCCGCCGTGGCCGGCCTCGGCGGCCTCGGGAGCCCGGCCGGGGTCGGCCGGGGCGGCCGCCCGGGCCGCCGACCACGCCGCCAGGGAGCCCCTCTCCGGCTCGGGGCGCACTCCCCGGACGGCCCCGCGCTCCGGCCCGGGGGCCGGGGCCCGTGGGCCGTCGGTCGGCGCCGCGCCCTCCGGCGTCCCGGCCCGCCCTTGTACGGAGTCCCGCCCCGGCCCGGGGTGCCGGGCGCCGGCCCGGGCCGCCGCGGAGCCCTCCTCCGGGCGGGACCGCACGCCCCGGCCGGCAGCCGCGACGTCCTGGGCGGCGGACCACTCCCGGGCGGAACTCCCCCCGGCCTCCGGGGCGCCGAGCTCGGACCACTCCCGGGCGGGACTCCCCGCCCGCGCGCCCGGGACGGCCGCCGCCGGGGCGCCGGACCACGCGCCGGCGGAGTCCTCCTCCGGCCCCGGGTCCCCGGACCACCCCCGGGCGGGGGCCTGCGGGGCGGAGGTGTTCGCCGGTGTTCGCGCCCACGCCGGGGCCGGGTCGGCGGGCCACGCCGGGGCGGAACCGGCGGCCCGGCCCGGGTCGCCCGCCGGTGCGGGACTCCCCGCGGCCGTCCCCGGGGCCCCCGCCGGGGCCGTGGCCTCCGGCCAGCTGGACGTGAGGCCCGAGACGCCCGTGCCCGGGGCCTCGGGCCAGGCCGGCGGGCGGGCCGAGAGGATGCCCACGCTCTCGGCGCCGGCCTGCGCGGGCAGCCGCCGCGCGGCGGGTGCGGCGGCCGCCGGCCGGGCCAGGGAGATCCCGCCGGGCCGGGCGTCCTCGGGCTCCCCGACGTCCGGGCCGCCCCAGGAGACCCGGACGTCGCGGGGCCCGCCGAACCCTGCCTGGTGCGCGGGATCCGCCTGCCAGCCCCCGTGCGCGGGCGCCTCCCGCCCTCCGTCGGGCGCGGGTGCTTCCGAGGGGGCCGCGCCCCAGGGCCCGGCCGCCGGGTCGCCGCCCCGTCCCCCGCGCGCGGGCTCGCCCCGCCAGGCCGTCGCGGCCGCGTGGTCCCGTACCGCCGGACGGGGGCCGGGGCCGGGGTCCGGGAGGGCTTCCGTCGCGGAGGTGTCGTCGAGGAAGACCGGCCCCGTCTCCTCCACCCGGGCGGGGGCGGGACGGCTCGTACCGGGGACCCAGGCGGCGCCGTTCCAGTACCGGACGTACCCGGGGATGGACGGATCGGGGTAGAAGCCCTCGCGGGCCGCGTGCTCGCCGTCACCAGGGGAGGCCGTCAATGTCCCCAACTCCGATCGTGGCTCAAGGCTTGTGCAGGGGAGGACCCAAGGGGAGGACCATAGCCAAGAACCCCCTCCCGCCAGGTCCGGTAACGGCAGATTCCAAGCCTTTGAGCGAACCTCACCCCACCCCCGCCCCCACCTCCGCCCCAACGCATTGATTTCGGTCATCCGACAGATTTCGGCCAAGCTCGAAATCGGTGCCGGAAGTCGCGTCATACCCGGGCACATCGGCGCTCTCTCCGGACGTGGGGCGGTCCGCGTCCCACGTCCGAGGACGACCGACCGAAGTGAGGCCGCCGTGCACCACCACCCCGTCATCGAGCGCGATCTCGAACTCCAGCTGATCCTGTCCCCCGAGCGCAGCATCCGCGTCCCCGCGAAGCTGCTCTACCTCACCGACGACCCCTACGCCGTGCACATCACCTTCCACACGGGCACCAGCGCCCCCGTCAACTGGACCTTCGCCCGCGAGCTGCTCGTCGAGGGCGTGTTCCGTCCCTGCGGCCACGGGGACGTCCGGATCTGGCCCACGAAGATCGACAGCGAGTCGGTCCTGTGCATGGCCCTCAGCTCCCCCGACGGCGACGCCCTCCTGGAGGCCCCGGCCGGCGCCGTGTCGGCCTGGCTGGAGCGCACGCTGCGCGTGGTCCCGCCCGGGTCCGAGACGGAGCGGCTCCGCCTGGACGAGGCGCTGGCCGAGCTGCTCACCCCGACCCCGGCCGACGAGCTGTGGCTGCGCGACCCGTGGCCCTCGGACGAGTCCGCGGACGGTGACCTGTGAGGACCCGCGGCGAGGACCGCGCCTCAGAACAGCTTGCCGGGGTTCAGCAGGCCGAGCGGGTCGAAGGCCTGCTTGACGGCCCGCTGCAACTCCAGTCCGACCGGCCCGAGTTCGCGGGCCAGCCACTCCTTCTTGAGCACCCCGACCCCGTGCTCCCCGGTGATGGTCCCGCCCAGGGACAGCCCGAGGGCCATGATGGCGTCGAAGGACTCGCGGGCGCGCCGCGTCTCGTCCTCGTCCGCGGGGTCGAAGCAGACGACCGGGTGGGTGTTGCCGTCGCCGGCGTGCGCGCAGACGCCGATGAGCAGGTCGTACTTCCGCGCGATGGCGGCCGTGCCCTCCAGCATGTCGGCGAGCCGCGACCGGGGCACGCACACGTCGTCGATCATCGTCGCGGGCCGCAGGGTCTCCAGGGCGGTCAGGGACATCCGCCGGGCCTGGAGCAGCAGGTGCGACTCCGCCTCGTCCTCGGCGGGGACGACGGCGCTCGCCCCGGCGGCCGCGCACAGTTCGCCCACGGCCGCGAGTTCGGCGGGCGCGTCCGGGGTGTCGAAGGCGGCCAGCAGCAGCGCCTCCGTGCTCTCGGGCAGATCCATCCTGCCGAGGGCGTTGACGGCGCGGACGGTCGTCCGGTCCATCAGCTCCAGCAGCGAGGGCGTCAGACCCGCCTCCATGACGGCGCACACGGCGGCGCAGGCGGCGGCGACGGACGGGAACTCGGCGGCGAGGGCCAGCTGGCGCGGCGGCGCCGGCCGCAGCGCGAGGACGGCCCCCACGACCACGCCCAGGGTGCCCTCGGAGCCCACGAAGAGCCGGGTCAGGTCGTATCCGGCGACCCCCTTGGCGGTCCGCCGCCCGGTGCGCAGCAGCCGTCCGTCGGCCAGCACCACGTCCAGTCCGAGCACGTACTCGGCGGTGACCCCGTACTTGACGCAGCACAGCCCGCCCGAGGCGGTGCCGATGTTGCCGCCGATGGTGCACTGCTCCCAGCTGGAGGGGTCGGGCGGGTAGTACAGGCCCTGTTCGGCGACGGCCCGGGAGAGGACCGCGTTGACCACGCCCGGCTCGACGACGGCGGTCCGGTCGACGGTGGAGACCTCCAGGATCCGGTCCATCTTCACCAGAGAGAGCACGATGCAGCCGTCGGAGGCGTTGGCGGCCCCGGAGAGGCCCGTGCGGGCGCCCTGGGGGACCACGGGGACGCGTAGGGCGGTGGCGGTGCGCATCACGTGCCGCACCTGTTCCACGGTCCGGGGCAGGACGACGGCCGCCGGGGTGCCCGCGGGGCAGAAGCCGGCCATGTCGGAGGCGTACGCGGCGGTCACCTGCGGGTCGGTGAGGACCGCCTCGGGCGGCAGGCCCTCGCGCAGCCGTGCGAGGAGACCCGGGGGCGGGGAGGCGTGGTCGTCGTCCATGGGGTCAGAGTGGCAGCCGGGGCCATCGGTGTGAACACGGCTGCGGCGGGCTTCGGACACCCGGGCGGCCTCTTCATATTGACGCACAGTGAGCGCATGGACGGTTTCGACGAGCAATCCCCGCAGCCCGCGCCGCCCGTGACCTTCACCGGCCGCAAGACGGTGGTGGCGGCCGCGGTGACGGTGGTGCTGATCGCCGCGACCCTGCTGATCCGCCCCGCCCGCGCGGGCGACGACGCCCGCCCGCCGGGGCCGAGCGAGCGGGCCGCGGCGGCGGTGGGCATGGGCGCCCCGGCGGCGGCGGTGGACCTGACGGCGCTGGTGGCGGACCGGGAGAAGTGGCTCGCCGGGCACCCCGACGACGACGCTTCGTGGGCGGTGCTGGGCTCGGCGTACCTGGAACAGGCCCGGCGGACGGCCGATTCCGGCTGGTTCCCGAAGGCGGAGCGGGCCCTGAAGCGGTCACTGGAGGTCCGGCCCGCGGAGAAGGGCAACCTCGACGCGATGACGGGCATGGGCGCGCTGGCCGGTGCCCGGGGGGACTTCGTGACGGCCCGCAAGTGGGGCGAGCTGGTACGGGCGCAGGCGCCGAGGCGCTGGACGGCGTACCCGGTCCTCGTGGACGCGTACACGGGCCTGGGCGACTACAAGGGCGCGCAGCGGGCGCTGGAGCAGCTCCAGGAACTGCGGCCGGGCCTGGCCGGGGACCTGAGGGCCGCCCAGGTCTACCGCGACCGGGGCTGGCGCGAGGACGCGGTGGTGGCGCTGGAGGCGGCGGGGGGTTCGGCGAAGTCCCCGGCGGAGAAGGCGTACGTGCTGTTCCGGCTCGGGGAGCTGGCCTGGGAGCGGGGCGACCCGGCCGAGGCGCTGCGCCAGTACGAGGCCGCGCAGCGCACGGACCCGGCGCAGGCGGAGGCCCTGGGGGGCCGGGCCCGGGCGCTGGCGGCGCTGGGGCGCGGCGGGGAGGCGGTGCGCGACTACCGGCTGGCGCTGGGGCGCACGCCGGTGCCGAGGCTGGCGCTGGAGCTGGGCGAGCTGCTGGACTCGCTGGGGCGGCCGCAGGAGGCGCGGGCGCAGTACGAGGCGGTGCCGGTGCTGGCGGCGCGGAGTGCGGCGGACGGGGTCGACCAGGAGGTGGTGCTGGGCCTGTTCGAGGCGGACCACGGCGATCCGGCGGTGGCGGTGCGCCGCCTGTCGGCGGAGTGGGAGCGGCACAAGAGCGTGCAGGTCGCCGACGCGCTGGGGTGGGCACTGCACCGGACCGGGGAGGACGCGGCGGCGCTGGAGTACGCGAAGAAGGCGACGGAACCGGGGCTGCGGAGCGCGGAGTTCGCCTACCACCGGGCGGTGATCGAGCAGGGGGTCGGGGACGAGGCGGCCGCGCGGCGGCACCTTCAGGAGGTCGAGCGGACGAACCCGGTCTTCTCGCCGCTCCGCGGCCCGCTGGCCAAGGAGGCCCTGGCCTCGGTCGGGCAGCCGGCGCCCGGGGGGCCGGAGAACATGCAGCCGCGCACGCCGTGGGTGGCTCCGGAGATGCCGAAGCCCCGCCCGAAGCCGAAGCCGGCGGCGCAGCCCGCGAAGCCGGCGCCCGCTCCGGCCCCGCCGAAACCCAGGCCGAGCCCGTCGGCCGGCTGAGCCCGTCGGCCGGCTGAGCCCGGGTGCCCCCGGCGGTGGCCGGGGGCACCTCCGGGGAACTACAGGTTGCCGCGGATGGCCTGCTCGCGCTCGATCGCCTCGAAGAGCGCCTTGAAGTTGCCCTTGCCGAAGCCCATCGACCCGTGGCGCTCGATGATCTCGAAGAACACCGTCGGCCGGTCCTGCACCGGCTTGGTGAAGATCTGCAGCAGGTAGCCGTCCTCGTCGCGGTCCGCGAGGATCTTCAGCTCGCGCAGCTCGTCGATCGGCACGCGCGTGTCGCCGACCCACTCGCCCAGCGTGTCGTAGTACGTATCCGGCACCGACAGGAACTCCACGCCCGCCGCGCGCATCGTGCGCACGGTCGAGACGATGTCGTTCGAGGCGAGCGCGATGTGCTGGACGCCCGGGCCGTTGTAGAACTCGAGGTACTCGTCGATCTGCGACTTCTTCTTCGCGATCGCCGGCTCGTTGATCGGGAACTTCACCTTCTTGGTGCCGTCCGCGACCACCTTCGACATCAGCGCCGAGTACTCGGTCGCGATGTCGTCGCCCACGAACTCCTTCATGTTCGTGAAGCCCATGACCTTGTTGTAGAACGCGACCCACTCGTTCATGCGGCCGAGCTCGACGTTGCCGACGCAGTGGTCGATCGCCTGGAAGGTGCGCTTGGCCGGCGCCGCGACCAGCGGCTCGCGCTCCACGTAGCCCGGCAGGTAGGGGCCGGTGTAGTCCACGCGCTCGACGAGGGTGTGGCGGGTCTGGCCGTAGGTGGCGATGGCCGCCAGCACGACCGTGCCGTGCTCGTCCTTGACCTCGTACGGCTCGTCGAGGCCGCGCGCGCCCTGCTCGACGGCGTACGCGTAGGCGGCGCGCACGTCCGGGACCTCGATGGCGAGGTCGACGACGCCGTCGCCGTGCTCGGCGACGTGCTCGGCGAGGAAGCGGCCGTGGTCCGTGGTCGCCTTGATGACCGAGGTCAGGACGAAGCGGGCGGAGCCGTTGGTCAGGACGTAACTGGCGGTCTCCCGGCTGCCGGTCTCCGGTCCGGAGTAGGCGACGAGCTTCATGCCGAAGGCGGTGGAGTAGTAGTGCGCGGCCTGCTTGGCGTTGCCCACGGCGAAGACGACCGCGTCCATGCCCTTTACCGGGAAGGGGTCGGCCTCACGCGCGGTCTGCGGGGTGGTGTCCAGGGTCTCAGTCATGTGGGCAGCGTCCCGCCGTTCCACAAGCTGCGCAATAGTTTCCATTTCCGCTGTACATATTGCCCAGTGAGGTTCGAGGATGACTGAGAGATCTGTGCAGTATGACCAGCCGATCGAGGGAAGGTTTCCATGGCTATCGACGAGCTCGACGGGCGCTTGATCGTGCTGCTGGCGCGCGAGCCGCGGATCGGGGTCCTGGAGGCCTCGCGCCGGCTCGGGGTGGCGCGCGGCACGGTGCAGGCCCGCCTGGACCGGCTCCAGTCGAACGGGGTCATCCGCGGCTTCGGCCCGCAGGTGGACCCGACGGCCCTGGGCTACCCGGTGACGGCCTTCGCCACGCTGGAGATCAAGCAGGGGCAGGGCGCGGACGTACGGGCCCACCTGGCCGGGGTGCCGGAGGTGCTGGAGCTGCACACGACGACCGGGCACGGGGACATGCTGTGCCGGCTGGTGGCGCGGTCCAACGCCGACCTCCAGCGGGTCATCGACCGGGTGGTCGGCTTCGAGGGGATCGTGCGGGCCTCGACGGCGATCGTCATGGAGAACCCGGTACCGCTGCGGATCATCCCGCTGGTGGAACAGGCGGCCGGGGACCACTGAGCGCGGCCAGCTGGCCGACGGGGGTCCGGGGGTCCGGTGACATCCAAAGAAAAGCTTGCAAAAAAACCCTTGCATAGGAGTCTTTGCAAGCTTACGGTTGAGCCATGCCCGAGAAGCCCGAGAAGAACGCCGAACCGGCCCAGTCGCAGCCGCGACCCCAGCCGCAGGCCCAGCCGCAGCCCCGGTCGCAGCCGTCGGCCGAGCCCAAGCAGCCCACCGTCCGCACCCTGGACGCCCGGTCCCTGCGCGGCCTCGCCCACCCCCTGCGCATGCGCATGCTGGCCGCCCTGCGGCACGAGGGACCGGCCACCGCGTCCCAGCTCGCGGAGCAGCTCGGCGAGTCCAGCGGCGCCACCAGTTACCACCTGCGCCAGCTCGCCGCCCACGGCTTCGTCGAGGACGCGCCCGGGCACGGCAAGGGCCGCGAGCGCTGGTGGCAGGCGATCCACCAGGGCACGGCCTTCGACGAGACGCTGATGTACGACGAGAGCGACCCTCAGACGCGCGGCGCCGCCGACGCCTTCCTGCACGAGATCGCCACCATCCACACCCAGGAGCTCAACACCTGGCTCGGCGACTCCCACAACTGGCCGCGGGAATGGCGGTCCTCGACGGACATGAGCGACTTCACCCTCCGCCTGACGCCCGCTCAGGCCACCGAGCTGATCCACAAGATGCACGACCTGGTGAACGGCTACCGCGACCTGCCGCAGGCCGAGGACACGGAAACGGTCCGCTTCCACACCCACGCCTTCCCGCGCCGCGGCCACGCGTAGCCCCGCGCCGCACCGCCGCTTCCCCACCCCTTCCCCGCCCTTCCCCACCCGCTCCGAAGGAGTCCTGCCATGCACGCCTTCACGCACACCCGGATCCACGCCGCCCGCACCGCCGAACTCGCCGCCGAAGCCGCCACCTGGCGCCTCGCCCGTGACACCGCCCCCGCCGCCGCGCCCGCCGTGCACGCCGCCCTGCGCAACCGGCTCGGCGAGGCCCTCGTCGCCGCCGGGATCCGCCTGATGCGCCCCGAGCACCTCCATGCCCGTATCCAGCGGCACGCCGTATGAGCCGGCGCCCGTTCGCAGCCGTCCTGGCCGCCAACACCATCTCCATCGCGGGGAGTTCACTGACCCTGATCGGCGTCCCGTGGTTCGTGCTCCAGACCACGGGCAGCGCCGGACGGGCCGGGGTCGTCGCCTTCTGCGCCACCCTGCCCATCGTCGTCGCGGCCCTGGCCGGCGGCCCGGTCATCGACCGGATCGGCCGCCGCCGGGTCTCCGCCGCCTCCGACCTCGTCTGCGCCGTCTCGGTCGGCGCGATCCCGCTGCTGCACTACGCGGGACTGCTGGAGTTCTGGATGCTGTGCGCGCTCATGGCCCTCGGCGGCCTCGTGCACACCCCGGGCCTGACCGCCCGCTCCGTGCTGCTGCCGAGCCTCGCCGAGCACGCGGGCACCACGGTCGCCCGGGCCGCGAGCCTCTACGACGCCGTGTCGCGCGGGGCCCGGATGATCGGGGCCGCCGTGGCGGGCCTGCTGATCGCGGTCCTCGGCGCGGAGACGGTCCTGCTGATGGACGCCGCCACCTTCGCCGCGTCGGCACTGCTGGTCTCCGCCTTCGTGCGCGGCCTGCCCGCCGCTGAACCCCAACGCGCCGCTGGGAAGCCCTCGTTCGCCGCCTACCGCGCCGAACTCGCCGAAGGCTGGCGGTTCCTGACCCGCTCACGGCTGCTGCTGGGGATCACCGTCATGGTGATGACGACCAACGGCCTGGACCAGGGCTGGTCCTCCGTCCTCCTGCCGGTCCACGGCCGCGAGGACCTCGGCGGGGCCACCGCCCTCGGCCTGATGATCTCCCTCTTCGGCGGCTTCGCCCTGCTCGGCGCCCTCCTCTACGGGGCGTGGGGCGACCGCTTCCCGCGCCGGGCGGTGTTCGCGGGCGCCTTCCTGATCTCCGGCGCCACCCGCTACGTGGTCGCCGCCGTGACCCACACCCCGCTCCCCCTCGCCGTGACGATGGCCCTGGCCGGCCTGGGCGCGGGCATGCTGAACCCGATCCTGACGACGGCGATCTACGAACGGGTGCCCGAGGAGCTGCGCAGCCGGGTCTCCGGCGTGACCACGGCGGGCTGCGAGCTGGTCATGCCGGTGGGCGGCCTCGCGGCGGGCCTCCTGGTCGACGGCTTCGGCGTCCGCCGGGCCCTGCTCGCCTTCGGCGGCGCCTACCTCCTGACCACCCTGGCCCCGCTGCTCTTCCCGGCCTGGCGCGGCCTGGACGAGAAGCCCGCGGCCCCCGTCAGCAGGACGGCACGTCCGCACCCCGGTTCAGCCCCCGCAGCGCGTTCACCGCATCCGTCAGCGAAGTGACGGGGACCAACTGAAGCCCCTCGGGCAGCTCGGCCTTCGCGTCGGAGCACTCGGCCTTCGGCACGAGGAATACGGTCGCCCCGTCCCGCCGCGCGGCCTGCGTCTTGAGCCCGACCCCGCCGACCGCGCCGACCGTCCCGTCGGCGCTGATGGTCCCCGTGCCGGCGATGGTGCGCCCGCCCGTGAGGTCGCCGCCGCTGCCGTCGCCGTCGATCTTGTCGACGATGCCGAGGGTGAAGAGCAGGCCGGCGCTGGGGCCGCCGACGTCGGCGAGGTTGAGGTCGACCTTGACTGACTTGGGGTCCTTGTGGAGGAAGCCGAGCGCGGCGGCCTCGGCGGCCGACTGCGACTGGTTCATCTCCTCCAGGTTGTGCTCCTCGATCTCCTTGTCGCTTCCGCCCGAGGGGTAGACCACTTCCCTGGGCATGACCGCCTCGTCGCTCCTGAACCAGTGGTCCACGAGCTCGTGCAGCCGCATCGTCGAGGAGGGGCCGGTGGCCCGGATGGTGGTCATCCGCAGCTGGCCCTTGGTGTCCCGGACCGGGGCGCCGGTGACGGTGATCACCGGCTTGCCCTGGTCGGAGCCGAGCACGTCGGCCGTGGGCCCCGGGACGGCCACCACGAAGGGCAGCGGTGCGAGGGCCGCGACGGCGAGCAGCGCGAGGACGGGCGCGGCGCAGACGGCCAGGGCGGTGGGACGCGGCAGACGTGTGAGGCGAGAGAGCACCCGGTCAATCTACCGACCCGCACGCTCCGCCCCGCGCCGCACACAGCGGCACCCATCGGCCCGGTACGCACAGGGCCGCACCCGGCGGCCGTCAGGCGGCGCGGGCGCGGCAACGGTCGACGTGGGCGCAGGACGTCAGCGCAGGGCGTCAGCGCAGGGCGTCGGCGACCTCGCGGGCCGCGTCGACCACGCGGGGCCCGACCCGCTCCGGCACGGCGTCGGCGAGCATGACCACACCGACGCTGCCCTCCAGGCCGGTGATGCCGACCAGGGGCGCGGCGGCGCCGCTGGCGCCCGCCTCGAGTTCGCCGTGGGTGAGCGTGTAGCCGGGCTCGATCAGCGAGCCCTGACGGGCCGCCAGGATGGCCCGGCCGGCCGCGCCGCGGTCCAGGGGGTGGCGGAAACCGGCGCGGTAGGCGACGTGGTAGTCCGTCCAGGTCGGCTCCACGACGGCCACGGCGAGCGCCTCCGTGCCGTCGACGAGCGTCAGGTGCGCGGTGGCGCCGATGTCCTCGGCGAGCGAACGCAGCGCGGGCAGGGCGGCCTCGCGCACGAGCGGGTGGACCTGGCGGCCCAGCCGCAGCACGCCGAGTCCCACGCGGGCCCGGCCGCCGAGGTCGCGGCGGACCAGGGCGTGCTGTTCCAGGGTGGCGAGCAGGCGGTAGACCACGGTGCGGTTGACGCCGAGCCGGTTGGAGAGCTCGGTCACGGTCAGCCCGTGGTCGGTGTCTGCGAGGAGTTTGAGGACTCTGAGCCCTCGGTCGAGAGTCTGGGAGGTTTCCGCGGTCACGTCGCCTCTCCCTCTGTGTCGTCGGTGGACGGCGGTGACTCTCACGAGGTTCGGCGCTGCCGGTCCCTCGGCGACGCACGGAGAGGCCGCCGGTAGCGGCCATGGCACCGGCTGCGCTCCCGCGGCGGCGCTGCCACGGGGCGTTCGATGCGGGGACAGTAGCGAGCGGGTCCGCTCAGCGGAAGACCTCGTCCAGAATCCGGTCGCCTCCTGCCGGTTTCAGCCCTTTTCACCTCGCGCCTGTATCGATTCGTAATGTCCCCCGACCGAAAATCGGTTTACATGCCCACTAGTCTGATCGTGTTCAAAAGGATGTTGGGGGGGTCGGGGCGACACGCGCCTCGAACGCGTACCAGGGGAGAGAAGCAGCAAGTGAAGCTGAAGCGCATGGCCGTCGTGGCCGCCGCAGCCGTGGTGGGCCCGACGGTCCTCATGGCCACGCCCGCGATGGCGGACGAGGCGAAGAACACCGCCGTCACCACCCCGGACTCGGCCCCCAAGGGCGACTCCGCCGCCGCCGAGACCCCGGCCCCGGCCGCGGACACGGCGAAGCCGGCCGTCGAGACCCCGGCCGCCAAGCCCGCTGCGGAAACCCCGGCGAAGGACGCCAAGCCCGCTCCGGAGACCCCGGCCAAGCCGTCCGCCGACAAGCCGGCTTCCAAGGAGACCGCCGAGGACGAGTCCGGCGACGAGTGGCAGGCGACCGGCCCGAAGCTCGACGTCAAGGGCCTGCCCGGCTCCTTCACGGCGGGCGGGGGCTGGCAGGAGTTCAGCCTGCACGTGAACAACAAGGGCGGCAAGGACCTCGAGGACTACAGCCTCGGTCTGAACCTGATGACCCACACGAACTTCAAGGGCGACTACGTCTCCTTCGAGGCGTGGGTCGAGAACGAGCACGGCAAGTGGGGCTGGCAGCCGGTCGAGGTCGAAGGCTCCGAGGAGTCCTACGGTCTTTACATCGGTACGGGTTCGATCGCGAAGAACGATGCCTTCGACGTCAAGCTCCGTCTGAAGTTCTCCAAGGACGCCACGCCCACCCAGTTCGGTCTCTGGACCGTTGGCTGGAGCAACGTCAAGGGCGAGAACATCTACTCCGAGAGCACCGGCGCCCGGTCCGAGATCAAGGCCGCCGCCAACCAGGGCGGTGGCAACACCGGCGGCCACACGGGTGGCAACACCGGTGGCAACCACAACGGTGGCGGCAACACCGGTGGCGGCAACGACACCAAGCCGAACGGCGGCGGCACCACCACGCCGATCGTCGACCACAACACCGGCACCGGCACCGGCACCGGCACCACCGCCGGCGGCGAGCTCGCCGAGACCGGTACGGACGCCGCCACCAGCTGGGCGCTCGGCGCCGGCGGTGTGGCCCTGGCCATGGGCGCCGCCCTGGTCGCCGGCACCGGCCGTCGTCGCCGCGTCACCAACTGACCCGGCTCCACGCCCGACGGCAACGGGGTCCGTGCGCACCGCGCACGGACCCCGTTCCGCATCCACCTCCGGGCCGGAAGGCTCACCGCATCCGGGTGGCCCACTCCTGGACCTTCTTGATCCGCTCCTTCAGCTGCCCCGCCGTCGCCTCCGCGCTCGGCGGCCCGCCGCACACCCGGCGCAGCTCGGTGTGGATCACCCCGTGCGGCTTGCCGCTCTGGTGGACGTACGCGCCCACCATCGTGTTCAGCGACTTGCGCAGCTCCAGCAGCTCCTTGTGCGAAACCACCGGCCGCCGGTCGGCCGGCAGCTCCAGCAGGTCCGCCTCCGCGTCCGGCCTGCGCCGGCTGTGCGCGATCTGCCGCGACTGCCGCTTCTGCAGCAGCAGCTGCACCTGGTCCGGCTCCAGCAGGCCCGGGATGCCGAGGTAGTCCTGCTCCTCCTCGCTGCCGGGGTGCGCCTGCATGCCGAATTCGGCGCCGTCGTACAGCACCCGGTCGAAGACGGCGTCGGATTCGAGGGCCTCGAAGGACATCTGCTCGTCCTCGCCGGTGTCCTCGTCCTCCTGCCGGTTCGCCTCCTCCATCTCCTTCTCGGACTGGGCGTACGGGTCCTCGTCCTCGCCCGCCTTCTTCGGCCGGTCGAGGACGTGGTCGCGCTCGACCTCCATCTCGCTGGCGAAGCCGAGGAGGTAGGGGATGGTCGGAAGGAACACGGACGCCGTCTCGCCGCGCCTGCGTGATCGCACGAAGCGGCCGACGGCCTGCGCGAAGAACAGCGGGGTCGAGATGGTCGTCGCGTACACGCCCACCGCGAGGCGGGGGACGTCGACGCCCTCCGACACCATGCGGACCGCGACCATCCACCGGTCGTCGTTCGCGCTGAAGGTGTCGATGTTCTTCGACGCGCCGGTGTCGTCGGAGAGCACGACGGTCGGCTTGGTCCCGGTGATCTCCCGGATCAGCTTCGCGTACGCGCGCGCCGCGTCCTGGTCGGCGGCGATGACGAGCCCACCGGCGTCCGGGATGCCCTTCCTGACCTCCGTGAGGCGCTGGTCGGCGGCGCGCAGCACGTTCGGCATCCAGTCGCCGCGCGGGTCCAGCGCCGTGCGCCAGGCCTGCGAGATGGCGTCCTTGGTCATCGGCTCGCCGAGGCGGGCCTCGATCTCGTCGCCGGCCTTGGTGCGCCAGCGCATGTTGCCGCTGTAGGACAGGAAGATCACGGGCCGGACGACGCCGTCGCCCAGCGCGTTGCCGTAGCCGTACGTGTAGTCGGCGGAGGAGCGGCGGATGCCGTCGTTGCCCTCCTCGTACGTCACGAACGGGATCGGGTTGGTGTCGGAGCGGAACGGGGTTCCGGTCAGCGCGAGGCGGCGGGTCGCGGGGTCGAAGGCCTCCAGGCAGGCCTCGCCCCAGGACTTCGAGTCGCCCGCGTGGTGGATCTCGTCCAGGATCACCAGGGTCTTGCGCTGCTCGCAGCGGTTGCGGTGCAGCATCGGCCGCACGCCGACACCGGCGTAGGTGACGGCGACGCCGTGGTAGTCCTTGCTGAGCGGCCCGGCCGAGTACTCGGGGTCGAGCCGGATGCCTATGCGGGCGGCGGCTTCCGCCCACTGCTTCTTCAGGTGCTCGGTCGGCGCGACCACGGTCACCTGCTGCACCACGTGGTGGTGCAGCAGCCAGGAGGCCAGGGTCAGCGCGAAGGTGGTCTTGCCGGCGCCGGGGGTGGCGACGGCGAGGAAGTCACGGGGCTGGGTCTGGATGTACTTGTCCAGCGCCCCCTGCTGCCAGGCACGCAGCTTGCTGGCGGTACCCCACGGCGCACGGCCGGGGAAGGCGGGTGAGAGGTGGTGGGAGGCGGTAGTAGTCACGGTCTCCGGTTCGGGCTCTCGGTGGCGGTCGTTCTGTACTCAGGACGACCGGGCGGACAACCGGGCCACCTTACCCGCGCCGCGACACCCTCCGCGGAGGGACAGGCCCGTGACCTCGGGCAGTGCGGCGAGGGTCACACCGGGACCAACTCCCGCGGCCATCGGCGATCTTCGGCGGTCACCGCCGTCCGGCCGGCACCCCCGGACCCCGGGATTCCGGGCTGCGGCCCGGTCCGCGGCGGCGGGACGGGCGTCCTCCGGGACGCCGGTCCCGCACGCGGCGTGACGTTCCGCCTCCGGCCGGTCAGGCGCTCTCCGCGCCCGGACGCTCCTCCTGGAGCCGGGTCGCCACCCACGCCCCCACCAGGGCCACGCAGGTCATCATCAGGAAGACCACGAGGAAGGCCGCGGGGTGCGAGGCGCCACCCTCCGTGCCGATCACGTGCCCGGCCCCCACCGCTCCGCCGCCGAGCGCGGCGAAGGCCGCACCGCCGGCGGCCAGCAGCACCACGTTCGCCAGCGCGTCGGAGATCTGGAGCGCGGCGGAGTTCGCCCCCGCCTCCTCGGGCGCCGACAGCCGCATCAGCAGCACGCTCGCCGAGCCGACCACCAGCCCCATGCCGAGGGAGCCCACGGCCCACGCCAGGGCCAGCGTCCACACCGGCACCGACTCGATCAGCACCGCCGGGGCCGCGAGGATCGCGAGCGCCACCATCACCATCCCGGCCGCCATCAGCCGCTCCCGGTACGGCGCCGTCCGCCCCTGGGACTGCACCCACGAGCCCAGCGCCCACGTCACCCCGCCGAGCGCCAGCGAGAACCCGGCCAGGGTCGGGCTGAGCCCGCGCTGGGTGACCAGCATCAGCGGAACGAAGCTCTCCGACCCGATGTAGGCCCCGCCCGCCAGCCCGCGCAGCAGCACCACGGACGGCAGCCCGCGCCGCGCCCGGTACGTCCCGCGCGGCAGCAGCCCGAGCACCGCCGGCACCAGCAGGGCCGCGCCGACGGCCCCGGGCAGCAGCGACACCCACCGCAGGTCCTGGGCGGCGTACTGGAGCAGCCCGGCCCCGACCGAGATCCCGAGCGCCAGCCGGATCCGCCGCCGGTCGAACGCCGCGGGCGCCGCCCCGCCGGTGTCCACCGGCCCGGAGGCGGTCCGGCGGATCGCCGGCAGCGCCACCAGCAGCGGCACGACGACCAGCACGGGGATCCCGAGGAACACCCACCGCCACCCGAGGTACTCGGTGACGGTCCCGGCGGCCAGCGGCCCGACGATCGACGGCACCACCCAGGCGGCGGCGAAGGCCGCCATGATCGCGGGCCGCAGCCGCTCCTCGTAGGCGCGGCTGACGACGACGTAGAGCGCGACGATGACCAGCCCGCCCCCGAGCCCCTGCAGGGCCCGCCCGAGCACGAACATCCCCATGACCCCGGCGGTCCCGGAGCACACGAGCCCGGCGGCGAAGGCCCCGATCCCCACGGTCAGCGGCCGCAGCGGGCCCTGCCGGTCGGCCCACTGGCCGGAGAGGACCATGCCGAAGAGGCTGGTGGTGAAGTAGGCGGAGAACCCGAAGGCGTAGAGCCCGATCCCGTCCAGCTCACGCGCGGCGACGGGCATGGCGGTCCCGACGGCGGTGGCCTCGAAGGCCATCAGGAAGATCACGGAGATGATCCCCACGCTCAGCGCCCGGTAGGCCGGCCCGAGAATGCCGCCCGGTGGTGGGGACGGGGCGGCGGAGGTCTCCGATATCCGGGGTTCAAGGGCGCTCATCGCCCCAGAGTAAGGTCCGCTGCCTGGATTTACCCCTGTCAATTGGTCGGATCCCGCTTACTCCGCACGACCTAGTGCTGTGACCGGGAAGGTTTGCCGGGTTGCTCGTTGTGCTGGTCGGATGTGACGACTTCGACAGGCATGGGGGCGGGCATGGCGTTACCG